>BTQG01000021.1:0-30849 GCA_036985755.1 Acidimicrobiia bacterium | reverse complement strand
CGAAGCCAGACCGAGGACCTACATGACCTTGTACTTCTCGAATGCATCCGCACTGGTCCCGCCGGCGACGATGTGCCGTCTCACGAGGTCCTCGGCGGTCAGCTTCTCGAATGCCGCGTTGAACACATCGATCGCGGCGTCCTGCGGGACGATGCAAACCCCGTCGAGATCCCCAAAGACTATGTCGCCGGGCGCCACGGTCACTTCGCCAACAGTTACGGGCGTGCGATAGTCGACAACAAGGCCGCGTCGAGCCTGGTCCCGGGCATAGCCACCAAAAGAGAAAGTCGGGAACGACAGGGAGCGGATCTCCTTCGTGTCTCGAGAGTAGCCATTCAGGACTGCCCCGACCGCACCCAGCCGCATCGCGCGCGTACTCATGAGACCACCCCAAAGGGCATAGGTAGGGGAAGCGCCGCTCGCTAGGTAGACCTCACCTGGTCTCAGGTCATCGAGTGCCTCGAACATCAGGCCGAACGGCTCTTCGCCCGACGTTGCCGCGTCGACGTCAACTTCCGTCACCGGCATTGCCCGACCGACCACGACCATCTGGTCATCAATCGGCTTGATCTGTGGTGATAGGAAAGGACAACCGAGACCCAACTGGTCCATCGCGTCGCCGACGACTGCGCTAAAAAGAGCCGTCCGAGCTGCGTCGAGCACCTTGCTGGTTACCTCGCGTATGGGAAGAATCGGGTCACTCATTACTGCTCGCTGTCGGGCTTGCCTGATTTCGGACGATGGGACTCTCCGCGTACTCTACGTTCGAAGCTTGGTCTCGCCGGCCTGTTCCAATCTGAATGTATGCCCGTCGGTCGTCGTGTAGTCGTTGATCTTGCTGAGCTGTTGGAGCGCGTACCTCCGCACCGGCGCCGCCTAAACGCTGGTATCACGCTGGGAAGGTCCTTAGCGGAGGTCGTCGTAGGCTCAGCCGGCCACCAAGGAGGCGACGCGGTCACCGACCCCTGAGGTGGTCAGGCCCATCTCACCCGCCCGCAGCGAAGGAAGTGAGCCGGCCACTTCGGCGACGGCACGTTCGACAGCCTCGGCGGCCTCGGTCTCGCCGAGCTCGGTGAGCAGCATGGCGGCGGCACCGATGGCAGCCAGCGGGTTGATCGTGCCCGTGCCCTCAAAACCGGGGGCGGTGCCCCCGATCGGCTCGAACATGGAGACCCCCTCCGGGTTGATGTTGCCGCCCGAGGCGATGCCGAGGCCGCCCTGGATGGCGGCCCCGAGGTCGGTGATGATGTCGCCGAACATGTTGTCGGTGACGATGACGTCGAACCGGCCGGGATCTTCGACCAGCCACAGGCAGGCAGCATCGACGTGGGCGTAGTCGAGGTCCACCTCGGGGTACTCGGTAGCGATATCGTCCGTGACCCGCTCCCACAGCCCCCAGGCGTAGGTGAGCACATTGGTCTTGCCGACCAGCGTGACCAGGCGCCGCGGGCGTCGTTTGGCCAGCTCGAAGGCGTAGCGCACGCATCGGTCGATGGCAGAGCGGGTGTTGACCGACTCCTGGATCGCCAGCTCGCCCGGCGTGCCCTCGCCCTCGACACGCCCCGATCCGGCATACAGGCCCTCCGAGTTCTCCCGCACCACCACCATGTCCACGTCCTCGGGACCCAGTCCCGCCACCGGGCTGGCCACGCCGGGATACAGCTTGATGGGCCGCAGGTTGATGTATTGGTCGAGCTCGCCCCGGATGCGGAGCAGCAGACCCCGCTCCAGTACGCCGGGCGGCACCTCGGGGTGACCGATGGCGCCGAACAGGATGGCGTCGGCCGACCGTAGCCGCTCGAGGTCCCCGTCGGTCAGGATCTCCCCGGTGGCCAGGTACCGCGAGCCGCTCAGGTCCATCGCCACGTAGTCGAGGGCGAGTCCGAACCGCTCGGCCGCCGCATCGAGCACCTTCTTCGCCTCGGCGACGACCTCGGGCCCGGTCCCGTCTCCGCCGACGACGGCGATCCTCATTCGGTGGCCGCTGCCGCTACTTTCTTGGCGACGTTTGCCGCCGCCGCCCGGTTGAGCGCGGCCATGAACGCCCTCGCCGAGCCCTCGACGACGTCGGTGGACACACCGATGCCGCTGTAGACCCCGCCGTTGATGCGAATCGTCACTTCGATCTCGGCAATGGCATCCGAGCCGGGGGTCAACG
This sequence comes from Acidimicrobiia bacterium, assembly GCA_036985755.1. Taxonomy (GTDB): domain Bacteria; phylum Actinomycetota; class Acidimicrobiia; order Spongiisociales; family UBA5794; genus JACZST01. The sequence continues at coordinate 28,691 of BTQG01000021.1, read as the reverse complement.
GGCGCACGTTGTACCCGAGCAGGGTGGCTTCGACGCCGAACGCGGCGGTGGCCGCTTCGAATATGGCGTCGACCATGCCGTCACCCTCGGTGTCGAATTCGAACTCCATGCCCCGGGTCTGCACCGTGACCTTCGCCCGCGGCGTCACCGCCGTCCCGCCGGAGACCTGGACACCGAGCAGCTCGATCAGATCCTCTGCCGTCGACTGTTCATCGACGATGGCCTCCAGGTCACGGTCGGTGAATTGCACCTTGAGGTCGGCAAGCTGTTTGAAGCGGGCAAAGGCGTCCTCCAGGGCATCACCCTCCACCTCGACGCCGATCTTGTCGAGGGCGTCTCGGAAGGCGGCCCGCCCCGAGTGTTTGCCGAGGGCGAGCACCGTGCCTGCCTGACCGACACCCTCGGGATCCATGATCTCGTAGGTGGTGCGCTCACGCAGGATGCCGTGCTGGTGGATTCCGGACTCGTGGGCGAAGGCATTGCGCCCGACCACTGCCTTGTTGAACTGCACCGGGTAGCCGGTGAGCTCGGACACCAGCTGTGACGTCGGGTACAGCTCGGCGGTATGGACGCCGGTCTCGACGTCATAGGCGTCGGATCGGACTTGCAGTGCCATGACTACTTCCTCGATCGACGTGTTGCCGGCGCGTTCGCCGATTCCGTTGATGGCGCCCTCGACCTGGCGGGCGCCGTTGTCGACCGCGGCCAATGCGTTGGCAACGGCAAGGCCAAGGTCGTTGTGACAGTGCGCCGAGATCACGATGTCGTCGCGCTCGCCCTTCACCTCGGCCACCACCCTGGTGATGAGCTGCCCGAAGTCCCCCGGCGTGGCATAACCGACGGTGTCGGGAATGTTGATCGTCGTTGCCCCGGCGTCGACGGCGGCGCGACACACCTCGATCATGAAGTCCGGGTCCGATCTGGTGGCGTCCTCCGGGGAGAACTCGACGTCGTCACACAGGCCGTGCGCCCTGGTCACCGCGGCGACCACGGCTTGTGTCACCTCGGCGGGCTCCATGCGCAGCTTGTGCTCCATGTGAATCGGCGAGGTGGCGATGAACACATGGATGCGAGGCCTTTTCGCATCCTCGATGGCCTGCCAGGCGGCGTCGACATCGGCCTCGTTGGCTCTGGCCAAGGCGGCGATGACGGGGCCTTCTATCTGGCGGGCTATTGCCTGGACCGCCTCGAAGTCCCCGTCCGAGGCCGCGGGAAACCCGGCCTCGATGATGTCCACCCCGAGTCGGGTCAGCTGGCCGGCGATCTCCAGCTTCTCTTCGGTGTTCAGCGCGATGCCGGGCGACTGCTCTCCGTCGCGCAGGGTGGTGTCGAAAATCAATACTCGGTCTGTCATGGGCTCACTTCCTTGTCCGGTGTTCGTCGTTGGCTTGCTGCGGGAGGCCGGGTCAGCGGTGTTGGCTGCCCGGCCCCGTAAGGCCCAGCAAACCCCGCAAGGAAGTGAGCCACTTCATGAGGGGGGATACTGCTCGTCGAGGAAGGGCATCATTTTGCGCAGTTCGGCCCCTACCTGCTCGATGGGGTGGTCCCGCTCCCGCTCCCGCTGTTCCAGCAGGTTGGGGGCACCCTGTGCGTTCTCTTCCATCCACTCGGCGGCGAACTGGCCGGATTGGATCTCGGCGAGGATCTGGCGCATCGTCTGGCGGGTCTCGTCGGTGATGATGCGCTTGCCCCGCGTGTAGTCGCCGTACTCGGCGGTATCGGAGATCGAGTAGCGCATCCAGCTCAGCCCGCCCTCGAAGAGCAGGTCGACGATCAGCTTGAGCTCATGGAGCACCTCGAAGTAGGCGGACTCCGGGGCGTAGCCGGCGTCGACCAGCGTCTCGAACGAGGCCTTGATCAGCTCGGAGACGCCGCCGCACAGGATGACCTGCTCGCCGAACAGGTCGGTCTCGGTCTCCTCGCGAAACGTGGTCTCCAGGACGCCGGCGCGGGTGGCGCCGATGCCGTAGGCATAGGAGAGCGCGATCGGCAGCGCCTTGCCGGTGGCATCCTGGGCGACGGCAACCAGAGCGGGTACACCGCTTCCCTGCTCGAAGGTGCGACGCACCAGGTGCCCGGGGCTCTTGGGAGCGACCATGGCGACATCGACGCCCTCCGGGGGCTCGATGTGCCCGAAGTGGATGTTGAAACCGTGGGCGAAGAACAGGGCGTCGCCCGGCGCCAGGTGCTGCTCCAGCTCGGCGTACACCGCCGGCTGATGCTGATCCGGGATGAGCATCATGACCAGATCTGCCGACGCGGCGGCCTCGCCGGGCGTGGCGACCGACAGCCCTGCATCCGTTGCCGCCTTCCACGACGCCGAGCCCTCACGGAGGCCGACCACCACGTCGACACCGGAGTCGGCCAGGTTCTGGGCGTGGGCGTGGCCCTGGCTCCCGTATCCGATAACGGCCACCCGCCTGGCGGTGATCAGGCCGGGGTCGGCGTCTGTGTCGTAGAAGATCTTGGCGGTCATAGGCTCTCCTGTCATCTCGCGGTCGCGACCCGGGTGCGTTTCCTGCCGATGGCGATACGGCCGGACTTGACCAGCTCCACGACACCAAACGGCTCCATCACTTCCAGGAACCGGGCGAGCTTATCCGGATCGCCTGCCACCTGAAACGTGACCGAGCTGGGTCCCAGGTCGATCAGGGTGGCCTCGAGCATCGATGCCATCTCCACGACCGTGCCCCTGGTGTCCGGTCCGGCGGCAACGCGTACCAGCATAATCTCGGCCTCCAGACCCTCGTTGGGGGCCAGCTCGGTGACCTTGAGCACGTTGACCAACTTGTACAGCTGCTTGGTCAGTTGCTCGACGTCGGGGGCATCCACCACCAGCGTGATCCGGGACCGGCCTTCCTCATGGGTCGGGCCGACCGCCAGCGAGTGAATGTTGAAGGCGCGCTGGGCGAACATCGACGCCACCCGCGCCAGGACCCCGGATCGGTCCTCGACCACAACCGACAGCGTATGGCGCATCACAAGTCCTCCGGGCCCATGGCGACGTTGTTGCAGGATCCGCCGGCGGTGACCATCGGGAAACACATCTCGTCTGGGTCGACCACGACCTCGATGACCACAGGGCGGTCGTTGATGGCCAGGGCCTTGTCGATGATCGGGGCCACCTCTGCGGGCCGATCGGCGCGCAAGCCGACACAGCCCATCGACTCGGCAAGCGCTGGATAGTCGGGAGCGACGGTGCCGAGGTCGGTGCCCGAGTACCGCCCTCCGTAGAAGAGCCGCTGCCACTGCCGGACCATGCCGTAGCCGTGGTTGTTGAACACGGCGACCTTGATCGGAATCTGCTCGGTAGCCGCGGTGATGAGCTCCTGGCACGTCATCTGGAAGCAGCCGTCCCCGTCGAGAGCGAAGACCAGGTCGTCGGGTCGCGCCACCTTGGCGCCGATCGCCGCCGGGACCGCAAAGCCCATCGTCCCCAGGCCACCCGAGTTGATCCACGAGCGCGGCTCGGTGAACCGCCAGAACTGCGACACCCACATCTGGTGCTGACCCACCCCGGCGACCACCACCGCCTCTCCGCCGGTCGCCTCCTGGAGCTGATCGACGAAATACTGCACCTTGATCGGCCCATCGGGGTCCTGGTCGTAGGCCAGCGGGTACCGCTGCTGCCAGTCGGCGAGGGTCTCGAACCAGGCGGTGCGCTGGGGAGGCGCCGCCTGTCCACGTTGCTTTTCGAGCGTCGTCAACAGCTGGCCGAGCACCACCCTGGCGTCGCCGACGATGGGGACGTCGGTGTGGACCACCTTGCCGATCTCGGCGGGGTCGATGTCGATGTGTACGACCTTGGCCTCAGGAGCGAAGGTGGCAAGGTCGCCGGTGACCCGGTCGTCGAAGCGGGCAGCGATGCTGAACAGCAGGTCGGATCGTTGTATCGCGGTTGTCGCGGTGTAGTTGCCGTGCATGCCCGACATGCCGAGGGCGAGACGGTGCTGGTCGGGAAAGGCGCCCCTCGCCATCAGCGTGGTGACCACCGGAGCGTTGACAGCCTCGGCGAAGGCGAGCAACTCGCGGTTGCCGCCGGCCTTGATCACACCTCCGCCGACGAACAGCACCGGGCGCTGCGCCGCTTCCAGGAGCTCGATGGCGGCACGCAGCTGCCGGAAGTTGCCCTCGATGGTCGGGTTGTAGCCCTCCATCACCACCGGCTGGGGATCGCCGAGCCGGGTGAGCTCTTTCAGGGCATCTTTGGATATGTCGACCAGCACCGGGCCGGGACGCCCGGTCCCCGCCAGATGGAACGCCTCTTGGATCACGGGGACGATGTCGTCGGCGTCGGTGACCAGGTACGAGTGTTTGGCGCAGTGCATCGCCAGGCCGCTGGTGTATGCCTCCTGGAAGGCGTCGGTGCCGATGGCCCCCGACGACACCTGACCGGTGATGGCCACGATCGGCGTCGAGTCCATCAGGGCGTTCTGCAGCGGCGTGATCAGGTTGGTGGCCCCCGGGCCCGAGGTGGTGATCACAACCCCGACCCGGCCGGTGGCCTGGGCGTACCCCTCCGCCATGTGTCCTGCGCCCTGCTCGTGCCTGGCAAGGACGTGGCGCATCGACCCGTCGAGCAGCGGGTCGTAGGCGGGGAGGATGGCGCCGCCCGGTATGCCGAATACCACATCGACACCTTCGCGCTCCAGGGCTGCGATGAGGGCCTGGGCTCCTGTGATGTGAGTGTCGGTGGTCATATCGGGTGCTCGGTGGAGAAATGAAAGACCCTCCGGCCGGTGGCGGAGGGTCGAGGCGCACGCGTTGTTGGAACGCGTGCGCTAAGTGATAAGCAATACGGTGGTCAGTGGTGTGTTGGTCATATGAGTTGAGGCAGTATGCCGATCGATATCGGTTGTGTCAATAGCTATCGCCTCCAAACCCCCATTCCTTGAGGGCCGCGGTCACAGCCCTCCGCGTGTCCTCCGAATTTCCCGCTCATGCCGCTTCGCGGCGGGCCGCTCGGGCCACGGCTCGGCGGGTCGTCAGGCCGGCTTCACACGCCTCCGCCGAGCCTCTTAGGATCGGGTCGATATGGCGGACAAGATCAGATCTCAGGACGTGACCGAAGGGCCGACCAGGGCAGGGGCGCGAGCCATGCTGCGGGCGGTAGGGCTCACCGACGATGACTTCGCCAAACCCCAAATCGGAGTCGTCTCTGCCGGCAACGAGGTCACCCCGTGCAACCTGAGCGGCCCGCGCCTGGCGAGGGCGGCAAAACGCGGCGTGAGGGCGACCGGTGGGGTCGGGCTCGAGTTCACCACGATCGCCGTCTCCGACGCCATCTCGATGGGGCACGAGGGGATGCGAGCCTCGCTGGTGTCGCGCGAGGTGATCGCCGACTCCGTCGAGCTGGTGATGCATGCCGAGCGGTTCGACGGCATCGTCGCCGTAGCCGGTTGCGACAAGTCGTTACCCGGAATGCTGATGGCGGCGGCCCGCCTCGACCTCCCTGCCGTGTTTCTCTATGGGGGCAGCAGTCTGCCCGGGCGGTGGCGCGGGCAAGACATCTCGATCGTCACCGTCTTCGAAGGCATCGGTTCGTACGCCGAGGGCAAGCTGAGCGAGGAGGATCTCGTGGATCTGGAGAAGGCGGCCTGTCCCGGTGCCGGTAGTTGCGCCGGCATGTTCACCGCCAACACGATGGCCGCCGTCGGGGAGGCCCTGGGTATGGCGCTGCCCGGCAGCGCCACCGTTCCTGCCATCGACGACCGGCTCGACGAATACGCCGAGCGCTCCGGCGAGGCGGTGATGCACCTGATGGAGGCCGGTATCAGCCCCGGTGACATCCTCACCCGCCCCGCATTCGACAACGCGATCACGGTGGTGATGGCGCTCGGCGGATCGACCAACGCTGTGCTCCACCTGCTGGCCATCGCCGCCGAGGCCGGCGTCGATCTCACCCTGGAGGATTTCGATCGCATCAGCCGCGGTGTCCCTCACCTGGGCGACCTGAGCCCGTTCGGGCGTTATCACATGGTGGACGTGGACCGCATCGGCGGCGTGCCGGTCGTCATGTCCGCACTGCTCGAAGCCGGCCTGCTCGACGGGGATGCCCTCACCGTCACCGGCGCCACGGTGGCCGACAACCTCGAAGGAGTCACCCTTCCTTCCGACCAGGACGTGATCCACGCGGTGTCGAACCCCATGGCGCCACAAGGGGGCATTGCGGTGCTGCGGGGAAGCCTGGCGCCGGGGGGTGCGGTGCTCAAGATCGCCGGCATCGAAGAGGTCGTCTTCGAGGGCAGGGCCAGGGTGTTCGACGACGAGCACGAGGCGCTCGATGCGCTGTACGCCCACGACATTCATCCACGAGATGTGGTGGTGATCCGCTACGAGGGCCCCAACGGCGGCCCCGGCATGCGAGAGATGCTGGCGATCACCGCTGCCATCAAGGGAGCGGGGCTGGGCCAGGATGTCGCCCTGATCACCGACGGCCGGTTTTCCGGGGGGACCACCGGCCTCAGCATCGGTCACGTGGCACCGGAGGCGGCTCGTGGCGGCCCGATCGCCCTGGTTGCGGAGGGGGATGCGATCCGGATCGACGTGCCCGACCGGCGGGCCGATCTGCTCGTCGACGAGACCGAGCTGGATACTCGTCGCCGGCGGTGGCAGCCGCCCCCGCCGCGATACACCAAGGGGGCCCTGGCCAAATACGCGGCGCTGGTCGGCTCGGCCGAGACCGGCGCCGTGCTCACGCCACCCTCCTGGTCGACCGGGACCTAGGACGCCGGTTCCACACCGGCGTGCAGCAACCCGACGATGATCCCGTCGCGCATTGCCTGCCACGAGGCTTCGATCACGTTGTGGTGGATGCCGACCGTGCCCCAGTCCCGCTCCCCGTTCGAGGTCTGGATCAGGACTCGCACCCTGGCCGCAGTGCCGTCCGCTGAATCGAGGTCACGCACCTTGTAGTCGGTGAGGTGCACGCCTTTCAGCTCGGGATAGGCCGGCTCGAGGGCGGCTCGCAGTGCCTGATCCAGGGCGTGCACCGGGCCGTCCCCGGCCTGCGACACCTCCAGCTCTTCACCGCCCAGTCCGATCCGGAGCGTGGCCACGGCGGTCGGCTCCGTCTCCCCATCATCGTGCAGGGCCACCGTGCGCGACAGGACGGTAAAGAACTGCTGCTGCCAGCCCATGGTGTCGCGGACGAGCAGCTCGAAGGATCCGTCGGCGGCCTCGAACTGGTAACCGGCATGTTCGAGGTCCTTGACCCGATCGACGACGACCTGGGCCGTTTCCGCATCGAGATCCCAGCCCCGCTCTGCGGCGGCACTGAGCAACGTGGAGCGTCCCATCAGCTCTGAGAACAGCAGTTTCCGAGAGTTGCCTACCAGCGCAGGGGCAACGTGCTCGTAGGCACCGTCGAGGCGGGCCAGGCCCGAGGTGTGCAAACCCGCCTTGTGGGCGAAGGCAGCCGATCCGACGTAGGGGTGGCGCCGGTCGATGGGTGCGTTCATCACCTCGGCGATCTCGTGCGCCACCGGGTACAGCAGCTCGATATTCGCCTCCGGCAGCGTGCTTCGTCCCATCTTGAGGGTGAGGTTGGGGATCAGGGTGCACAGGTCGGCGTTTCCGGTGCGCTCGCCGTATCCGTTGACACAGCCCTGCACCTGGAAGGCTCCGGCGGCGACGGCGGCCAGCGAGTTGGCGACGGCGCAGCCGCTGTCGTTGTGGAAGTGCACGCCAAGGGGGACGGCAAACCGCTCGGCGACCGCAGCGACCACCTGTTCGGCTTGTGCGGGCAGCGAGCCACCGTTGGTGTCGCAGAGCACGAGACGTTCGGCGCCGGCATCCGCTGCCGCTTCGAGAACGGCGAGGGAGAAGGCGGGCTCGTCGCGGTAGCCGTCGAAGAAGTGCTCGGCGTCGAAGAAGACCCGGCGGTCGTGGCTCCGCAGGTACCGGATCGAATCGCCCACCATGGCGATGCCCTCGTCGGAGGAGGCGTGCAGGGCATGGGTGACGTGGCGCAGCGAGCTCTTGCCGACGATGCACACCACCTCGGTACCGGTGTCGACGAGCCGGCGCAGCTGCTCATCGTGCTCCGGCTCGGTGCCCGGCCGGCGGGTCGATCCGAAGGCGACCAGGGTCGCCGTCTCCAGGTCGAGCTCGTCTCGGGAGCGCTCGAAGAACTCGTCGTCCTTGGGGTTCGCCCCCGGCCAGCCGCCCTCGATGAAGTCCACACCAAGGCGATCCAGCAGTCGCGCCACCCGCAGCTTTTCTCCGACGGTGGGGGACAGACCGGCGGCCTGGGTCCCATCGCGCAGGGTCGTGTCGTAGATCTCGATTCGGTTCGGCATGGCTCGCTCCCTGGGGATACAAAAGACCCCCGCAGATGCGGAGGTCGAGAAGCGGAGTCCGGCTGGTGTCGCCGGCTCCTCAGCGGATAATGATTGTCGTCAGCAGCGTGTCCTCTGTCATGGCTGTTCGAGTATGCAGCAGAGCCGTCGTCGCGTCAACCGGCTCGCGGAGAGATACTATGCGTATATGCATATACTGATCGGATGCCAAACGCTCGCCATCGGGCCATTCGCCGTCTGCTCTCCGAGCACTCCGTCGCCACCCAGGCGGACCTGATTCGCCTGCTCGAAGCCGAGCAGATCTATGTCACCCAGGCGACGGTATCGCGCGACCTCAACACGATGGGCGCGGTCCGACAGATCGGCGCCGACGGCCCGGCGCGGTATCGCATCGGGTCCGCAGTGCCGGTGGATGGGTCACACCGCGAACTGGCGCGCGCCCTGGATGAGTACGTGCTCCAGATCACGCCGACCGGCGGCCTCGTCGTGGTTGGCACCCTGCCGGGTGCGGCCCATGTGGTCGGCAGAGCCATCGACGAGTCCAACGTCGAGGGCGTGGTCGGCACCGTCGCCGGTGACGACACCGTGCTGGTGGTGGGTGGGCAAGGAATCGAGGGCGAGTCGGTTGCCGATCGCCTGGAAGCCATAGGAGGAACGGTATGAAGCGTGTGATGCTCGCCTATTCAGGAGGTCTGGATACGTCGGTGATCGTGCCCTGGCTCCAGGAGACCTACGGCGCCGAGGTGTTCACCTACACCGCCGACGTGGGGCAGGGCGAAGAGGTCGGCGATGCTCGCGCCAAGGCGGTGGCCACCGGGGCGATCGAGGCCGTCGTGGACGACCTACGAGCCGAGTTCGTCGAGGACTACGTGTTGGCGGCGATGCGGGCCAATGCCGTCTACGAGGGGTACTACCTGTTGGGCACCTCGCTGGCGCGCCCGGTGATCACCGCCGGCCTGGTGCGGGCCGCCGCCGAGGTGGGCGCCGACGCCATTGCCCACGGCGCCACCGGGAAGGGCAACGACCAGGTGCGCTTCGAACTGTCTGCCTATGCGCTGCAACCGGACATCGAGGTGATCGCGCCGTGGCGGGAGTGGGATCTGGCGGGCAGGGCCGACCTGGTCGCCTATGCGGCGGCGCGTGGAATCCCGGTTCCGGTCACTCCGGAGAAGCCGTTCTCGATGGATGCCAACGTGCTGCATGTCTCCTATGAGGGAGGCGTGCTCGAAGACCCGTGGGTGGCACCGCCGCCGGGGATGTTTCGCATGACCACCGATCCCGAGCTCGCCCCCGACGAGCCCGAAGAGGTCACCGTCTCCTTCGAGAACGGGTCGCCGGTTGCCGTCAACGGCACCGCCCTCGCACCGCTCCCATTGCTCGAGCGGCTCAATGAGATCGCAGGGTCTCACGGCGTCGGGCGGGTCGACATCGTGGAGAACCGCTTCATCGGCATGAAGAGCCGCGGCGTGTACGAGACACCGGGGGGCACCGTCCTTCACCACGCTCACAAGGCCGTCGAATCGCTGACGCTCGACCGTGAGGTGGTCCACCTCAGGGACGAACTGGTGCCCCGGTACGCAGAGATGGTGTACAACGGATTCTGGTTCTCCCCTGAGCGCGAGGCGTTGCAGGCCTTCATGGACCGCATCCAGGACCGGGTCAACGGCGAGGCACGACTCAAGCTGTACAAGGGCGGCCTCAGCGTGGTCGGCCGCAGATCCGACCTGCACGACCTGTACGACGCCGCAACCGTCACCTTCGAGGCCGATGACGTCTACGAGCAGGCCGACGCCGGTGGCTTCATCCGCCTCAACGCCCTTCGCCTGCGCCGGCTGGCCGAGGCTCGCATGGGGGAGGGCGAATGACGCTGTGGGGCGGGCGCTTCACCGAGCCCCTCAGCCAGGTGGTGTGGGACTTCACCTCCGACCCCGCCGACCGCCGCCTGCTCCTCGTCGACATCCATGGCTCCATCGCCCACGTCCGTGCCCTCGACGCCGCCGGGCTGGTCAGCGACGAAGAAGCCCGGGACCTCGTCGCCGGGCTCGAGCAGATGTCTGAGGAAGCCGCAGCCGGAAGGTTCACCTACGAGCCGACGGACGAGGATGTGCACACCGCCGTCGAGCGCCGCCTGGTGGAGCTGGTAGGAGACGTCGGCAACAAAGTGCACACCGGGCGCAGCCGAAACGATCAGGTTGCCCTCGACCTGCGGCTGTACCTGGTTGCGGCGGCGACCGGTCGTATGGGAGACATCGACCGTTTGGTTTCGGTGCTCGCCGATCGCGCCGAGCAGGTGGCCGACGTCGTGGTCCCCTCCTACACCCATCTCCAGCAGGCCCAGCCGGTGTCGCTGGGGCATCCGCTTGCGGCCTACGCCTGGATGCTGCTGCGGGATCGGGAACGTTTCGCCGACGCCGCCGGCCGGATCGGTGTCTCGCCGCTGGGTGCGGGCGCCGGTGGTGGCAGCACGCTGTCGCTGCGTCCCGATGTGGCCGCCGCCGAAGCCGGGTTCGAAGCGGTGTTCACCAACTCTCTCGACGCGGTGGCGAGCCGGGATTTCGTTGCCGAGTACGTCTTCGCCTGTGCCCAGCTCATGGCGCACCTGTCCCGGTTCGCCGAGGACCTGGTGCTGTGGTCCAGCGCAGAGTTCGCCTGGATCACCATCCCCGATAGCCACGCCACCGGCTCCTCTGCCCTGCCCCACAAGAAGAACCCCGACGTCGCCGAGCTGGTCCGATCACGAGCCGCCGTCGTGCTCGGTGACCTCGTCACCATGCTCGCCATGCAGAAGGGCCTGCCGCTGGCGTACAACCGGGATCTCCAGGAGGACAAACGCGCCGTCTTCCATGCCGACGACACCGCCGCCGGATCACTGGTGGTGCTCACCGAGCTGGTGGGCGTCATCGAGTTCCACCCCCCGCACCCGGCAGCGGAGACGGTGGCCATGGTGCTCGCCGAGCGCCTGGTATCGCGCGGTGTCCCGTTCCGCGACGCCCATCGACAGGTAGGGGCCCTGCTGAGCCGGCTGGATGTCGACGGGCGCAGCCTGGGCGACGTCGGCGAGGAGGATGTCGAGGGCAGCGCCATCACACTCGCCGACATCGAGCCGAGTGATCCAGACGAGGCGGCTCGCAGCCTGCGTAGCCCCGGCAGCGGTAGTCCACAAAGCGTGCTGGGTCAGGTGAAAGAGCTGCGCCGCCGTCTCGACGTCGCTCAGCCCAGTGCGGGCATGAAGCGGGGGCGGGACGACTCGTAGGCCTCGATGTCGGCGACAGACTGCAACGTGATGTCCACCTGATCCCAGCCGTTGAGCAGGCGCTGTTTGACATGGGGATCGATGTCGAACGTGGCGGTGAAGTCGCCGGAGGACACCTGTTGAGCCGGCAGGTCGATCGTCACCGAGTTCGCAGGATCGGTTGCCAGCTCGGCGAACTTGGCGGCGTCTTCTTCACTGAGCACCACCGGCAACAATCCGTTCTGGTAGCAGTTGTTCTCCAGGATCGGCCCAAAGGAGGGCGCCAGGATGGCGTCGAACCCGGCGTCGTGCAGCGACCACACCGCGTGCTCTCTGGAAGAACCGCACCCGAAGTTGGGGCCGGCGACGAGCACGGAGGCCTCCGCATATTCGGGCCGGTTGAGCACAAAAGCCGGCTCGCGCTCGCCCTCGACGTCGTGCGCCCAGTTGTAGAACAGGTTCGGCCCCAGCCCGGTGCGCTTCACCCCCTTGAGGAATTGCTTGGGGATGATCTGATCGGTATCGATGTTGGCGTCTGGCAACGGTGCCATCTGACCTTCGACGATCGACACCGGCTTCATTGCCACTCCCTGATGTCAACGAAATGCCCGGCAAGGGCGGCGGCGACGGCCATCTGCGGGCTCACCAGGTGGGTCCTCCCGCCGCGACCCTGTCTGCCCTCGAAGTTACGGTTGGACGTCGAGGCGCATCGCTCTCCCGGCGACAGGATGTCGTCGTTCATGGCGAGACACATCGAACAGCCGGCATCGCGCCACTCGAACCCGGCCTCCTTGTAGATGCGGTCGAGGCCCTCCTCTTCGGCCTGCAGCTTCACCAGGCCGGAGCCGGGCACCACCATGGCGTCGACGTCGGGGTGCACCGTTCTGCCTCGTATGACCTCGGCCCCGGCACGGAGGTCCTCGATTCTGGCGTTGGTGCACGAGCCGAAGAACACGCGGTCGATCCCGATGTCCGTCATCGCCGTCCCCGCCTCTAGATCCATGTAGTCGAGGGCGCGGGCGGCGCCGTCGCGCTCTCGTGGGTCGTCGAAGCTGTCCGGCGAGGGGACCCGGCCGGTGATCTCGACGACCTGGGCGGGATTGATACCCCACGAGACGAACGGCGCCAGGGCGGCCGCATCGATAGCGACCTCGCGGTCGAACACGGCGTCGCCATCGGAGGGGATGGTCTGCCAGAAGGCCACCATCTCGTCCCACATGGCGCCCGTCGGCACGTACGGTTTGCCTTCGAGGTAAGCGAAGGTCGTCTCGTCCGGTGCGATCATCCCCGCGGTTGCCCCGGCCTCGATGGACATGTTGCACACCGTCATCCGGCCCGCCATGGACAGCCCGGCAATGGTGCTGCCGCGGTACTCGATGACCGTCTCGTAACCACCGTTGACACCGATTTCTCTGATGATTCCGAGGATGATGTCCTTGGCGGTCACACCGAGGGGCAGGTCGCCGTCGACGGTGATCGCCAGCGAGCCGGGTTTGTGGCGGGGGAGGGTCTGGGTGGCCAGCACGTGTCCGACTTCCGAGGTGCCGATGCCGATGGCGAGCGCTCCGAAGGCACCGTGGGTCGAGGTGTGCGAGTCGCCACAGACGATGACCATGCCGGGCTGGGTGAGGCCCTGCTCGGGGCCGATGATGTGCACGATGCCCTGTCGCAGGTCGTCGACGCCGAACAGCGTGATGCCGTGCTCGGCGCAGTTCTGCTCGAGCGCCTCGATCTGGCGCTTCGACTGCGGGTCCCTGATGCCGAGCTCCCGGCCCACCGTGGGGATGCCATGGTCGACGGTCGCCATGCAGAGCTCGGGTCTGCGCACCCGGCGCCCGGCCAACGAGAGGCTCTCGAAGGCCTGTGGAGACGTCACCTCATGGATGAGGTGCATGTCGACATAGAGCAGGTCGGGCTCGCCGGGGGCGCTGCGGACGACGTGGTCGTCCCATACCTTGTCCAGCATCGTCTGTGGTCGGGTCATGGGGCCGCGATCCTAGATCTCGGTCGAAGGCTGTGGAGAGGGTCTGCTCCGGGCGCGGCGGAACTGGCGGACGTCATTGCGCCCGCCGGATCGTGGTTCCCAGCTTCTGGTCGGTGAACAGCTCAACGAGCAGGGCGTGGGGCGTCGTCGCGTTGAGGATGTGGGCCGATCCGACGCCGCCGCGTACCGCGGCGAGACTGCCTTCGAGCTTGGGAAGCATCCCGTCGCGAATCGAGCCCTCTTCGATCAGGGCCTCGATCTGGCTGTCGGTCGCCTGTGCGGTGAGGGATTCAGGATCGGAAACATCCTCGAGCAGACCATCGACGTCGGTCAGATAGATCAGCCTGGCGGCATCGACCGCGGCGGCGATCGCCCCGGCGACGATGTCGGCATTGATGTTGTAGGCCTGGCCCTCTCCGTCGGTGCCGATGGTGGAGATCACGGGGATGAGCTGTTCGGCCAGCAGGCGTTCGAGGATCCGGGGATTCACCGCCTTGACGTTGCCGACGAAACCCAGCTCCGGATGTCTCTGCTCTGCCAGGATGAGCCCGACGTCTTCGCCGGACACGCCGAGGGCGATCGGGCCGTGCCGGTTGATCTCCGAGACGATGTCGCGATTCACCTTTCCCACGAGAACCATCCGGGTGATCTCGAGGGATTCGGCGTCGGTGACGCGGTGTCCTTCCTTGAACTCGATTGCCTTGCCGAACCGCTCCAGCAGCTCCGAGATCTGTGGTCCACCACCGTGAACGACGATGCATCGGATCCCGACCGAGTGCATCAAGACGACGTCGCCGGCGATCTGGCGAGCCAGCTCCGGATCGGCGAGAGCGCTTCCTCCGGTCTTGACCACGATCGTCTGCCCGGCACGGCGCTGGATGTAGGGAAGCGCCTCGCTCAAGAAGTCTGCGGCACCCGGGGAGTCGGTCATGGATAGAGCCCCGCGCTCACCAACCCCGATGCCTCATCGATGCCGATCGCCAGGTTGGCGCATTGCATGGCCTGGCCGCTGGCCCCTTTGACCAGGTTGTCCAGGGCGGCGATGGCGACGACCCAACCGGTGCGTTGGTCGCGTCGTGCCGTCATGTGGACGGCGTTGGATCCCAGCGTCGCCTTTGTCGACGGGATGCCGGTGAGCACCGAGACGAAAGGCTCTCCTGCATACTGCAAAGCCATCGCCTCCAGGAGATCCTCGGTGTGATGGTCACCGCTCGGTCTGGCGTAACACGTCGCCAGGATGCCCCTGGTCATCGGCGCCAGATGGGGAGTGAACAGCAACTCGGTCTGTTCTCCAGCTATGCGGGTCAAGATCATCTCCATCTCCGGGGTGTGACGGTGGTCCAGCAGGCCGTATGGAGCGAAGTTCTCATTCGCCGCCGAGAACGATGTGCCTGCCGTTGCACCGCGCCCGGCGCCGGAGACACCGCTGACCCCGTTGACCACGATTCCGGTTGCCTCGATGAGACCGGCCGCCAGCAGCGGGGCCAGTGCCAGCGTCGCCGTTGTCACGTAACAGCCGGGAACGGCGACGGCGGGCGCCCCGCGAATCTCGTCACGGAACAACTCGGGCACCCCGGCCACGAAGTCGTCGAGCAGCTCCGGCGTCGCGTGCTCCCAGCCGTACCACCTCGGGTACAGGTCGGGATCGTCGAGCCGGAAATCCGCGCCGAGATCGATGATGTGTTTGGCGACGAGGTGGGGGATGACCTCCTGAGATACGCCGTGGGACAGGGCGACGAACACGACGTCCAGGCCTTCGGGGACCTCCTCCCACTTGCGGAACTCCATGTCGGGGTAGTCGGCGGCCAGGCTGGGGTAGAGGGAACCGACTTGGACCCCCGCCTGGCTCTCCGCCGATGCGAACACAATCTCGAAGGAAGGGTGCCCGGCGCACAGGCGCATCAGCTCGGCGCCGGCGAAACCGGAAGCTCCGAGAACGCCGACCCGATGGCTGTCTGCTGAGCTCATGCCGTTCCTCGAGCCGGGTCCGCCGCTGCCTCGGGCCTCCGCCCTATCCCACGCGCCGGTGGGCGTCTATGGTGGCTGCTTCTCCCGGCGGGCTTGGAGGGCCCTTTGAGCACGAAAAGCGTGTTATTCTCCAAGACTGCATAATACTCAGCACGAGTCAGCATGTCAGATCGACACCGTATCCGGCCCGGCTAGCAGGGAAATCGTCATGAACAGCAGCACTTCGGCACCTTCGATGTACGGGGAGGAACGGTGAGCGTAACCGCACCGGGCGGCTTCGTCGCCGGCGGCGTGCCCTGTGGAATTCGGAGAAACGGCCGCAAGGATCTGGCGATCGTTCGATCCGTGCCCCAGGCGACCGGAGCCGCCATGTTCACCACCAACCAGGTCCAGGCAGCACCCCTGCGGGTGTCACAGTCACATCTGCGAAACGCCCAGCCACAGGCCGTCGTGATCAACTCGGGAGTGGCCAATGCCCTCACCGGGCCCCAGGGAGAGGTGGACGCCGTCGCCATGGCTTCGGAGACTGCAGCCCTGCTCAACCTCTCCCTCGAGCAGGTGCTGGTGCTGTCCACCGGTGTCATCGGTGTCCCGCTCCCGATCGACAAGATCAGCACGGGTCTGCCACAGGTGGTGGCGAGTCTGAGCGACGAGGGCGGGATCGACGCCGCCGAAGCGATCATGACCACCGACACCCGGTCCAAACACGCGGTAGCCGGCGCCGGCGACTTCACCGTCGGCGGAATCGCCAAGGGCTCGGGGATGATCCATCCACTGCTGGCGACCATGCTGGCGATCGTCACCACGGACTATGCCCTCGCCCCCGAGCAGGCATCTGAGTATTTGCACGGTGCCGTGGAGTCGAGCTTCAACCGGATCTCCGTCGATGGAGACAGATCGACGAACGACTCGGTCATCTTGCTGGCCAACGGCGCCGCTCGAGCACCTCGTGCCGACACCGACTTCGAATCGGCGCTGCAACAGGTTTGTGACGATCTGGCGCACCAGATCGTGGCGGACGGCGAAGGGGCCTCCGTGGTGATCGAGATCCGGGTGAGTGGCGCCGCCAACCAAGACGATGCAGTCGCCATCGCCCGGCACATCGCCACGTCGAGCCTGGTGAAGACCGCCGCCTTCGGCAGGGACCCCAACTGGGGTCGTGTCATCGCCGCCGCCGGATGGGCGTCCTCTGACCGGGGCCCGGCAAAGATCGACGTCGATCGACTCGAGTTGCGCTTCAACGGCACGCCGCTGTTCAGCAACGGCCGGCCGACCGGTGGTGAGCCGGACATGGACACCCAGGTGCTGAAGATCGACCTCGATCTCGGGATCGGCGACGCCGGTGCCAGCTACCTGTCCACCGATCTCACCAACGAGTATGTGAGGATCAATGCCGACTACACGACCTGAGCCCGGCGCGGGTCGAGCATGAGCAAGCGGTACCGCCAGGCGGAGATGCTGCGCCTGATCGAACAGCAGGACATCTCTACCCAATCCGAGATGGTGGTCGCGCTCGGCGAAGTTGGCATCGAGGCTGCCCAGGCGACGATCTCGCGCGACATCGCCGAGCTGGGTCTGGTCAAGGTGCGTGGTGATGGAAAGCGGATGATCTATGTCACACCGGGCACCAAGGACAACGACCGGATCGCGGTGCTGTCGCGGGCCTTGCGCCGGTGGGCGTCTGCGATACGGGGAAGTAGCAATCTCGTGCTCATCGAGACCCCCGCCGGTTACGCCTCCGCCCTGGCCCAGGTCATCGACGAGGCCGGCCACCCCGATGTGCTGGGCACGGTCGCCGGGGACAACACGGTGCTGGTCGTCGCCGATGACCCGGTGACGGGTGCCGAGCTGGCGACCGAGCTGCTCACCCTGTCCGAGCCCGCCGGCCACATGCAGGCCGCGACATGACCCCGGGCAGCCGAGGGGTGAACGGATCTCCCGGATCGTCGTGAACCCGGTCTCATCCACTCTGCTCCCCGACACCGCGGCCGTGTCGAGCACCGGCACCCTGAGCATCGGCGGGGTCGACACGGTTCGACTGGCAGCCGAATTCGGCACGCCGCTGTTCGTCTACGACGAGGCCCACCTGCGAGCGCGATGCCGCGAGGCGGTCGCCGCCTTCGGAGATGGTGCGGTATACGCCACCAAGGCGTTCCTGTGCACCGCCATGGCCAGGCTCGCCCACGATGAAGGCATGTCTCTCGACGTGGCCACCGGAGGAGAGCTCTCGGTTGCCAGAGCCGCCGGTGTCCCTGCAGCCGACCTGGTGTTCCACGGCAACAACAAGAGTCTCGCCGAGCTGCGGCTGGCCCTCGAACAAGAGGTGGGCTGCCTGGTCATCGACTCGTTCGACGAAATCGACCGTATCGAGACGCTGATCGGCGAAGGGCTCGAGCCCCCGGAAGTCCTGATCCGCATCACACCCGGCGTGGAAGCGCACACCCACGAGTTCGTCCGCACCGGCCAGGACGACTCGAAATTCGGGTTCACCGTCTCCACCGGTGCCGCATCCGAGGCAGTGGCCCGCGCCAATAGTTCCCCGGCGATGACCCTGCGCGGCATCCACGCCCACATCGGATCCCAGGTGTTCCGCGACGAGTCGTACGCCGAAGCCCTTGGCGTCATCGCCGAGTTCATCGGCCCTGACCATTTCGAGGAGGTCTCGATCGGCGGCGGGCTCGGTGTCGGATACATCGAGGGAGAGGAGGCGCCGACGATCACCGAGTGGGCGGAGACGATCAGAGCCGCCGCCGCCCGATACGGCTTGGGGTCAAGGATCTCGGCCGAGCCGGGCAGGGCGATCACCGCCTCGGCGGCGGTGACGCTGTACACGGTGGGCACGATCAAGGAGATCCCTGGAATCCGCACCTACGTGGCCGTCGACGGCGGCATGAGCGACAACCCCCGCCCCGTCCTCTACGGATCCGGTTATGAAACCTTCCTCCCCCGCGCCGTCAACGCCCCCAGGAGCAAAGAGGTCAGGTTGGTCGGCAAACATTGCGAGACCGGCGATGTGCTCGTCTCCGACGGCAGGCTGCCCGCAGACGTCTCGGTGGGAGACATCGTGGCCACCCCGGTGACCGGGGCCTACGGCCACTCCATGGGCTCGAACTACAACAAGGTGCTCCGTCCTGCCGTCGTCTTCGTCGCCGACGGACATGCCAGGCTCGTGGTGCGGCGAGAGACCTACGACGACCTGCTCATCACCGACCTCGGCCCCTGACCCTGCCGTATCACCGGCTCCGGTTCACGGAGCCGGGCGCCGAGCGCCGACCGCCGGCGGCTGCGGACGAGGAGGGCTCGAAATTGCCGATTGACCTTTCCCAGCGTCACCGTCATACTGGCTGGAACGCGCTCATCAAGAGCGGCTGAGGGACAGGCCCGATGAAGCCGCGGCAACCGGCGTAGAGAGCACGGTGCCAATGCCTGAACGATGAGCCGCCAACGGCGGACCTTCCGCCCGAGGCGCTCCGGGAGCGCGTCGGACACAGGAAGGACGTGCCGTGGTATTCGCTGATTCGCTCATCTGTAGAGAGTGCGCTCGCACCTCTGAACTCGCCCCCAGCTACTTTTGTGAATGGTGTTTTGGCCCGCTCGAGGTGCTCTACGACTATGAGGCGGTAGCCGACAGCATCTCGAGGGAGAAGATCGCCCAGGGCCCACCCACCCTGTGGCGATACGCCGATCTCCTTCCCGTCGAGGCATCGGCCGCCGCCGACCTCGGAGCCGGGTTCACCCCCCTGGTCCGGGCGGATCGCCTCGCCGCCGCCCTGGGGCTCGGCGAGGTGTGGGTGAAGAACGACACACTCAATCCGACGAACTCGTTCAAGGACCGCCCGGTCACGGTTGCGGTGACCAAGGCCCTCGAATTCGGCATCAAGACCGTGGCCTGCGCATCGACCGGCAACCTCGCCAACGCGGTGGCGGCCCACGCCGCTCGAGCCGGGCTCGATTCTTATGTCTTCGTTCCCTATGACATCGAGCGCGCCAAGATCGTGGCCACCGCCGCCCTGGGGACCGTGGTCGCCGTGCAGGGCAACTACGACGACGTCAACCGGCTGTGCGTCCAGCTCAACGAGCAATACCCCTGGGGCATCGTCAACATCAACCTCCGCCCCTATTACGCCGAAGGGTCGAAGACTCTGGCGTTCGAGACCGCAGAACAGCTCGGCTGGCAGCTCCCCGACCACGTGGTGGTACCGGTCGCCAGCGGGGCCCTGCTGACCAAGATCGCCAAGGGTTTCGACGAACTGGTCCAGGTCGGTCTCGTCGAGCCTGCCGATGTCAGGATCTCAGGGGCGCAGGCGGAGGGGTGCTCGCCGGTCGCCACCGCTTTCGCGGAAGGAAGCGACGATGTGCGCCCCCAGAAACCCGACACGATCGCCAAGTCGTTGGCGATCGGGGATCCGGCAGACGGGTATTACGCGCTGCGCCAGGTGCGGCGCAGCGGCGGAGCGGTGGCTGCGGTCAGCGACGACGAGATCGTCGAAGGCATCCACCTCCTGGCCAGGACCGAGGGCATCCTCACCGAGCCCGCCGGCGGCGTGACCGTTGCCACCCTGGCCAAGCTGGCCAAGGAGGGACTGGTGACCGACTCGGAGCGGGTGGTCATCTACATCACCGGGCATGGGCTGAAGACGCCGGAGGTCATCGCCACCGACGACCCGGTTCGCATTCCTGCCACCGTCGACGGTTTCCGAGCCGAATTCGAGACAAAGGAGTAAACGATGCCGGCAACAATCCGAATACCCACCTCGCTGCGAAGCCTGACCGGAGGATCATCCGAAGTCGAGGTCCCCACAGGACAGGTTGGAGCTGCCCTCGACGACCTCATCGCCAGGTACCCGGATTTCGGGGAGCGACTGATTGGAGAGGACGGAAAGCCGCGGCGTTTCGTCAACATCTTCGTGGCCGAGGACGACATCCGATTCCTCGACGGTCTGGAGACCGCAGTCGGCGAGGGCCAGGTGGTCACCATCCTCCCCGCAGTGGCGGGTGGGTGACCCATGACGGCCAGCTACCAGGACCTGGTCAACCAGGCAAGACAGCAGATCAGGGAAATCGATCCGGCCGAGGTCGAGCGACGGCTCACCGAGGTCACCATCCTCGACATTCGGGAAGCCGACGAGTTCGACCGCGGGGCCATCAGTGGAGCTCACCTGGCTCCGCGCGGGATTCTCGAATCGGTGATCGGCCTGTTTGCCGCCGACTTCGACCAGGAGGTGGTGCTGTACTGCGCCGTCGGGGCACGCTCGGCGCTTGCGGCCCAGACCCTGCAACAGATGGGATACACCGATGTGTCCTCCCTGGCGGGCGGGTTCAATCGGTGGAAGAACGAAGGCCTGCCCTGGCGTCCCCCGGAGAGCCTGACCGCCGAGCAGCGGGCCCGGTACAGCCGCCACATCCTGCTCCCGGAAGTCGGCGAGGAGGGCCAGGTGAAGCTGCTCGAATCCAGCGTGCTCCTGGTCGGGGCAGGCGGGCTCGGATCACCCGCAGCCCTGTACCTGGCGGCGGCCGGAGTGGGCACGATCGGCATCGTCGACTTCGACGTCGTCGACACCTCCAACCTGCAACGACAGATCCTCCACAACGTCGAGCGCATCGGGCAACCGAAGGTCGACTCGGCGAGGGAGACCCTCACCGCACTCAACCCTGATATCAAGGTGGTGACCTACAACGAGCGGCTCTCCGCCGCCAACGTGCTCGACATCTTTGCCGGCTACGACGTCGTCGTCGACGGCGGAGACAACTTCCCGACCCGGTACCTGGTGAACGACGCCGCGTTGCACCTGCGTATACCGGTGGTGCATGGCTCGGTGTTCCGGTTCGAGGGCCAGGTGACGGTCTTCGACCCGTATGTGGGGCCGTGTTACCGGTGCCAGTTCCCGGAGCCGCCGCCGCCCGAGCTCGCCCCTTCATGCGCCGAGGCCGGGGTGCTTGGTGCGCTCACCGGGATCATCGGCTCCATCCAGGCGATCGAGACGGTCAAGACCCTGCTCGGCATCGGTGAAGGCCTGACAGGGCGGCTGCTCACCTACGACGCCCTCTCCCAGGAGTTCCGCACGCTACGGGTAGGCCGGGATCCGGGATGCCCGGCCTGCGCCGACGAGGACCAGCCGCCGCTACTCGTCGAGTACGACATCACCTGTGCTCACCCGGGGTCGGTGGCCAGGGTCGGCTGACCACAGCCCGGTGCGGGCGGCGGTCAATGTGATCGGGCTCACAGGGTTGCTCCGAGGTAGTTGGCGAGCCGCAGCAGGTCGGCGAACACGCCGCCGGCGGTGACCTCGGGCCCGGCGCCGGGGCCTTGCACGACCAGCGGGTTGTCCCGGTACCGGGCGGTCTGGAACCGGATGATGTTGTCGGTGAGGCGAATCCTGGCGAACTGGTGGTCTGTCTGATACGAGCGGAGGCGGACGGTGCAACCCTCCTCCGGATCGATGACACCGACAAAACGCAGCACCTCGTCTCGAGATCGGCTCTCTTGGACCATGCGCAACATCTCGTCGTCGTGGTCGGCGAGGCGGGTGAGGAACTCTTCGGGCGTTCCCGCCTCCAGGCCGGCCGGCACCAGGCCCTCTACCGCCACGTCGTCGAGCTCGATGTCGAGCCCCATCTCGCGGGCCAGGATCACCACCTTCCTGGCCACGTCCATGCCGGAGAGGTCTTCGCGGGGATCGGGCTCGGTGTACCCCTCGGCTCTCGCCGCGGCCACGATCTGGGAGAACGGAACGGACCCGTCGAAGCTGTTGAACAGGTAGGACAGGGTGCCGGAGAAGATGCCCTCGATGCGGTGGATCTCATCGCCGGTCTGCACCAGGTCGCGCAGGGTCTGGATGATGGGCAGCGCCGCTCCGACGGTGGTCTCGTAGAAGTAGTGGGCGTCGGCGCGCCGGGCGCTGTGCTGCAGGGACCGGTAGTAGTCGAGTGGCCCCGTGCTCGCCCTCTTGTTCGGGGTGATCACATGGATGCCCCGCGACAACCAGTCCACGTAGCGTTTCGCCACTTCCTCACTGGCAGTGCAATCGATGATGACGGCGTGGGGGACCGACTCGGTGCGAACGTAGTCGGCGAGCACGCCCAGGTCTGCAGGAACCGTGTTCGCATCGGGCTGGGCGAGACGGGATCGCCACTCGTCGAGGTCGATGCGGTGCTCGTCGAGGGCCATGGTCGAGCTGTCACAAATCGCCCGAACGCGCAGGTCGACCTCGAACTCTTGACGCAGCCAGTCAAGTCGTCGCCCCATCTGATCGAGCAACGCCGAGCCGACGTGACCCGGCCCGATCAGCCCGATCGACAGGGTCTGTTTGGACAGATAGAAGCCGGAGTGGGCGGCCCGCAGCGCCCTGGTGGCATCGGCACTATCGATGACGACCGAGATGTTGCGTTCCGAGGAGCCCTGGGCGATCGCTCGAATATTGACCCCGGCACGGGCCAGCGCCCCGAAGAAGTTGGCGGCGATCCCCCGGGTGCCCGCCATGCCATCGCCGACAACCGCCAGGATCGTGCAGTCCAGTGTGATCTGGGGCGGCTGGATCTGCCCGTATCGGGTCTCCGACTCGAATGCCTCCCGGATGGCGCGGCCGGCGATCTCGGCCTCCGATTGTCGCGTGGCGAAGCAGATCGAGTGCTCCGAGCTGCCCTGGGAGACCATGACCACAGAGACACCGGCTTGGCGGAGAGCGCCAAAAAGGCGCTCGGAGATGCCGGGAACCCCGATCATCGCCGTTCCCTCCAGGTTGATCAGGGCCATGTCGTTGATCGAAGCGAATCCCTTTACCGGCGATGTCGACCCTGCCCCTCCATGAATCCGGGTCCCGGGCGCAGACGGGTTGAACGTATTCTTGATAGAGATCGGGATCTGGTTCTTGATCGCGGGACCCATGGTCGCCGGGTGGATCACCTCGGCGCCGAAATAGGCAAGCTCGATCGCCTCGTCGAAGGAGAGCTCGTCGAGGACCCGGGTCTGGGCTACCAGGCGCGGGTCGGCGCTGAGCACCCCGTCGACGTCGGTCCAGATCACGATCTCGGTTGCGCCGAGCAGCGAGGCGAAGATCGATGCCGAGTAGTCGCTGCCGTTGCGACCCAGCGTCGTTGGAGCACCGGTCGGGTCTGAGGCGATGAAACCGGTGATCACCACCGTGTCTGCATCGTTGGCCTCGAGCCAGTCGTGGAGTCGTGTTTGTGACACCTCCCAGTCCACGGCAGGCAGCAGCTCCCCCAAGCGCACAACCAGGACGTCGCGGGCATCGAGCCAGGCAGTCGCAACCCCCTCGCTTTCGAGGTAGGCCGCCAGCAGCCGGGCCGACCACACCTCGCCAAAGCCGGCGACGGTGCCAGCCGCACTTTCCGACACCCGGTGCATCACCCAGGAGGCCCGCAACACGTCCTTGATGTCGACCCAGTCCTTCTCGATCTGGGCGATCAGCTCGTGATCGCCCGGCATCAACTCCGCTGCCAGCGCGGTTTGTTTGTCCCGCAGTCCGTCGGCCAGCTCCTCGTAGAGCGGATCTCGCCGGCCCGCCAACGCAACGAGGTCGATCAGGCCGTCGGTCATACCCGCCATCGCCGACACCACCACCGCCCGCCTCACCCCGGTGGATCCTTCGAGGTTGGATGCCGCCGCCCGATAGGCCGAGGCGTCGGCCAGGCTGCTGCCACCGAACTTGTGCGTCACCCACTGCTCAGCCATGCCGGTCACTCCGGGCCGATGACTCGGTATCTATGGTGATATCGAGCGAGCGGGGTGGCCGGGGGCGAACGACCCAGAATTGCTCCCGCGCCTGGGACCAGCGCTCGAGAATCGCCGCGGCTCGCTCCGAGCCGGTCCGTTCCAGGTGTTCTACGACCAGCCCCTTGACCCGCTCGGCGTCGTCGGCGGTGAGCCGTGACGATGGGGGAGCGGTGTCGGCAAAATGGGCCTTTGCGGTCAGCTCCGGATCCCATACATACAGCTCACCCCCGGTCATCCCGGCGCCGGTATTTCGCCCGGGGGCACCGAGCACGACAACCGTGCCGCCGGTCATGTACTCACAGCAGTGGTCGCTCGTCCCCTCGACCACCGCAGTGGCCCCGGAGTTGCGCACGGCGAATCGCTGGCCGACGGCTCCCGCCACGTACAGCGAGCCTCCGGTAGCGCCGTACAGACAGGCGTTTCCTGCGCCGTGGGGGTGTCCCTCCCCGGTGAGACTCGGCTTGACCACGATCGATCCTCCGCCCATGCCCTTGCCCACGTAGTCGTTGGCGGGGCCGTCGAGCACGATCGCCACACCATCGACCAGGAACGCACCGAGGCTCTGTCCGGCCGCCCCCGACAGGCGCAGACGGACCGAGCCCTCCGAGAGCCCTTCGTCTCCGTACACCTGGGCGATGGCACCGGACAGCCTGGTGCCGACCGCACGGTCGCGATTGCCGATCGGGTAGGCGAGATCGAGCGCAGACCGTTGCTGTCCCACCTCGGCAGCCTCCGCCCCCAGTACTTCACTGAGCGGTGAGCGCCGGAACTGGCGGAAGCGGCGATCCTCAGACTGCCGGGCATCCACGAGCATGTCGGCGAAGTCCGAGGCGAGCGGATTGCGCTCATCAGAGGCAACGAGCAGATCGCCTCTTCCCACGATCTCATCGAATGTCGCGGCGCCCATCGCTCCCAGATGGCGGCGGACATCGGTGGCGAGCTGCATGAAGAGCGAGATCACATGGTCGACCGATCCGGTGTATTTGGCGCGAAGATCGACGTCCTGGGTGGTGATCCCGACGGGACAGGTGTTCTCGTGGCACTGCCGCACCATCTTGCAGCCGAGGGCGAGCAGGGGAAGGGTTCCGAAACCGAAACGATCGGCGCCGAGCATCCCGGCGATGACGATGTCTCTCCCGGTGTGTAGGCCTCCATCGCACTCCAGGGTCACCGCCCCCCTCAGCCCGTTGGCAACGAGCGCCTGATGGGCTTCGGCGAGGCCGATCTCCCACGGCGAGCCGGCATGTTTGATGCTCAGCAGCGGGGAAGCTCCGGTTCCGCCGGTATTGCCCGACACCGTGATGACGTCGGCGTGGGCCTTGGCGACCCCCACCGCGATCGTCCCCACACCCGGCCCGGACACCAGCTTCACGGCCACCCGTGCC
Organism: Acidimicrobiia bacterium; assembly: GCA_036985755.1. Taxonomy (GTDB): domain Bacteria; phylum Actinomycetota; class Acidimicrobiia; order Spongiisociales; family UBA5794; genus JACZST01. Next base: position 3,088 of record BTQG01000021.1, on the reverse strand, counting down.
TGCGGCTTGAACGTCTTCAGGTCGAAGATCAGCTGGGCAAGATCCTCGATCGAGTAGATGTCGTGGTGCGGTGGCGGGGAGATCAGCTCGACGCCGGGCTCGGTGTGGCGGAGTGCGGCGATCTGATCGGTGACTTTGTGCCCTGGGAGCTGGCCGCCTTCCCCGGGTTTGGACCCCTGGGCCATCTTGATCTGCAGCTCCTGAGCCGAGGCGAGATAGCCGGGGGTGACCCCGAACCGGCCGGAGGCGACCTGCTTGATCGCCGAGTTCAGGGGGGTGCCGAATCGGACCGGGTCCTCTCCGCCCTCTCCGGAGTTGGACAAACCTCCGATGTAGTTCATTGCCTCGGCGAGGGTTTCGTGCGCTTCCCTCGATAAGGCGCCCAGCGACATCGCCGCCGTGGTGAACCGGCGCGCAATTCGCGCCACGGATTCGACATCCACCGGCTCTACCGGCGGGCCGATGGGGTCGAACTTCAACAGATCGCGCAGTTCCATGGCTTGTCTCGTCGTCTCGACGAGCGACAGGTATTGCTCGTAGTGCGCCCACTCCCCGCTTCTGACCGCCTTGCGCAGCGCCAGGCCGGTGCGGGGGGCGTCGATGTGGGGATGACCGGCTCGACCGTGATGCTTGTAGAAACCTTCGACCTCCCGAGCCTGCGGGTCGGTGAAGCGGGCGTGGCGGACCAAGGCGTCGGCGGTGATCTTGGCGAAACCCCAGCCTCCGAGACGCCGCGAGACGAAACGGAACGAGCGAGCACAGACCTCTTCGTCGAGGCCGATCGCCTCGAACAACTCGCTTCCGCGGTAGGCAGAAACCGTGCAGATGCCCATCTTGGACATGATCTTGAGCAGCCCGTTCTCCAGGCTCCTCCGGTAGTTTTCCTGGGCTTCGATGACTCCGGCGTCCACGTCGCCTGCGGCGGCGAGCGCCCTGACCTGCTCGATGGCCATGTATGCGTAGACGGCCGAGGCGCCGAAACCGATGAGACAGGCCAGGTCGTGGGCATCGCGGGGCTCTCCCGAGACCGCCACGATCGATGCGCGCAGGCGAAGCCCGGAGGTGATCAGCCGGTGATGCACCGCGCCGACGGCGAGCAGGATCGGGATCGGCGCTTGCTGCGCGTCGAGCGCACGATCCGAGACGATGAGGATGGTGGCGCCATCGCGCACGGCGCCCTCCGCGCGTTCGCACAGGTCGTCCAGGCTGGCGCGAAGGCCGGCCTCCTCGCCGGAAGCGGGGAACAGAGCGTCGAGCCAAACCGAGCGGAAGGCAGGATCACTCGACGTCCGCAGGTCCTCGACCTCGGCGTCGCTGAGCACGGGCGAGGCCAGCTCCATCAGGTGAGCCTGCTGCGCCGTTTCCTCAAGGAGCGAGCCTCGCCGACCCAGGTAGGTCCGCAACGACATGACCAGTCGCTCGCGAATCGGGTCCATCGGCGGGTTCGTCACCTGGGCGAATGCCTGATGAAAGAACCGCGACAGGCGCTGCGGCTCCTGGGAGAGGGCGGCGAGGCCGGTGTCGTGGCCCATGGAGAGCACAGGCTCGCCGCCCTGGGCCATCGGACGGAGTATCAGCCGGCGCTCCTCTGCCGTGTATCCGAAGACGCGCTCCAGGGCCTCGGCGTCGAATCGGTCGTCCTGGAGGTTGTCGAATGGGTCCTGGACGTAGAGCGTCTGGTAGCGGATCCAGTCTCGATACGGCGCCTGTGAGGCAAGCGAGCGCTTGACCTCAGCGCTGAAGTGGTGTTTGCCCGAATCGAGGTCGACCTGCAACACGTCCCCCGGCCCCAGTTGTCCGGTCGCAATCGCTCGAGACTCCTCACCCGGCGCAACACCAACCTCGGAGGCGAGGATCAGCACATCGGGAGTGAGCGTCCAGCGGGCGGGGCGAAGGCCATTGCGGTCGAGCCCGGCGACGAGCTGGCGCCCATCGGAGGCCACGACGGCTGCAGGACCGTCCCACGGTTCGGTGAGGAAGGCGTGGTACTCGTGGAACGCTTTCAACTCGTCATCGAGGTCGGTGACGTTCTCCCAGGCTTCCGGTATCAGCATCTCCTTGACATGGCTGATGGAGCGCCCCGAACGCACCAGCACGTCGAACGCTTCGTCCAGGCTGGCCGAGTCTGAGCCCTCGACCGCCACCAGTGGGCGCAGATCGCCGGTGCGATCCCCCCACAGGCCACTCTTCAGGTCGTTGCTCCGTGCTGCCATCCATGATCGGTTCGCTCGCACGGTGTTGATTTCACCGTTGTGCGCCAACATCCGGAAGGGCTGCGCCAGCGACCACGCCGGCATCGTATTGGTCGAGTATCTCTGGTGGAAGATGACGAAGTCGCTTTCGAAGAGTGGATCCTTCAGATCCCAGTAGAAGTCCTCGATGCGCGACGCGGTGAACAGGCCCTTGTGGACAATCGTTTTCGCCGAAGCCGATGCAATGAACAGGCCGTCGATGTCGGCTCGTTCTGCGGCCCTTCTGGCGAGGTACAGGTGTCGCTCGAAGACTTCGATGTCGTCCACCGTCTGGGGCGCCCGCACGATGGCCTGTTCGATCCTCGGCATCGAAGCTCGAGCGGAAGGGCTCAGCGCCATGGGCCCGACCGGAACACGCCGCCACAGCAACACGTCGATGCCCTCGGCACCGAGCGCATGCTGCACCGCCAGGCGGGCGCGATGCGCATCGTCCGGGGGGAGGAAGGCCATCAAGACACCGATGGCCAGCCGCGGCACCTCGCCCACCCCGGCAGCTCGCAACTCGCGTTCGATCAGCTCGTAGGGGATGCGTGTCATCACCCCGGCGCCGTCGCCGGTGCCGTCGGCGGCCTTGGCGCCGCGATGATCCAGATTGTGGAGGCACTCGAGTCCGAGTCGGACGATGTGGTGGCTCGCCGTGCCGCTACGGGCGCTCACGAACCCGACACCGCAGGCGTCGCGCACCTCGGAGGGGTCGTATAGCGGGAAAGAACCGTCTGCCCGCTGGTGGAGAGGTTGATCGTATCTGATCGCTCCAATGGTACTGGTGCGCGCCGTCGCTTCGAAAGGCCTCAGCGCGCTCGCTGCCGTCGGCTACGCCGAATCGGGCAGGCCTC
>BTQG01000020.1:0-31734 GCA_036985755.1 Acidimicrobiia bacterium | reverse complement strand
GATGGCTCGAATTGCCGCGTTGAGGCCGGGTGAGTCGCCACCCGCGGTGAGAATGCCGATGGTCTTGGAAATGGAAACGTCCTTGGGCAGAATTGTTGGCACCATAACCGTCGTAGCCAATGGCCCCATTGTGTGGCACAATCCCCCGTACGGAGAGAGGAGGTGGTCCAACTTGAGTGAAAGTTTTTCTAGGACCCCGGAGGTGGCCGAGCGCTAACGGCCGCAACTAGGAAGGAGTGGCCGTTCGCCCTGCGGGGCAGGTGGCGACTCCAACTCGGACCACCGGGACCCGGAGACTGTGGGTTGGTCCTCCCACGGCGGCGAGGAATCGCTGAAGTTCTCCGGGTCTTCACCATTTGAGTCGTCAGTCGTCAGTCGTCAGTCGTCAGTCGTACTCCTTCATCGAGTATCGCAAGGACCTGTAGCCTCACCGCCGTGGACCGCGATACCTACCTCGAACACATTCGCTCAGACTCGGCGCTGGTGGCGCAAGCAGCGCGGCGAGGACTCGAGCCCGACGTGCCGTGCTGTGAGGATTGGACGGTGCGCCAGCTCGTCGGGCACCTCGGCGAGGTACATCGCCACAAGGAGCTCATCGTCAGGGAGCGCCTGCTCGAACCGCCTGAAGAACAGATCGGCTCCCCGGAGTCTGGCTTGATCGAGTGGTTCGAGGAGGGCGCCGCGATGCTCATCGACACGCTGGCCGCTGCCGATGCATCGACTCCGCTGTGGACCTGGCACGACCCCGATCAGACGGCCGGTTTCTGGTACCGGCGCATGGCGCAAGAAACGCTCATTCACCGCGTCGACGCCGAGCAGTCACATGGTGCGGTGTCCCCGATCGATGAGGAGCTGGCGGCCGACGGTGTCGACGAGATCATCTCGGTGTTTCTCACCGCCATACCGCGGTGGGGATCGCTCGATGGCAAGGACAACCGTATTTGCCTGTCGGTGCCGGGACGATCGTGGAGTCTCGAGGAAGCTCGCTTCTCGGGGACGTCCCCGGTCACCGGAACCACCTACAGCGATCTGCTCGCCTTCGGGCCTACCGGGCCGTCGGATAACGACGCGTCGGTCTCCGGTGGGGCGGTACCCATGGATCTATGGCTGTGGGGGCGCGGCCCGATCGAAGATCTCACCGTCGGCGGGGATGCGGCGCTGGTCGAGCTGTTGCGCCAGGCGGCCAAAGAGGAGACTCAGTGAGCTCACCGCTCGTTGCATCCGAGATCGGCCGGCTGCGCACGGTGTTGGTCCACCGCCCAGGGCTGGGTATCGCCAGAATGACCCCGGACAGCAAGGAGGAGCTGCTCTTCGACGACCTGCTGTGGCTGGAGCGGGCCCAGGAGGAGCACGACCGGTTCACCGACATCCTGCGGTCCCGGGATGTGGAGGTCCTCTACTTCGACGAGCTGCTTCGCGAGGTGCTCGCCGAGGACGGGGCGCGTGAACAGATCATCGAAACCGTGCTTGCCCCTGCCCGCATCGGTCCCCGCATCGCCGAGGCGATGCAAGCGAGACTGCGCGACGAGCCTGTGGAACGGGTCAGCGACCTGGTCATCGGGGGCCTGCTCGAATCCGAATTGGAGCAGTGGGGTGTCGACGATTTGTACGGGGATCTGGTCGCCGAGGGGCTGAACTACGTCTTGCCTCCGCTCCCGAACCTGCTGTTCATGCGGGACAACGCTTCCTGGATCGGGAACGGCCTGGTATTCAGCGTGATGGCAAACAGTGCGAGGGAGCACGAGTCGAAGATCGTGCGGGTGATCTACGACCACCATCCGCGTTTCGCCAACGTCGAGCGGCCGGCCTGGTTCGGCGACGGCCCCGATGAGCATCTCCCGGCGAGCATCGAGGGGGGCGATGTGCTCGTGCTCTCCGAGGACACCATCATGGTCGGGCTCGGCGAGCGAACCACCCCCGCCGCGGTGGAGATGCTGGCTCGGAACCTGTTTGCCGACTCCCCGGTGCGCAACGTTGTGGTCGTTCACCTGAAGAAGGAGCGGGCGGTGATGCACCTGGACACGGTCATCACCATGGTTGATGTGAACCTGTTCAATGTCTTCCCCGGCGTTCTCGACGGTTTGCGGGTGCACGTGATCCGGCCCGGCTCGCAACGAGCCATCGAGGTGACCGCCCATGACTCACTTCGCGGGGTGTTGCGCGAAACGCTGGGCAATGACGACATCGAGTTCGTATCCGCCGAGGGAGAGGCCATCGGTCATTTGCGCGAACAGTGGGACGACGGTCACAACACGCTCGCCATCGCGCCGGGGGTGGTGGTTGCCTACGAGCGAAACCGCGAGACAAACCAGCGTCTCACCGATCACGGCATCGAGGTGATCGAGTTCGGCGCCGCCGAGCTCGGTCGGGGCCGTGGCGGAAGCCGATGCATGACCCAGCCGATCCTCCGGGACCCGGTCCCGTAGCGCTGCCGCTGAGGACAGGCGCGACACGTCGGTAGGCTCGCGGCCCATGTCACTGATCGAAGTCACCGACCTGGTCAAGGTGTTCGACAAGGACATCCGTGCCGTCGACGGGATCACCTTTCATGTCGACGAGGGCGAGGTGTTCGGCTTCCTCGGCCCGAACGGGGCCGGGAAGACAACCACGATCCGCGTCCTGGTCACGCTGTCGCAGGCCACCTCGGGCACGGCGATGGTCGACGGGCTGGATGTGGCGAAAGACCCGCACCAGGTGCGGACGCGGATTGGGTACGCCGCACAGTTCATCGGGGTCGACGGCGATCTCACCGGAAGGGAAAACCTCGTTCTGCAGGGCCGCCTTCACGGGATGTCTGCGGAGGCGGCGGAGAACGAGGCCGACCATCTGCTGGAAGTGATCGATCTCATCGAGGCCGCCGATCGCCGCGCCGGAACCTTCTCCGGTGGTATGCGGCGGCGACTCGATCTCGCCCAGGCCTTGGTGCATCGGCCGCAACTCCTGTTCCTCGACGAGCCGACGACCGGGCTCGACCCACAGAACCGGCATGCCCTGTGGGCGTACCTGCGTCGGCTGAACGACGACGGCGTCACCATCTTTCTCACCACGCAGTACCTCGAGGAGGCCGACGCCCTCACCGATCGGATCGCCATCATCGACAACGGCAAGATCGTTGTCGACGGGACCCCCGACGAGCTCAAGGCCGGCATCGGCGGCGACACCATCACCGTCGCCGTGGATGACACCGAGCGAGCTGCGGCGACTCTCGAAGCGCTGGACGACATTCATGAAGTACAGGCGGTCGACCACAGTGTCACCATCTACGTCGCCGACGGGGCAAGCAGGGTCGTCGAGGTCGTTCACGCCCTCGACGCTGCAGGGATCTCGCCGCACCAGCTCGAGCTCTCCGAGCCGACGCTGGATCAGGTGTTCCTCAAACACACAGGAGAACAGCTCAGGGTCGAAGAGGTGGCGGCTCCGAGTCGGATGGTCATGGGAAGGAGGACGCGATGACCTACGCCATCGAGTCGCTCATTCTGCTGCGCAGGAATCTGCTCAAGACGGTCCGGGTGCCGATGCTCCTGTTCTTTGCGCTGTTTCAGCCCCTGCTGTTCCTCTTCCTGTTCAGCCAGATCTTCAGCAGCCTCGGCAATCTTCCCGGATTCCAGTACGAGTCGTATCTGCAGTTCCTGGTGCCGTCGATCATTGCGCTGACGGCTCTGAACTCCGCCTTCCAGTCGGGCATGGGAACGGTCACCGACATGGACGACGGCATGCTCGACAAGTTCCTCATCGCACCGATCCATCGATTGTCGATCATGTCGGGCCGCATCCTGTCTGACGGGACGAGGATCGTTCTCCAGGCAGTGGTGGTCATCGTCGCCGCTTTCGCCATGGGTACCCGATATGAGACGGGTGTTGCCGGCATCGTGGTCATGCTCCTGCTGGCGGCACTCTTCGGCATGGCGTGGGCGGGGCTGTCGAACATCATCGCCCTGCGATCCGGGAACGCAGAGATGACGATGATGATCGGCATCCTCATCACCTTTCCCGTGCTGTTCCTGTCCACGGCGTTCATGCCCGAATCGCTGTTGCCGGACTGGCTGGGAACGGTGGCCAAGTTCAATCCGATCACCTATATCGTCGAAGCCGAGCGGGCGTTGGTGAACGATGGATGGGACTGGACCGCCATCGGGCAGAGCCTGGCGGTCACGGTCCTCCTGGGCGCGGTGACCCTCACCGCGGCAACGAGGGCGTTCCGCAAAGCGATATCTTGAGCCCTGCGTCATCAGATGAGCTCGCGACCGTCCACGTCTACACCACTCGATCGGATGCGGAGATTGCCCGGGCCAAACTCGCCGGCGAGGGCATCGAGACCATCGTGATGGCGGACGACGAGGGGGGCCTCAACCCCGGCTTCTTTGCCCGCTACGGCGTGCGGGTGCTGGTACGCCCCGACCGGTTGGATGCGGCGAGAGAAGCGCTCGGCGTGGCCTCGTTGCGGGTCCCGATGCAAGCCCTCGAAGCCATGATCCAGCACGCTCGCTACAACGCCCCGGAGGAAGCGTGCGGCCTGTTCGCCATCGGCGACGATCGAGCGGTGACCATGGTGTATTGCCTGACCAACATCGAGCGGTCGAAGGTCTCCTACACCATCGACCCTGTCGAGCACTTCGGCGCCCTGGAGCACGCCCGCCGCTGCGGGTGGGATATTGGCGGTGTCTTTCATTCGCATCCATCGTCGCCACCGATTCCATCCCCCGCCGACCTGACCGGGCTCGACCCCGAGTGGGTGTCGGTCGTCGTCGGTTCCGAGCAGGTGCGCGCCTTCCGAATCCACGCCGGCACTGCCGACGAGGTGTTGATCGAACGGGGGTAGCCTCGCCGGCATGTCGGACGAGCACAGCCCGGAGGCCTACCGCTCGCTGTTTGCCCTCATCGGTGCCGGGCTGCAGGCCTTCGCCCTCGTTTTCATCCTTGCCTCGACCCTGGTCGCACCACCGTGGGTCGTCGCCGCCCTGCTCGTGGTATGGGTGGCGACCACGTTCTGGTCGTGGCGGGGCTGGGGCGAGCGCCTGTGGCTTCCTACCGTGACGGGAACGCTGGTCGCCGTGCTGTGGATCGTCGCGGTGACCGTTTTCACCAGGACGTCGGGCCCATGAGCGGACGCCGGTCCTGGATGTGGCCACGGCGTCGTCGATGACGACACTGACGATTCTGGGGTCGAGCGGTTCTTCACCGACGAGGACCAACCCGGCGTCGGGATATCTGTTGACGAGTGGGCCGGCATCCATCTGGATCGACGCCGGCACCGGCACCTTCATGGCGCTCGCCGCCCACATCGACCCCGGTGCGTTGTCGGCGGTCGTGATCAGCCACACCCATGTCGACCACTGCTCGGACCTGTTTGGCCTGTACGGCTACCTCGCCTATGGGCCATCCGGGACCGTGCCGATCCCGGTATACGTGCCCGAAGGCGCCGCCGGGCACCTGTCCGCCTTCGCCCGAGCCGGTGAGGAGCACGTCTTCCACACCGTCCTGGACGTCACCGAGGTCGCTCCCGGCGCCCGGGTCGATGTTGCCGGTACCACGGTGCGGTTCGGGAGAGCGATCCATTCGGTCCCGGCTTTGGTCACGCGATTCGAAACCGGCGACGCCGTGGTGACGTACTCGGGAGACACCGGTCCCGGGTCCGATCTGACCTCACTGGCGGATGATTCCGATCTGCTGCTGTGCGAAGCGTCCCTCGCCGGGGAACGGTCTGCCCACACCTACCCGTACCATCTGACCGCGGCAGAGGCTGGATCGGCGGCTAAGGCAGCGCGGGTGAGGCGCCTCGTGCTCACCCACTTCGCCACCGGCGTCGACCCGGCAACCGCTGTTGTTGAGGCGGCGGTGACCTTTGGCAGGCCGGTCGATTCGGCAGCGCCCGGCGCCTCATTCACGATCGAGGAGGAGCGATGAGAGACGGCAGGGATACCGATGCACTGCGACCGGTGAGCATGCAACGCGGCTACACCGATATGACCCCGGGATCTGTGTTGATCGAGATGGGCCGCACCAGGGTGCTGTGCACGGTGGCGTTCGATGAGGATGTGCCACCCTGGATGCGGGACAGCGGCAAAGGCTGGGTCACCGCCGAGTACGCGATGTTGCCGGGCTCCAGCCCACAGCGGGTGCGCAGGAGTTCGATCTCCGGCGGGCGCACCAAGGAGATCCAGCGTCTGATCGGTCGTTCGCTTCGTGCGGTGGTCGACGTCGAGGAGATGGGCCCGTTGACCGCCAGGGTCGACTGTGACGTGCTCCAGGCCGACGGTGGCACGCGCACCGCGGCCATCACCGGGGCATGGGTCGCCCTCGCCGACGCCTTCGACGCCCGGGTCGCCCAAGGGAAGCTGGAACGCTCCCCGATCACCGACCACGTGGCTGCGGTGTCGGTGGGTTTGGTCGACGACGGAGTGCTGCTCGACCTGGAGTACACCGAAGACGTGATTGCGGGGGTAGACGCCAACGTGGTGATGACCGGCGAAGGGAAACTCGTCGAGGTCCAGGGAACTGCCGAGGGAGAGCCGTTCGGGAGGGACCAGCTCGACCACATGTTGGATCTCGCCGCCGCCGGTATCGCCCAGCTCGTCGAAGAACAGCGCAAGGTGCGGGCGGGGTGAAAACACCGCGCCGTGTGGTGGTCGCGTCGAAGAACCCCGACAAGATCCGCGAAGTCGAGGCGGTGCTGAGAACCCTGGACCCGCCGATCGAGATCGTCCATGATCTCGACTGGCTCGACATCGAGGAGACAGAGGACACGCTCGAGGGCAATGCCGTTCTGAAGGCGATCTCCGTCGCCGAGGCCACGGGAATTGCCGCAATCGCCGATGACACCGGTCTCGAGGTCGATGCTCTTGACGGCGGGCCTGGTGTTCACACCGCCCGGTATGCCGGTGCCGATGCGACTTACGAGTCGAATCTGGCGAAGCTGCTCTCGGATCTTGGCGGTGTCGAAGACCGCGGTGCTCGGTTCCGCACCGTGATCGCGCTGGTGGTGCCGGGTGCCGATCCGATACTCACCGAGGGGGTCATGGAGGGACAGATTGCTCATAGGCCGCGGGGGACGAATGGGTTCGGCTACGACCCGGTGTTCCTCGTCGGTGATCGGACCTATGCCGAGATGTCGGATGAGGAGAAGAACGCCATCTCGCATCGGGGGCTGGCGTTGCGTGCCCTAGCCGATGCCCTGGCAGCGCCTCACTGAACGACGTAGATCCCCCATTCGTCTATCCCGTGGCCCGGTCCTCGGTGAATGCGGGTGGCAGTCCTTCGGCGTAGACCTGAATGAGCGAGTTGGTGCCGGTTTCGGTGAACCAGCCGGGGGCGTCCTGCGCTGCCCCGGCCACCTATGCGGTGGTTCCAGGCGCAGGCGACGGAACCGCAGCAGTGCGGGCGGAGGGACTCGAACCCCCACGGGCTTTCACCCACCAGGTCCTAAACCTGGCGCGTCTCCCAATTCCGCCACGCCCGCGCACGGCTGAACCGGTATCAGCGTAACGACCCGAAACGACGGGCCCGCGACTGGCGAACTAGGGTCACTCCCCGTGACTGGCGTTTGGGTATTCAAGGTCCACACCGAAGTCGGCGGCCCGTGCTGTCTGTCGACAACCGGAGGGCTTGGACACACACCGCACAGGTTGGGGTCCGGAGTGTGCACACGGCCACGGAGGTGCCGACATGACCGCGACGATTGAAGAGCAGGGCCAAAGCTCTGGCCTTGGACGAGTCAGCCTCTGGCGCAAGGCGGCGGGGGGTGTGGTCATTGTCGTTGGCATCGTGTTCATCGCGGTGGCACTGCTGAACAACCTATTCGCGGTTGGTCCGGCGTTCGAAGAGCTGATCGACGACTTCCGACCGGTGCTCACCGACGAGTCGCTCGCTACCGCTCGCACCGACATCGCAGCTCTCGAGGCAGCCGGTGAGGAGTTCCAGACCACCGTCGGCCCGGCGATGGCTCAGGCCCTCGACATCACTCCCGAGGAGTTCGGTGGCCTGGTTCAGAACCAGTACCCGGCGGTCGCCGAGGGTATGGCAGCGCTGCCGGAGATCACCTCTACGTTCTCAGGGCTGGTGGATACGTTGGACAGCCAACAGGAATTGTTCGCATCCGCCGACGCAATTCCAACCGAGGACTTCCCGGCGACAACGGTGCCGTGGATCGTCACGATCTCCGGCATCCTCGCCATCGCCGCAGGCGTGATGCTGTTCATGCCGGGGCGTCTCTGGGCGATCCTTGCGGTGGTGCTCGGAGCGGCTCTGCTGATCGCAGTGTTCACGTTGAGCCTGCCACAGAAGGCTGCCGACGCCGATCAGTTGAACGAGAACCTGACACCGATCTACACCCAGGAACTCATCGATGGAGCCACCGCTTCTTTGGCAACGGTGGCCGCCATGGGTGAACAGTTGCAGACCGAGATGCTGCCGGATCTTGCTGGGCAGCTCGGCATGAGCCAGGAAGAGCTGAACGCCTTCATGGGTGCGAACTTCCCGGCCACGGTGGCTGCGATGCAGAACATGCCCGATTCGCTGGAGCGATTCCAGGGATTCGTCGGGACTTTCGCCGACAACCTCGACAACTACGAGACGATCCAGCCGGTGGGTTTCAGTCCGATCATCTGGATGATCGTGATCGGCGCCATCGTGATCGTGCTCGCAGGCGGTTATTGCCTCATCGCGAAGCAATAACGAGCCGCCCGACCGTGGGCATCTCCGTGTGCTGCCCCCGGTGGGTGCGTGCGGCATCGTCGCTTGAGCGCTATCGGTAAGGTTTGTCCCATGGAATACGACATCAAAACAATCGAACGCGAGGACCTGAAGGCAAAGCTCGACGGCGGCGAAGATTTCAGGCTGGTCATGGCGATGCATGAGTGGGGATTTCGCGTCGCCCACATCCCGGGGTCGCTGCACTACAACACGGTTGAAGAGGCGAAGAACGATCTCGACCTCGACGACGAGATCGTCGTGTACTGCACCGATCCTGCATGTGTGGCGAGCAAATTCGCCTATCAGTGGTTGGTGGACGCCGGTTACACCAACGTGCGCCGCTACGAGGGTGGCCTGTCGGATTGGGCGGCAGCCGGGTACGAGCTGGAGGGCGAGTCCGGGGCCGATGCCGATGGGGGCGTGTTCTTCTTCCCGTCGCAGGGGACCGACAGCTGACGCGACGAAGCCCCCTCTTGGGGGCTTCGCCCTGGTTCGTACCCAGGATGGTGGGTCGCGCGGGAATCGAACCCGCAACCTTGGGCTTAAGAGGCCCCTGCTCTGCCTAGTTGAGCTAGCGACCCGCGCCGAAAGACTAGCGAGCAGCGCGGGGAAAGCTCTGGCCGTCTGCGACGACGTCGATCCATGCCATCGTTGCGTTCCAGGCATCGGCGCATCGTCGCATCCTGACCATGCAGACTCCATGTCTGAGCTGGTTCTTGCGATGACCAGTTCCATCCGGCTTGATAAAGGTCTTGTAGAAGGCGGGACTCGGCAGACCTGACTCGGCCGCCCAGTAGTAGCGAGCTGCCGGCTCGTCGTTGTCGGCATGGAGGTTGACTTTCAGGACGAATTCGGCATCCTTGTCGAGGTAGTGGCGCACCCAGGCAATGAGCAAACGAATCGCCCGTGGGTCGGCATTGGCGAGCGACAAATCACTCCCGGTTTTGGCGCCCTCGCCCCAGTAGAGGACGACACCGGCGACGAAGAACGGATCGTCGACGTGGTCCTCGGCGAAGCTGCGCGCCTCCTTCCGGATCCGATCGATCTCCTCCCTCCGGCGCCACTGGGTATCGACCGGAATGCCCACCCGGGTCTCGGGCCCGGTGCGTCGGCGGATTGCTTCGACCTGGTCCTCACTCAGCCGAATGTCGCGACACCAGTACGACAGAGTTCCCTTTGGAACCGGGACCAGCTCCCGGATTTCGCCGTAGGTCAAGCCGAGCCTCCTCAGCTTCTTGCCGAGCTCGGACCGCTCCCAACGGTGCAGCTCATCCCACTCGGCGGCGCGGTCGAGGAGCGCTTTTGATACCCGGGGCGTCATCCAGGCAACGTATCAGTCGAGTGTGACGCGAATCCTGCGACAATACGGGAACGGGCTGTGGCGCAGTTTGGCAGCGCACCTGCTTTGGGAGCAGGGGGTCGCCGGTTCAAATCCGGCCAGCCCGACTCATGACACGACGGTCCTTTCTCCCCGACGATCGATTGACTGCCTATATCGCCGGGCACACCGCGGCGCCGAGCGACCTCGAGCAAGCCTTGATCGACGAAACCGGCGAGCTTGCGGAGGCTGGCATGCAGATCGGCCCGGAGCAGGCGGAGTTCCTTCGTTTTCTGGTCCGGATATCCGGGGCACGGGCCATCCTCGAGATCGGCTCCTTCACCGGGTACTCGGCGTTGGCGATGGCATCGGCGCTGCCGGAGGGAGGGTCGGTCGTTGCCCTCGACGCCAGCGAGGTCTGGACGAACGTGGCGCGTCGCTATTGGGAGCAGGCGGGCCTCGCCGACCGCATCGACCTGCGTATCGGCCCCGCCGTCGAGAGCCTGGCCGCCATGGTGGAGGAGCCGACGTTCGATCTCGTTTTCATCGATGCCGACAAGACCGGATATCCCGAGTACCTCTCCCTCGTCGTCCCGCGTTTGAAGAGCGGCGGGATCGTGGTGGCGGACAACACGCTGCGATCGGGCAGGGTGGCCGATCCGAGCGACACGTCGGAGTCCATCGACGCCGTCCGCCGATTCAACAGGGCAGCCGCGGACGACGATCGGCTCGATACTCAGCTGCTCCCGCTCTTCGACGGGTTGACCATTGCGGTCAGGCGCTGAGACTCACGGCGGCGGCCGGGTAACCTTCCGGTCCGTTCGCGGGTGTAACTCAATGGCAGAGTTCCAGCCTTCCAAGCTGGCTATGCGGGTTCGATCCCCGTCACCCGCTCGACGGCGTCACCGGTTTGCCCCCGTAGCTCAACTGGATAGAGCAGCGGACTTCTAATCCGCAGGTTGCACGTTCGAATCGTGCCGGGGGTACGAATCAGTAGCTCAGTAGCCGGCTGCGCTCCTTGGCCACCGATCTACCCGAGCGCAGCGTTACCATTACCCACCGCGCCAACGGCGCACATGGTGGCCGTAGCTCAGCCTGGTTAGAGCGCCTGGTTGTGGTCCAGGAAGTCGCGGGTTCGAATCCCGTCGGTCACCCCAATCTCTACCACTGGAGCAGTTCTTGGATACCGAGGTCAAGGAAACGGGTCGATTCGAGCGCACCCTGACCGTCCGCCTGGAGGAGTCGGAGCTCGAAGGCGCCAAGGCACAGGCCGCCAAGACCATGTCGAAACAGATGAAGATCAAAGGGTTCCGGCCCGGCAAGGCGCCAATGAAAATCGTGGAGCGCATGGTCGGTGCCGACCACCTCAGGTCCGAAGCCATCGACGTCATGCTGCCAGAAATAGTCGCAGGCGCCATCGAGGAAGAGGAGCTCGATCCGGCAACGACACCGACCGTCAGCGCCTCCCGGGATACCGACGACGGGGGCGTGGAGATCGATGTCGTCATCACGCTGTGGCCGAAACTCGATGCCATACCGGATTTCTCTGGGCGCAAAGTCGAAGTGCAGCCTCCGATGGTCGAGCCGGAGGAGATCGATCGACAGATCGAAGCGTTGCGGAATCAGTTCGCCGATCTCGAGGACGTCGATCGACCCGCCATTGCCGGCGACTTCGTTCTGGTCAACGTGAGCGTCCACGATGGCGACACAGAGATCGAAGATGCCGCCGCCAACGACCTGCTGTACGAGGTCGGCTCGCGCAGCTTCATCCCCGGCCTCGACGAGGTAGTCATGGGTGCGGCGGTCGGAGCAATTGCCGAAGGCGAGGGCACCCTCCCTGAGGGTTTCACCGACAGGGGCGGAGACACCGTGACCCTCAGAGCGCTGGTCAAGGCCGTCAAGCTCAAGCGGCTTCCCGAGCTCTCGGACGAGTTCATCGCCGAGGTCACTGATTTCGACTCCGAGGAAGAGCTGCGCGACCAGCTCGAGCAGAGCATCCACGGCGTGAAGGTGCAGACGGCCCGCGCCGAGTTCGAAAACCGGGCCATCCAGGAGTTCGTCGCCGACCTCGACCTCGATCTGCCCCAAGGCCTCATCGAAGCGGAGACCGAATCGCGCATCCGCAGGGTCTTCGAGAGCCTGCAAAACGACGGTATCGGGTTCGAGGACTATCTGCGGATCATTGGCCAGGATCAAGCGTCGTTCACCGCGGGCATGCAGGCCCAGGCGCTCTCTGCGCTGTCGACGCGGGTCCTGCTCGAAAGCATCATCGCCATCGACGGGCTCGAGGTCGATGACGATGAATATCGAGAGGCCGTCGAGGCCCTGGCCCGGTCGGCTGAGAACAGCGTCGACGAGATCGAGCAGCTCCTTGCCTCGAGTGGTCAAAAAGAGGCACTGACCAGTGATATCCTCCACAGGAAAGCGCTGGACCGGATCGCCGCAGCGGCCGAACCGGTGGACTCGGAAGGCAACGCCGTAGACCTAACGTTGAACGCACCGTCTTCCGATCATGAACATAAGGACGAAGCCCTCGCAGGGGCGTCCCACGATGTCGAGGAGTGAGATGAGTTATCTAGTCCCCACCGTTGTTGAGCAGACCCCGAGGGGCGAACGAGTATTCGACATCTACAGCCGGCTGCTGAAAGACCGGATCGTGTTCCTCGGAAACCCGATCGATGACGGAGTGGCCAACATCATCATGGCCCAGCTGCTCCACCTGGAGGGTGAGGATCCCGACAAGGACATCGCTCTGTACATCAACTCGCCTGGGGGGTCGACCTACGCCCTGATGGCGGTGTACGACACGATGCAATTCGTCAAACCCGACGTCGCTACCTATTGCATGGGCCTCGCCGCTTCTGCCGCTGCGGTGCTGCTGGCCGGAGGCGCAAAGGGCAAACGATTCTCACTACCCCACGCCCGGATCATGGTCCACCAGCCACACGTCTCTGGTGTCGGCGGCCAGGCCACCGACATCGAGATCCACGCCAAGGAGATCCTCAAGACGCGCGAGGAGATCAACGAGATCCTTGCATTCCACACGGGTAGATCGCTTGAATTGATCTCAGACGACACCGACCGTGACTTCTGGCTGAGCGCCGCCGAAGCCGTCGACTACGGTGTCATCGACACTGTCCTTGAGGGCAGAACACTCGAAGCCGTCGCCGGGTAGGGAGGGCCGAAGTGGCCAAATACGAGGGAACCGAGCTCCTGAAATGCAGCTTCTGTGGCAAGTCGCAGAAGCAGGTGAAGAAACTCATCGCCGGGCCCGGTGTCTATATCTGCGATGAATGCGTAGATCTGTGCAACGAGATCATCGATGAGGAGCTCACCGCCACCGAGGAGGTCTCATTCACCGAGCTCCCCAAACCCTACGAGATCTTCGACTTCCTCGCTCAATACGTGGTCGGCCAGGATCTGGCCAAGAAGATCCTCGCGGTCGCGGTCTACAACCATTACAAACGGGTGCGCGCCGGACAGCGGAGTACCGACGAAGAAGTCGAGCTGCAGAAGTCCAACATCCTGCTGGTCGGCCCCACCGGCTCCGGCAAGACTCTCCTGGCCCAGACGCTGGCCAGGATGCTCAACGTCCCGTTCGCCATCGCCGACGCCACCGCCCTCACCGAAGCCGGCTACGTCGGAGAGGACGTGGAGAACATCTTGCTCAAGCTGATCCAGGCCGCCGACTTCGATATCAAGCGTGCGGAGCAGGGCATCATCTACATCGACGAGATCGACAAGATCGCCCGCAAGGCGGAGAACCCGTCCATCACCCGCGATGTCTCCGGTGAAGGCGTGCAGCAGGCCTTGCTGAAGATCCTCGAGGGGACCATTGCGTCCGTGCCACCCCAAGGCGGGCGCAAACATCCACACCAGGAATTCCTCCAACTCGACACCACCAACATGTTGTTCCTGTGCGGCGGGGCCTTCGCCGGCCTCGAAGACGTCATCATCTCTCGAATCGGCAAGAACACGGTCGGCTTCGGCGCCGAGGTGCACTCGGCGGAAGACGTGCGCCCCTCCGACGTGCTCTCCGAGGTGCTGCCGGAAGATCTGCTCGCCTACGGCCTCATCCCCGAGTTCATCGGGCGGCTTCCGGTGGTGGCCACCGTCGATGATCTCGATGTCGAAGACCTGGTCCGGGTGCTCACCGAGCCGAAGAACTCCCTCGTCAAGCAGTACGCCAAGTTCTTCGAGATGGACGGGGTCGAGCTGATCGTCACCGACGAGGCCCTGGTAGCCATCGCCCAGCAGGCGATGCGGCGGGGGACCGGCGCTCGCGGGTTGCGGGCGATCATGGAGGAAGTCCTGCTCGACACCATGTACGAGCTGCCGTCGCGTTCCGACGTTGCCAGAGTCGTCATCGATGAGAAGGTGGTGCGCGAGCGGGTGAACCCGACGCTGGTCCCGATCTCGGATCTCGCCTCCGCCGACTTGCCGGAGGAGCGATCGGCCTAAACCCGTATTACGTATTACGTATTACGAATGCGGGCGACGTCATCGCAGGCTGTTTGACGGGGTGACCTGACTTCCACACGTGGGTGACCCTGTCGCGGTCGCCCCAGCCGGTGTTGTCGGCGAGCGGGTTGAAGTCGATGGCGATGACGTCGGCGTCGTACCCGGCCACCAGCTGGCCCGACGCCGGTGCCTGAGGCCCCAGCGTGAGTGGCCCGGTGGCGGTTGCGGCCTCGATCGCTTCCAACGCGCTCATACCCGCGTCCTGGAGATGCCGGATCTCCAGGCTGTTGCGGCCGTACGCATCCCCGGAGATGAAGAAATCCGTGCCCATGGCGATGGTGACCCCGGCGGCGATGGCGATCTTGAGCGCCTCGGCGTGCCGATCGGCGATGGCCACCCCCTTCTCGTAGGCGTACCGGGGGAGGATGTCCTCCATTTCCGGCAACTGGGCGACGATGGAGCGGGTTGGCACCAGGATGGCGTCCCGTTCGATCATGAGCAGCGCTGCTTCTTCGTCGAGGTACGACCCGTGCTCGATGGTCTTCACCCCGGCGTCGAGAGCGGCCATGATGCCCGCCTTGCCGTGGCAGTGAGCGGCCACGACCCGCTCGGCGCGCCCGGCCTCGGCAACGATGGCGTGCAACTCCTCGCCGGAGAATTGTTGGTGGATCGGATCGTCGACTTCCGAGATGACGCCTCCGGAGGCACAGACCTTGATCACCCTGGCGCCGCCCCGTAGCTGCAGGCGCACCGCCTTGAGGCACTCGGGCACGCCGTCACACAGCACGCCAAAGCCCGAGCCGGACTGCACCCAGTCGAGGGGGAAAGCGTGGGTGTCTCCGTGGCCGCCCGTGGTGGAAAGCACGTCCCCTGCGCCGTAGATGGTGGGACCGCGCATCGATCCGTCGGCGATCGCCGGTTGCATCATCAGGCCGAGGCCCCCCAACTCGCGCACCGAGGTGATCCCGCCGTCGAGGGTCCGGGACACGTCGGCCACGGCGCGAGCGGTCCGTGTCACCGGGGAGCCCTTTGCCCACATCTCGGGGTCCGGCGAGCGCTCACCGATGAAATGTCCATGGCATTCCCACAAACCGGGGAGCACGGTGGGCACGTCGCCGACCTCGGCGTCGGGGGTATCCGGCGCATCGGAGGCCGGCCCGGCGTAGGCGATCGTCGAACCGTCGATGACCACCGCTCCATCGGTGATCGGCTCGCCGCGTCCGGGAATGAGTAGGTCGGCATTGATGCGAATAGTCATGCGGCCACACCTTCGTCGCGATGTCTGGGGCGGCAAACGGTAGTTGAGTCGCAAGTCGCAAGTCGCAAGTCGCAAGTCGCAAGTCGCAAGTCGCAAGTCGCAAGTCGCAAGTCGCAAGTCGCAAGTCGCAAGTATGACAGTGTCTTGCGTCTCGTTGCTACGTAACTGGCCTTACTTCGCGGAAGTAACTAGTCAGTCTGTGTTACCACGGATTGTATCTCGACGGCCACGTGGTGTGGCCATATGGTTGGGGGGAGGCTGAAGGTCGAATGGGGGAATCGCCCCGGCTCGGGTAATCGGGAAGGCCGGTGGCGATGGGAGACCTACGCCAGCAGGGGGAGTGGTGGAGCGGGGCCGGGACCCAGCAGGGTTCCGGCCCTCGCGTTTTTTCAGTCGCAGGTCGCAAGTCCCAAGTCACAAGTAGGACCAGCGTCTTGTTCTTCTTGCGTCCTGCGACTTGCGACTTGTGACTCAGCTGCTCGGCAGCATGGCGGGCACGAACTGGCTCTCCTGGCTCCACAGCATCCAACCGGTGCCCATCGCCTCGGCAGCCGCAATACTCTCCCGCACCTGTTCCGGCGAGTGGGAGAACGCTTGTAACCACGGGCGTATCAGCGCTCCTCCGGTTGCCTTTGGCAACCCGGTGGCCAGCGCATCCCCGACCACGATTCCCGGAAAGTCGTTGGGCTGGTCGAGGTTGCGCCACCCACTGGCGTAGTGGCTTGGATAGATCATCGGGCTGATGGCGTCGGCGGCGCTGGAGAGATCGGGCACTCGCTGCCCGATGCCCTGGTCGTCGCTGGTCGACATGATGATCCCGAAGATGTCGGCGGACACCACACACCCGCTTTCGTGGATCGCGTCACTGGCCCGCTGGATGAAGGCCGAGACCGTTGCCACCCGGGTTTCCTCGTCGATCGGCCCCGACCAAACGATCGATTCGGTGTCGCCGTCTGTGGGGAATCGGACGTAGTCGTACTGGATTTCGTCGAATCCCATCTGGCATGCTTCGACCCCGAGGGCGATCGGGTACTGCCAAGCCTCTTGGTTGGTGGGGTCGAGCCATGCCTGGCCGGCGGCGTCGACCCAGATCTCTCCGTCGGCGTTTCTGATCGCGGTGTCGGGGAAGTTGCGGGCGTGCGGCGAGTCCTGGAAGGTCACGATTCTGGTGATGGTGTACAGCCCGTCCTCTTTGGCCTGCGCCAGCACGACCTCCGGGTTGTAGGCGATCCGCATCGCGGCGCCGGTGACGGCCGACTCATAGCGGACGGCGCCTTTTTCGTCCTTGGTGTCGAAAACCAGGGTGTTGACCACCGAGTCGCCGGCGAGTCCCAACAGCGTGGCATACCGCTCCTTATCGCCTGCGGCAGTAGGGCTGACGCGCATGCCCTTGACGAGGAACGGCTCGAGCACCACCTCGAGCGACCGGCCGTCGCCGGTCAGAGGGACCTCGATGCTGCCGTAGCCGGGTTTGGTGATCGTGATCAGGTCGACCTCGGCCGACGCCAGCTCGAACACCCCATCACCATCGGTCACCGCAGACTGCTCCCCACTGTTCACCACTGCCCCCGGGACCCCCTTACCGCCGGGATCGGTCACCAGACCCATGACGATGATCGGGCTGAGGGCGACCCGTGTCGATTCCCCTTCCGCCGAGTCGATCGTCGTGATGGCGCGGTGGAAGCCCACCGCAGTCGCTTCGATCTCGGCTGGCAGCCGGAGGGAGAGCTCCACCGTCCCGTCCGGTCCGGTGACGTGTTCGTTTCCCCCGGCGAGCACAACGGCGCCTTCGAGGGGCTTGTTGTTGCCGACGATTGAGACCACCACGGCCTCTGTCCCATTGAGACGCTGGTACCCGAAGAAGGCGGCGGCGGCGAACAGCGCGATGATGGCCAGGGTTCTGGCGAGGCGAAATAGGCGCGAGGTCCCGCCAAGCGGGTCTCGGGACCTGCGAAACGGGCGCCGACGTCGCATCGGCCAGATTCTACGGGCAAAGCTGCGTTGCCGACACCGGCAATCCGGCGGGTACACTTCCAGGCCGCCGAGGAGCGCGATGACCGAGAGGCACGATGAGGGCAACGTACGAGCCGCATGCGGTCGAAACGCGCTGGTACTCCGTCTGGGAGGGCGCCGGCGCCTTCACACCTGAGGTCAACCCCGACGGTCGGCCGTTCTCGATCGTCATACCGCCGCCCAACGTCACCGGCAGCCTGCACATGGGCCACGCCCTCGACCTTTCGATCCAGGACGCCATCATCCGGCGGAAACGGATGCAGGGCTATGCCGCGTTGTGGATCCCCGGCACGGACCACGCGGGCATCGCGACACAGAACGTCGTCGAGCGCGAATTGGCCGCCGAGGGTTTGACGAGGGACGACCTCGGTCGAGAAGCCTTCGTCGAACGGGTGTGGGCGTGGAAACGGTCCTCCGGGAGCCGCATCACCGAGCAGATGCGAACCATGGGTTTCTCGCCCGACTGGACTCGCGAGCGGTTCACGATGGACGAGGGCCTATCCAAAGCGGTGCGCAAGGTGTTCGTCGAGCTGTATCACCAGGGCCTGATCTACCGGGGGAACCGGATCATCAACTGGTGTCCGCGGTGTCACACCGCGATATCGGACATCGAGGTCGACCATGAGGACGAGGTAGGCGAACTGTTCTACATCACCTACCCCTTCCTCGAGGGAGACGGCCACCTCACCGTCGCCACCACCCGGCCCGAGACCATGCTCGGCGATACCGCGGTGGCGGTCCATCCCGACGACGAGCGGTATCGCGACGCCATCGGGAGGACCATCCTGCTCCCGTTGCTCGACCGCCAGATCCCGGTCGTCGCCGACGAGGCCGTCGAAATGGACTTCGGCACCGGCGCGGTCAAGGTCACCCCTGCTCACGACGTCGTTGACTTCGAGATCGGGCAGCGTCACGGCCTGGAGGCGCTGAAGGTGATCGATACCGAGGCCAGGATCACCGCCGTCGGCGGGCCATTCACGGGCCAGGACCGGTTCGAGGCCAGGGAAGCGGTGCGCCATGAGCTGGATGTGCGCGGCTACCTGGAGAAGGTCGAAGATCATCACCACTCCGTGGGTCACTGCTCGCGTTGTGGCACGGTCGTCGAACCGATGTTGTCGCTGCAATGGTTCGTCAAGGTGGGCCCGCTGACGACTCCGGCGATGGCGGCGATCACGGAGCAGCGGAGCCGGTTCGTGCCGAAGCGATGGGAGAACAACTACCTGCGCTGGATGGAGAACCTCCGCGACTGGACCATCAGCCGGCAACTGTGGTGGGGACACCAGATCCCTGCGTGGTACTGCGATACCTGTGGTGAGGTCGTGGTTTCGATGGAGGATCCGACCGAGTGCCCCCGATGCGGCTCTGATGAACTGCGCAGGGACGAAGACGTGCTCGACACCTGGTTTTCTTCCCAGCTATGGCCGTTCTCGACGATGGGCTGGCCCGACCAGACCGACGATCTGGCTACCTATTACCCGACGGACGTGCTCGTCACCGGTTTTGACATCATCACCTTCTGGGTGTCGCGCATGCTGATGATCGGCGTCCATTTCACCGGAACCGAGCCCTTCGCCGACATCGTCATCCACGGGCTGATCCGTACCGGTGATGGTCGGAAAATGTCCAAGTCGTTCGGAAACGCGGTCGATCCTCTGGAGCTGGTCGACCGGTACGGGGTCGACCCTCTTCGCCTGGCGCTGCTCCAGGGCGCTGCTCCCGGTCACGACATCCCCTTCGATGAGCAGTGGGTCGATGGCACGCGACGCTTTGGCAACAAGGTGTGGAATGCGCTGCGTTTCGCCGTTGAGCACGTGGGGATCACCGGGGTGCCGGTCACTGGGAACTATCCCACCGATCCTGGCCCAGAGGACGCCTGGATCCTGAGCAGGCTGGCGGAGGTGACCGTCGAGGTCGACCGGTTGTTCGACGAGTACCGCCTCGCCGACGCCTACTCCCTGCTGTACAACTTTGCCTGGGCCGAAGTCTTCGACTGGTACCTGGAGCTGGCCAAGACACCCCTGCGCGATGAGGAACGCGGCGAGCAGTCCAAGGTGACGCTCGGCGTCGTGCTGCGCGACCTGCTCAAGCTGTTCCATCCCGCAATCCCGTTCCTGACCGAGGAGCTGTGGAGCGAGCTGGGCGATGGCAGCCTGCTCATCACCAGCGCGTGGCCGGAGCCCCCGAGCTTCGAGGGGCCGCCGTCGATGGCAATACTCCAGGACCTCATCACCGGGTTGCGCAGCTTCCGCTCCGAGCACCACATCTCTCCGAAGGTGAAGTTCGACGTCATCCTGGCCGACCCTGGCGGTGCCGGTGCAGATTGGTGGCTCGACCAGCTCTCAGGTCTGGCCGGGGTAACGATCGTCGGCGGTGAACCGGACCCCGACGTAGCGACGAGCCGGGTGGTGGCCGGGCCGGTGCAGGCGTTCATTCCTGTCGAGGGATTGGTCGATCTCGATGCCGAGCGCTCTCGCCTGGCGAAAGCAGTGGCCGCGACCGGCGCCGACCTCGATCGCTCCCAGGCGAAGCTGGGCAATCCCAACTTCCGTGAGCGGGCCCCTGCGGACGTCGTCACCTCCGAGCAGAGCAAGGCCGACGAGGCGAGAGCCCGTCTCGACAAGCTCGAAGCCCAACTCGCCGAGCTCGGCTGAGCCCGTGAGCGACCCTGTGAGCATTGTCACGCGGGACGAGGCGGTCGCCTTCCTCGACGCCAGGATCGGGCACGGAGTCAAACCGGGGCTGGAGCGCATGACCGGATTGCTCGAGTTCATGGGCAACCCACAGCTGGCGTTTTCGATCATCCACGTCGCAGGAACCAACGGCAAGACGACGGTCACCCGGCTCGTCACCGACATCCTCGGCGCGCACGGGTATCGGATGGGGGCGTTTACCTCACCGCACCTCCATCGGGTCGAAGAGCGCGTATCCATCGACGGTGAGCCGCTGATCGGGGATGCGTTTTTCGCCGCGGTGGCCGACATCGCCTGGTTCGTGGAGGAATACGAGCGACGGAGCGGTTCGGGCGTCACCTACTTCGAGCTCACCGCGGCGCTGGCCCTCTCCGCATTTGTCGCCGCTGCCATCGACGTCGCGGTCCTAGAGGTCGGGCTCGGAGGACGCCTCGATGCGACCAACGTCGTTGTCTCCGATGTGGCGGTCGTCACCGGGATCGCCAAGGATCACGTCGAGTACCTCGGGGAGACGATCGCAGAGATCGCAGCGGAAAAGGCGGCGATCATCGACCCCGACGGAACGGTCGTCACCGGCCCGTTGCCGCCGGCCGCCGAGGGAGCGGTCACCGCCCGCGTCGCCGAGACCGGGGCGCGCTGGTTTCGGTCGGGTGCCGATTTCGTCGTCGCCGCAGAAACGATGGCGGTCGGAGGCTGGGTGACCGATATCGAGGGCGTCTACGCCCACTACCCGGACCTGTACCTGCCACTGCACGGCCAGCACCAGGTCACCAATTTAGCCACGGCGATCGCGGCCTGTGAAGTATTCCTCGAGCACGCCCTCGATGAGGACGCGCTGCGAACGGCAGTGTCGGCGACCGCCCAGCCCGGACGCATCGAAGTGGTCGGTCGCGGTCCGCTGGTGATCGTCGACGGCGCCCACAATGAGCAGGGGGTCGAGGGCCTGGCAGAAGCGCTGGTCTCGGAGTTCAGGGACGACGCCTACCAGCTGGTCATCGGGCTCCGCGGCCCTCGTTCCGCGGCCGAGATCCTGATGCCAATGCAAGGGCTGGTAGCCCACATCTGGGCATGCGCTCCCGATGATCCGGCTGCCAGGGACCCGGCGACGGTCGCCGCAGAGGCGGTTTCCGTGCTCGGCGGCGAGGCGACCGTCATCGAGGCCGTGCCCGACGCGCTGGTCGCGGCGATCGAGGCCGCAGGACCGCAAGGAGCGGTGGTGGTGACCGGTTCGGTATATGTGGCGGGAGAAGCCAGAGCCGCCGTCGTCGGCACCGACTTCGTGCCATCGGGCGTGCATGTCAGATACGAATCGCAGATCGACCCGGAGATCGACCCGGAGATCGACCCGGAGATCGACCCGGAGATCGACCCGGAGATCGACCCGGAGATCGGGGAGTAGTCCGCTCGGCGGCGTTCGGTTCCTGTGGCGAGTTGAGTCGCGACCCGCGACTGATAGGGTTCCTCTCTCATGCCACAGCAAGCCACGTTCGTGATGGTGAAGCCGGACGGGGTCCGGCGCGCCCTGGTCGGCGAGGTGATCGGCCGGCTGGAGCGCAAGGGGCTTCAACTCGAAGCGATCCGCATGTTGACGATCGATCGCGCCCTCGCCGCAGAGCACTATGCCGAGCATGTGGACCGCCCCTTCTTCGATGACCTCGTTGATTTCATCACCGGCGGTCCCGTCGTTGTCATGCGGTGGAGCGGGGAGTCGGCTGTGGCCGTGGCCCGTACGCTCATGGGCGAGACCAACCCTGTAGAAGCGAAGCCGGGGACGATTCGCGGCGATTTCGGGCTCGAACTGACCCAGAACATCGTTCACGGTTCGGATGCGCCGGCGAGCGCCGAACGCGAGCTCGGTCTGTTCTTCGCATGAAGTCAGGGCCGAAAAACCGTTCGGTGGGTACACTCTCAGGACGCTCTGAGGTGATAGATCCGTGAACAACCTCCTGGCCCTCGCAGGCCGTGACATGGCGATTGATCTGGGCACGGCAAACACGCTGGTATTTGTCCGCGGCCAGGGGATCGTGCTCAACGAGCCTTCAGTGGTCGCCATCGACACCCACGACAACCGCCCGCTCGAGGTAGGAATGGCTGCCAAGCGGATGATCGGGCGAACCCCGTCGCACATTCAGGCAATCCGCCCGTTGCGAGACGGTGTGATCGCCGATTTCGACATCACAGAGAAGATGCTTCGTTATTTCATCGACAAGGTCCACACGGGGCGGTTTGCCGCCCGCCCGCGGATCGTGATCTGTGTGCCCTCTGGCATCACCGCCGTCGAGCGACGCGCCGTCGAGGAGGCGGCGTACCACGCCGGAGCCCGCAGGGCGTACACCATCGAGGAGCCGATGGCGGCTGCGATCGGCGTAGGCCTACCCGTGCACGAGCCGACGGGGTCCATGGTCGTCGACATCGG
Source organism: Acidimicrobiia bacterium (assembly GCA_036985755.1). Classification (GTDB taxonomy): domain Bacteria; phylum Actinomycetota; class Acidimicrobiia; order Spongiisociales; family UBA5794; genus JACZST01. The sequence goes on along the minus strand of BTQG01000020.1, from coordinate 8,890 downwards.
GGGTGGCACCACCGAAGTCGCGGTGATCTCGCTTGGAGGGATCGTCGTCTCGCGAAGCATCAGGATCGGTGGCGACGAGATGGACGACTCGATCATCGAGTGGGTCAAGAAGGAGTACAGCCTGATGCTGGGTGAGCGGACCGCCGAGCAGGTGAAACTCGCCATCGGCTCGGCCTGGCCCTATCCAGACGAACCGGCGGCGGAGCTTCGGGGCAGGGACCTGGTCTCGGGGCTGCCGAAGACGATCGTGCTTTCCAGCGCCGATATCAGGGAAGCCATGGAGGAGCCGGTCCAGGCCGTCATCGACGCCATCAAATACACCCTGGACAAGACGCCCCCCGAGCTCGCCGCAGACATCATGGAACGCGGAATCATCCTGACAGGCGGCGGGGCCCTGCTGCGTGGCCTCGACCATCGACTGGTTCACGAGACCGGGATGCCGATCGTGACCGCGGACCGGCCACTGCAGAGCGTTGTCATTGGCTCGGGCGCGGTGCTGGAGGAGTTCGACGCGCTCGGCAACGTCCTCCACTCCACCAGCCGGTCGTGACGTGAACACGCCCATCGGCTGATGTTCCCGTCAGGAAGAAGGTTCGATCGGGTCACGGCGCTTTTCATGTCGCTGCTTGCTGCCGGATTCGTGATCGCGACCTTCGATGTGAGGACTGCCGAGACGGGCATTGCCGACACGATGCGATCCGGGACCCAGAGCTTGCTGGCGCCGGTCCAACGCGGTGCCGACCTGGTTATCTCTCCCGTCGTCTCCTTCTTCGACGGTATTTCGAACCTGGCCGGGCTTTCCGATGAGAACGAACGGTTACGGGCACAAGTGAGTTCGCTCGAGCTCCGCCTCCGCGAGACGTCGGCTCTCGAGCGCAAGGTCGAGGAACTGGAGGCCATCAACGCCCTCGAGCCACCGCTCGAGCTCGCCTCGGTGTCGGCGAGGGTGTACTCGTCGGGGGCGTCGTCGTACGACCACGTCAAGTACATCTTGAAAGGTGTGGATGACGGAATAGCCATCGGACAGGCGGTGATCGACGAGCGGGGATTGATCGGGCGGGTCGACGCAGTGACGGCGTCAACCGCACGGGTCAGACTGCTCACCGACCCCGTCGTCTCCGTGGGCGTTCGGGTTCAGCAGACCAACGAGACCGGTGTGGTGACCGGCCTCGGAACCGCAACGCTGCGCCTCGACATGTTCGATGCCACCACACCAGTGACCGAGGGTGCGGTCGTGGTCACCGACGGCAGTCGCTTCCCGCCGGGGATCGTCGTGGGTTACGTGATGGAGTCAGCCGACGCCGAGGTGAACTTCGTGCTGCAGACCGGCGTGGAGACTGCTGCGAGGTTCTCCAAGATCGACTATGTCAAGGTGATCGTCGGGTGGTCGCCGCTCGATGCGGAGGTCGAGTCGGAGCCGACGTTGATCGAGCCGCCGAGCTTCGTCGACCCCCGTAGCGGTCAACAATGAGGAGACACAAGAACACGCTGATCGCTCTCGGGCTCGTGTTCATCGCCATCATTCTGCAGACCACGTTGTTCAGCCAGGTACGCCCGTTTGCCATCGCCCCTGCGCTCGTGCTGCTGACCGTGATTGCAAGCGCTCGCTACCTCGAGCCCGAGGCTGCGCTCATGGTCGGCTTCACCGCCGGCATCATCTCTGATCTGGTCGGCGGGTCGTCTCTCGGACTGTGGGCAATCACGATGACGGTGGTGGCGTTCGCCACGGTCAAGCTTCGCCAGTACGAGGTCGGGGGAGTGCTGGTTGTTGCAGCTGGGGTCTTTCTGCTCACGTTCGCCGGGCAGTTGCTGTACGCGATCGTTGGGACGTTATTCGGTCAGGGAACCATCAATCGCCCCGACCTGTGGAAGCTCCTGCTGTTTCCGGCATTGTGGAACGTGGTGTTGGCAGCACCGATCTTCTGGGTTTCCACGGTGACGATGCGACGTGATGAACGGCGGTGGGCGCTGTGAGCGGAACCTGGCGGGTTGCGACGGTGGGTGTCATCCTCGCCGGCATGCTCGCAGTGCTCGGTTTGCGGCTGTGGGCGGTACAGGTCACCGGTTCAGAGGAGTACCAGGCACGAGCCGAGTTCAACCAGGTCCGCCTGGTGAACACACCGGCTCCTCGCGGCGACGTGTTCGATCGCAACGGTGTGCTTCTGGCGGGCACGCGGCCGTCGCTCGCCGTTGTCGTTGACATGGCCCTGGTCACCGACGAGACCGAAGACCTGCTGTCGCGTAACCTCGCCGCCTTCCTCAACGTGCCGGCCAGCTCGCTCATGGAAACCTTCGCCAATGCCAACAGCGGTGCGCAGTTGATCCTCGCCGAGGATCTATCAGAGGAGCGAGCCCTGCTCCTGCTCGAGCGTCGCGAGGACTTCCCCGGCGTCGCCGTGATCCCACAACCGGTGCGCGAATATCCGAGCGGCGACCTCGCCGCCCACGTGCTCGGCTACATCGGTCGCCCATCCGCAGAAGACCTGGAGCGACCCGATGTCCGTGGCAACGATGTGGTTGGCAAGGCCGGTGTGGAACGCTTCTACGACGACGTTCTCCGGGGAACGGAGGGATTCGTCAAGTACCGCGTCGACGCCGACCGCACCGTGCTCAGCAAATCAGGGGAGAAGGCCCCGAAACCCGGCAGCGACCTCCACCTCACCATCGATGCTGGGGTGCAGGCTCAGCTTCAGGCGTCATTGCAGGAGGGCTTGGAACTGGCGCGGCGCCTGGAGATGGAGGAGCGGGCCGACGCCCTTGCCAAGGTGAGTGGCGACGCCAGGATGGTGCTGGCGCGGCAAGAGGCCAGAGATGCCATCAGAGAGGCCACCGCTCTCGACGCCGAGATAGCCAAGATCACCGACGAGGATGAACGGGCAGCCGCCGAGGCGGCAGCGCTGCTGGAGCGGGAGTTGCTGCACGATCCCGACGAGCTCAACCAAGGTGAAGAGCTCCAGTCGCTGTACGACGGGCTACCGGTCGACAGAGCCGGGGTCTGCGAGCCGGCGCAGCGCGTCGTGCTCGGTGTCGACGAGCGCTCCCGGCTGAGCGGGGCCGTCGAGCGCTCGATACGGCTGATCAGCGTCACCGACGCCCGAGATACCCAGAACGCGGTGGTGGTTGTCGACGGTGACCGCTTTATCGTCGGCCGGGGGGACGAGTTTGCGACGACGCTGCGAGTGACGAGCATCGACGAGGACCGGATCGTCCTCACCCACTCGGATAAGTGGTGTCCCGTACGGTCGGTTGGTGTGGTTGAGGACCCGAGGGACGGGTCCATCATTGCCATGGGCTCGTATCCGAGTTTTGACCCGACGGCGTTCGTGAGCGGGCTGACGTCGGAGCAATGGGAGCGGCTCGGCACCGCCAACGCTTTCACCAACTTCGCCGTCCAGGGCCTGTACGCGCCGGCTTCCACCTTCAAGGTGGTCGCCTACATGCTGGCCATCGAAGAGGGCATCTACCCGCTCGACCGGCCGGTCGAAGACCGCGTGCTCGGCGTCGAGCAGCCAGAAGAGGACGTCGCCTTTGGCGAACAGCCGGCAGTCGAAGCGCTGCAACCGCTCCTCTCCGACACAGACGCCTACAACTGCACAGGAAGCCTCCGCTTCGAGTTCAACGACGGCTCATCTCAGGTGTATCGCGACTGGAAGCGCAGCGGCCACGGGCCGCTCGATCTCCACGGAGCGTTGGAGGCGTCGTGCGATCTGTATTTCTGGGAGATCGCGTTGCGGGTCTGGAACGAACGGTCCGACGACGAGGGCATCAACAACGAGAACCTGTGGCAGGAATGGGCCCGCGCCTTCGGTTTCGGTGAGGTCACCGGGGTCGATCTCCCGTTCGAGAAACAGGGTCTGATCCCGGATCGGGCGTGGTTCCGTGACGAGCAGCGTGCCGGCACCGGCAGGGTGCGAGCCACCGGGCCGTGGGTTGGCGGTGACCTGATGAACGCGGTCGTCGGTCAGGGAACGGTGCTGGTTACGCCGCTCCAGCTCGCCAACGGGTTTTCCACCATGGTCAACGGCGGCACCCTGTGGGAACCGCGGGTAGTGGACTCGGTCACCGACCAGGAGGGAACGGTGCTCGACCCGAAGGATCCGGTTGTCCTGGCCAGCGTAGCGTTGGCGTCGAAGTCGGTGACACTCTTCCGGCGTGACCTCCAGCAGGTCGTGAACGGGCCGCGGGGGACCGCACGGAGGGCCTTCGAGAGTTTCGGCCCCGGGGTCGAGCTCGTTGGAGGCAAGACCGGCACCGCAGAGATCATCAAGGCGGATGAAAAGATCGACCAGGTCGACACCGCCTGGTTTGTCGGAGTAGCTCCGGTGTTCGACCCGCAGTACGTGGTGTCGGTGGTGGTCGAGCGTGGTGGCTCGGGGGGCAAGGTCGCTGCCCCTATCGCTCGCCAAGTCTTGCAGCACCTCATCGGCGGTCCAGGCTCAGTCACCCCCCTCGAAGCAGGAGCCGAAGCAGATTGACGATGCTCGAGCGTACCCCACAGCCGGTCACCCTGTTGCAGCGGGAGCGCCCGATGCGACCGGATCTGGCGTTGGTCGGTTCGTACATCGCTCTATCGGTGCTTGGTCTCCTCATGGTGTATACCGCTTCGGCACCGCGCCTGATCGACCTCGGGGTGAACCCGACGCAGGACCTGGAGCGCCAGGGGGTGTTCGTCGTCGCCGGGTTCATTGCTTTTGGTGTCGTTTCGGCGTTTGATGTCCGATATCTGCGCCGCTGGGTCCCCGTTGTCTACGCCGCCAGCATGCTGACGCTGCTCTTTGTGCTCACCCCGCTGGGCAGGTCCGTGCAGGGTGCGCAGCGGTGGATCGATCTCGGACCGCTCGGGCAGTTCCAACCGGCCGAGCTGGCCAAGGTGGCGGTCATCGTGGCGTTGGCGGCTCTGCTTGCCCTCAAGCCGCTCCCGCTGCGTTGGCCCAGCATGGTCTGGGCGGTTGTGGTTGTAGCGGTTCCTGCACTGCTCATTTTCCTGCAGCCGGACCTCGGCACCATGCTCGCCTTCGGCATCATCGCCATGGTGATTCTGTTCGTCGCCGGGGCGACGTGGCGGCAGATGGCGGCGATGCTCGTCACCGCCACGGTCGGGGCCGTTGCCCTGTTCCAGGTGGGGGCGATTCGCACCTACCAGATCGAGCGCCTGACCGCCTTTCTCGATGTCAATCCCGACGTGCTCGGGACCCAGTACAACCTGCAGCAGAGCGAGATCGCTATCGGTACGGGGGGACTGCTCGGAAAGGGGCTCTTCAACGGGACTCAGACCAACTTGCGGTTCGTGCCGGAGCAGTCGAGCGACTTCATTTTCACCGCGGTTGGGGAGCAGCTGGGTTTTGTCGGCGCGATCATCGTGCTTTCGTTGTTCGGGATCCTCCTGTGGAGGGTCCTCGTCGCTTCGCTGCACGCCAGGGACCGCTTCGGCCTGCTCGTCGCGGTGGGCACCGCCGCTCTGATCACGTTCCACGTGTTCGTCAACGTCGGCATGACCGTTGGTGTCATGCCCATCACCGGGCTGCCGTTGCCGTTCATGTCCGCCGGTGGCACCGCGTTCATCGCGATGAGCATCGCGCTGGGCATGGCCCATTCGGTATGGCTGCGGAGGTCGCCGGTTCCTGGAGAAAATACCTTCGGCCAGGTGCAACTCCCGTGAGAGCGAGCCGGCTGCGTCCATCTACTACGCTCGTTTCCCATGCAGCGACGCGCTGAGCAGGGTTGGGTCGAGGTCATCGCCGGCCCAATGTTTTCGGGCAAGAGCGAGGAGCTGATCCGCAGGGTCACCCGGTACGGGATTGCCAGGGTCCCCGTGCAAACGTTCAAGCCGGCAATCGATACCAGGTACTCCGCCTCCGAGGTCGTCTCCCACTCCCATCTATCGACGGCGGCTACAGCGGTGGCCGATTCCGGGGAACTGCTGCGTTCGGTGGAGGATCGCACCGTTGTCGTCGGCGTCGATGAGGCACAGTTTTTCGATGACGGCCTCGTCGATGTGGTCGAACTGCTTGCCGGCGCCGGCAAGCAGTTGATCATCGCCGGGCTCGACCTCGATTACCTGGGCCGACCCTTCGAGCCGGTACCGTCACTCATGTTGCGCGCCGAGTACGTCACCAAGACCCTTGCCGTCTGCCACCGATGCGGCGGGCCGGGGCTGTTCACGCAGCGGGTGATCGCCGGGGACGATCTCGTCGTGCTCGGGGCCACCGACTCCTACGAGGCGCGGTGTCGGCGGTGTTATGACCCGACCGAGGCCGAGCAGCCGAGACTTGCGGTGATGGATCAGTAGCAGAGGTCTTCGTCTCTCTCGCGGAGCGGGGGATGGGCGAAGAATCGCTGCTTGCGTCTTGCGACGTGAGTCTTGTGACTCAAGTCCTCGGGCTAGCGCCCGGCATCAGCTACCCTCAGCGCAGTTCGACCGCGATGCGCGGTCGTCCGTTTCCGAACCGGGACCAGGAATTGGCTTACAGCTTCCGCCACGACGTCCGGTGGAACCCCACGGCGATCGACTTGCGATCGACCGGTGGTTTCGACCCCAGGACACAAGGCCGGCGAACGACATGCCGACATCATTCCCGGGATACCTCGAAGGAGTTCAAGGATGGGTTTGTTCAGCAAGAAGCGCCCCCAGGTGGTGCGCAAGGGTTCCTCGGTCGAGCAGCGCTCGGTGCGAAGCGTGAGCGGGGAGAAGGTCACGGTTCGCCGCTTCACCGAGGGGGACACGGCTCCGAAGAAGAAACAGAAACAGGGCGGTAAATCCAACCAGCGGCAACGCCCTGCCCGTCGCCGGCGCCCTACCCACCTCGAGGTGGTGGCGCCACCGGAGACGGCGCGCATGCAGATGCTGGTGCGCACACTCCCGCACCAGACCCAGATCGTGGTGATGGAAGGCCCGGTGCTCGTCGAGCACTACGTGGCCCGCTCCGACAGACAGTCGCTGGTCGGAAACGTGTATCTGGGCAAGGTTCGCAATGTGCTGCCCGGCATGGAGGCGGCGTTCATCGACTTCGGGGCAGGGAAGAACGGCGTTCTGTACGCGGGCGATATCAACTTCGCCGGCTACGAGCTTGGGGGAAAAGCCAAGCGCATCGAGTCTGTTCTCGAGCAGGGCGACCCGGTGTTGGTCCAGGTGGTCAAGGACGCCATGGGCCACAAGGGTGCCCGCCTGACCAACCAGATCAGTCTTGCCGGCCGGTACCTGGTGCTGGCCCCCGATGCCAGCGTGCGCGGCATCTCGAAGCGCCTACCAGATGACGAGCGGCGCCGTCTTCGCGACCTGATCGCCGAGCACCGTCCCGAGGGCATGGGCGTGATCGTGCGAACGGCAGCCGAGGGTGCCACCGGTGCCGACATCCAAGCCGACATCGCCAGGCTTCAAGATATATGGCACGGGATCGAGAGCAAGATGGAGACCGCTTCGGCACCCGAGTTGCTCTATGAGGAGCCCCCGCTGGTCCTGCGGGTGATCCGTGAGCACTTCACCCGGGATTTCAAGCGGCTGCTCATCGACCAGAAGGTCACGTACGATCGTGTGCTCGAGTATCTGAGGGGCACGGAGCCCGACCTGGTGGAGAAGGTGTCGCTGTACGAAGACGAGATGGCGCTATTCGAGCGATTCCACGTCGAGGACCAGCTGCGCAAGGCTCTCGACCGCAAGGTGTGGCTGCCATCGGGGGGGCACATCGTGGTCGACCGTACCGAGGCGTTGACGGTGATCGACGTGAACACCGGGCGGTTCGTCGGGACCTCCAGCCTGGAAGACACCGTGCTGGAGAACAACCTGGAGGCTGCTCAGGAGATCGCCCGCCAGCTCCGGCTGCGCGACATCGGTGGCATCATCGTCATCGACTTCATCGATATGGAGACCCAGAAGAACCAGGAGGCCGTTCTGCTGCGTTTCCGCGAGCATCTTGCCAAGGACAAGACCCGCACTCAGGTGTTCGAGGTCTCCAACCTCGGGCTCGTCGAAATGACGAGGAAGAACGTGTCCGCCGGGCTGCTCGAGTCTTTCTCTGAGGTGTGTCCGCGTTGCAGTGGCCGCGGCGTCCTGCTTCACGAGGACGCAGCCGCCACCGGCATCCGGGTCGAGCTGGCCGGCGAAGAGACCGCCTGAAGAAGTCCTCGGTCCACAGTCCTCAGTCCTCAGTCCCGAGTCTGAGAAATGCGAGGGTCGCGTTGTGGCTGATGGCTGATGGCTCAGACCTGATGACTGGGAAAAACCCAACTCCGCTATGCTCCTGTGGCTCGGCACAGGACGTGCCGCAGCCCTACCGCCTATCGAGAAGTTCATGTACGCCATCATCCGCGCCGGTGGAAAACAATCCAAGGTGAGCGAAGGCGACATCATCGATGTCGAGCGCATCAAGACCGAGGGTGCGGTCACCTTCGTTCCGCTGCTCATCGTCCAGGACGATGGCACGGTGATCTCGGACCGCGACAAGTTGGCCAAAGCGACGGTGACTGCCGAGATCCTCGGCGAGTCATCCGGCCCGAAGGTCGATATCTTCAAGTACAAAGCGAAGACCGGGTACCGCCGCCGCTCCGGGCACCGCCAGAGGTACACCCAGCTCCAAATCAACACCATCGATCTGCCGGGGGCGAAGAAACCGGCGGCCAAGGAGCCTGCCGCCAAGAAGCCGGCTGAGAAGAAACCGGCTGAGAAGAAGTCGGCTGAGAAGAAGCCTGCTGAGAAGAAGCCTGCTGAGAAGAAGTCGGCTGAGAAGAAGCCTGCTGAGAAGAAGTCGGCTGAGAAGGAGTCGGCTGAGAAGAAGTCGGCTGAGAAGAAACCGCCGGCCACATCGGCCACCGCCAAGAAGCCGGCTGCGGCGAAAAAGAAGCCGCCAGAGACCGACAAGGAAGCCTGACATGTCAAAGACCAAGGCCGGCGGTT
>BTQG01000019.1:0-32221 GCA_036985755.1 Acidimicrobiia bacterium | reverse complement strand
CAGGGCACGCCCGTCGAGCTCCTCCAGCGTCTGCCCAACAATCAGTTCTATCCGTGGCTGTGGGAGGCCAGGACGACGCTCACCGAGGCGGCCAAACTCGAGGATTGAGGCATGGGCGTCGAACACGAACGCTGGATGACCGAAGCCATCCGTCTCGCCGGAGAAGCCGTCGATCGAGGTGACGAGCCTTTCGGGGCGCTGCTCGTCGTCGACGCCGCATCGGTTGCCGAGGCCCGCAACGCGATCAACACGTCCGGCGATGTCACCCAGCACGCCGAGCTTCGCCTGGTGAGCCGCGCCAGCCGTGACCTGGCGCCAGAGGTGGTATCGGCGGCAACGCTGTACACCAGCACCGAGCCGTGTGCGATGTGCTGCGGGGCGATCTATTGGGCGGGGATACGCCATGTGGTATACGGCTTCCCTGCGGCTCGCCTGGAGGAGATGGTCGGCGGAAGCGGCCTCCATCGCTCGTCGCGCCAGGTGCTTGGAGATGCGACCGGCAACGTGCGTATCGAAGGGCCGATTCTCGAGGGTGCGGCGCGGCGCCTTCACGAGCGCTATTGGTAGCGGGTCACCGGACAAGCTCGAGATCGGGTCGGCTAGATTGACGCGATCCGCTCCGGGGAGGAAAAGTGCCGGCTACAAGCCCTGAACAGATCCACAGGCTCTTCGAAGAGGCGTTCAATGCCGGCGACCTCGATGCGCTGCTCGCTCTCTACGAGCCCGACGCGGCGCTCATCCCCCAACCAGGCGTGGTGGCCCAAGGCCTCGACCAGATCGGGCCGGCGTTGCAGAAGTTCCTCGACATCGGGGGCAAGATGAGACTCGATACGAAGCAGGTCGTCACCGTCGGGGACCTGGCCTACCTGATGAACCGCTGGTCACTCACCGCCACGAACGAAGATGGCAGCCCGTTCGAGATGGGGGCGGTGACCGGTGAGGTGGCACGACGCCAGGCAGATGGCAGCTGGCTGTACGTGATCGACAACGCGGTCGGCGACCTGGCTGCCGGGGAGTAGAGCCGCGCCGACCGCGCCCGTAGGCAGCAAGAGACCCGGCGAGCCGGCAAGCAGTGAGGAGGCGGTGGTGAGTGTTCCGTTCCGTATCGGAGTGATGCAGCTGACGATGGAGCCTCTCGCCGACATCGTCCACCACGCCGCGGTGATGGACCGAGCAGGGTTCGACACGATCTGGCTTGCCGAGGCATACCCATGGTGGCGCAAACATGGCTACGAGGCCCGGTCGGCAACGGCGATTTCCGCCGTGCTCGGGCGGGAAACCGAACGGATCGCAATCGGTTGGGGGATCATCTCGCCGTACACGCGTCACCCCATCCAGGTGGCGATGGAGGCAAGGGTCACCCAGGAGTCGGTCGGCGAAGGTCGGTTCTACCTCGGTTTCGGGGCGTCCAAGATTCTCATGAACGAGGTCGGCGATCCCGCCCTCCCCCTGACCGCGGTACGGGAAAGCATCGAGATCGTACGACCGATCCTCGCCGGGGAAGGGCTCGACTACGAGGGCAAGGTGTTCACGGCCCGGGTACCTGCGATGTCATCCGATACCGAGGCTCTTCGATCCCCGGTGCCGATCTACATCGCCGGCACCGGCCCCAAGATGCAGCAACTCGCCGGCGAGATCGCCGATGGGCTGCTCACGGCGTCGATCACCACGCCGGGCTTCGTCCGGTACGCGCGGCACAACGTGGCAGCAGGTGCGGACCGGGTGGGTAGGAACGGCGCGGACGTCGACGTGGGGTGCACGATCGTTGCATCGATCGACAATGACAGGGACAGGGGCCGCGACGGGGCGCGAGAGATCGCCGGGATGTATCTGGCGAACAAGGTGCAGAACATCCGTGGCTCGGCCGACGTGCTCCTGGACGAAGCAGGCCTCACCTTCGACGAGATCGCCCCGATCGCCGAGGCGATGGAACGTGGAGGGCGCCTCGCCGCCAAGGAAAAGGTCACCGACTCCATCCTCGACAAGTGCCGGCCGATCGCGGGGACGCCGGCCGACTGTATCGCCGCCATCAACGAGTATCGCGAGGCGGGGTGCACCCACATCATGCTCGAGCTGTGGGGCGCCGATCGCCCAGGCCAACTCGAGCTGTTCGGACGAGAGGTTTTGCCCCATGTCCGTGGATGAGGCCATAGTCGCCGCGGTCGACGAGGACCGGCTGGTCACAACCGCCACCGAGCTCGTCGCCATCCCCAGCCCCACGGGAAACGAGGAGGAGGCGGCAAGGTATCTGTATGACGAGCTCGAGAAACTCGGTCTCGAGACGCGGCTACAGCACATCGAAGAAGGGCGTGCCAACGCCGTCGCCAGGCTGCCCGGCGCCGGTGGCGGGCGCAGTCTCATGTTCAACGGCCACCTCGATACCTCGTACTCCGGAGACGAGCCGTGGCTGGACGGTCCCGGGTACAAGCCGGATCCCATCATTCGCGACGGCGTGATCCTCGGCCTCGGCATCATGAACATGAAGGGCGCCGTCGCCTGTTACGTGGAGGCGGTTCGAGCGATTCTCGACGCCGGTGTGACCCTGGCCGGTGACCTCGTCGTGGCCGGAGTGGCCGGGGAGATCGAGAAGGCGCAGTGGGGCGAGTTCCAGGGGGCCGAGTTCCGTGGGTACGGGGTCGGTACCCGCCATCTCGTCACCCACGGGGTCCTGACCGAAGCCTGCATCCTCGGCGAGCCGAGTGAGGAGAAACTCGTTCTCGGCCACTGGGGAACGATGTGGGTCAGGATTTCGACGAGCGGTCCCTTCTTCCACACCGCCTTCAGCCTGGGACGTCTGGACGAGAACGCAATCATGCGGATGCCGTCCGTGCTCGACCGGGTGCGCCCGTGGATCGCCGAGTGGGAGAAACGCGGCGCCTACCGGGGCGAGCCGGGAGTGGTGAACGTCGGCGCCATTGGCGGCGGCTTTCCATGGCGGGTGAGTCGAACACCGGCCTCCGCCGACCTGTTTCTCGACGTGCGAGTGCCGCCGACGATGCCGATGCTCGAGGCAATCGAGGCGTTCAATGACCTGGTGCGCGGCCTGGACTCGGATCATCCCGAGTTCGGGATCAGCTCGGAGGTCTACGTCACCGCCGGCGGGGCCGAGATCGATGAGGCACACGACCTGGTCTCGGCTGCGGACGCTTCTCATACCACGGTGTTCGGATCGCCACCGGAGCGCAGCTACGTGCGCTGGGCATCAGACGCATCGACCCTGTCGCGATACGGCGTAGCTTGTCTCAACTATGGCCCGATATCGAGTGCCCTGCCCGGTCCCGAAGGTGAGAGCGTGCCGATCGCCTCCCTGGTCAACATCGCAAGGTCGTATGCTTTGACCGCCGCCCGATTCTGTGGGGTGAAACCATAAAGCTGGCAACGTTCGAAGACTCGTCCGGCGCAATACGTGCTGGTGTAGTCGACGGAGACATGATCCTCCCACTCGACGTGCCCGACATGCGGTCGCTGTTCGAGATGGGTGACGCCGGGCTCACCCTCGCCGCCGCCGCCGAGGGTCCGGGGATCCCGCTGGCCGAAGTGCGGATCCGTGCTCCGATCATCCCCAAGAAGTTCTTCCACACCGCAGGGAACTACAAGGAGCACGAGGAGGAGTCGAAGCGGGTCAACTGGTCCCACGAAATCGCCCCGTGGATCGTGTTCTTCCAGAACGTCGACGCCATCATCGGCACCGATGACCCGATCGTCTATCCCGACCATCTCACCGAGGAACTCGATTACGAGCTGGAGCTGGCCGTCGTCATCAAGAAATCGGGCAAGCACTTCACCGCAGAGGAGGCCGGGGACTTCATCGGCGGGTATGTGATCTTCAATGACGTCACGGCGCGAGATATCCAGCGCGAGGAGATGCGGTCGGGGGTATTCAGCTTCTGCAAGGCCATCGACACGTTCTGCCCTCTGGGCCCCTGGATCATCACCCCCGACGAGATCGGCGATCCACAGAACCTCCGGGTCGAGTTGCGAGTGAACGGAGAACTGCGTCAGGAGTCGAATACCAAGCGGATGTGGTTGACGATCCCCGAGATCATCGCTCACTACTCCCCGTTGGGGTACAGCGCAGGCGATATCGTGTCGACGGGAACCGTCGCCGGTGTTGCCGCCTTCCGTCCCGATGCGCAGGACTACTACCTCAGGCCGGGCGACGTGATCGAATGCGAGATCGAGAACATCGGGGTGTTGCGAAACCCGGTCATCTCGTGGGAAGAGGCATACGGAGAACCTGCACCTCGCGTTGCATCATGAGCGGTGCCCTGGCGTATCCGGTCGACGACGTCAAACTGGAGCGGGTACGGTCGCTCATGAGCGCCGAGGATCTCGATGTGCTTGTGGTGCGGGCTCCCGACAACGTCGTCTACCTCACCAACTACTGGCCCATGAAGGGTTATGCCATGGCGGTCTTCCCCAGAGAGGGCGACACCACGCTGGTGGTTCTCGAGCCTCAGGAAGGTGAAGCTCTCGACCAGGCGTGGACCGACGACGTCAGACCGTTTCGGTTCTACGACCCGTCCGATCCGCGACCACCGGCGGCACGAGCCATGGACAAGACGATCGAGGTGTTGCGCCAACGAGGCCTGACGGGCCGTATTGGCATCGAGCTCAGCCAGGGAAGCCAGAGCACCGACCGCATGCTCGGCGAGCCGACCGTCTTCACCATGGACTACTTCACCAGCCTCATGGATGTCGCCGGCGAGGCCGTAGACGCCGTCCCGTTACTGTCGCTGGCCCGCATCATCAAGACGGCCCAGGAGATCGAGCGGATGCGGATCGCCAACGAGGTGGCCGCCCTCGCTCTCGAGGCAACCCGCAAGGACATCCACCCCGGGATGTCGACGTCCCAGGTCGGCGGCATCTGGGAAGGTCACGTGCACTCGATCGGCATCGGATACGAGGGCAAGGTGAAGATGGCGAGAGGTGTCTCGCTCATCTGGTCGGGTGACGGCATCCAGACCTTCACCCCGACCAAGGGCGAGCCCGTGGCCCAAAACGAACCGACGCTGTTCGAAATCTGGGTGTGCGTCGATGGTTATTGGAACGATCTCACCAAGAACATGGTGTTCGGAGAGCTCGAGCCGCGGTACGACCGGCTGCTCGACACCCTGCTGGCGATCTTCGCCGAGGCCATCGACTACGCCAGGCCGGGAGCGACCTTTGGGGGCCTCGATGAGCTGATCAGGGCCAGAATCGAGGAAGCCGGCTATCTCAACCCCTCCCATCCCGTGTCCCATGGCGTTGGGGCGAGGGCACACGAGCCGCCGTGGCCTCACCGGGCGGCATCCGGCCGGCTCCAGGAAGGCATGGTGATCGCTATCGAACCCGGCACCTATTTCCCGGAGGGTGGAGGGCTTCGCCTCGAGGACAACTTCCTCATCACCACAGACGGTGCCGAGCAGTTGTGCCGCTACCCGGATGACTTTCGCTCATGATCGATCGCTCCCTCATCTGGACCAGCGACATCAACGAGCGTTCCGTCGATACCAGCCCCTTCGAGGGCCGCAGGATCGGGATCTACGACACGACGCTGCGGGACGGAGAGCAGACCGTCGGCGTGGTGTTGAGCCCGGAGGACAAGCTCGCCATCGCCATCGCCCTCGACGGCCTGGGGGTCGACCGGATCGAGGCCGGCTTCCCCCGGGTGTCCGGCGATGATGTGAAGGCCTATGAGCTGATCATGGCCGCCCAGTTGAAAGCCGAGATCTGGGGTTTCTCGCGGGCGGTGCCCGCCGACGTCGAGCAGTTGCTCGAACTCGGCGTGACGTCCGCGGTGATCGAGGCGCCTCTGAGCGACGGCAAGCTGGCGGCCTACGGCATGGATCGGGACACCGTGATGGGGCGAGTGGTGACCGCCGTCGAGCATGCCGCTGCCAACGACGTCACCGTGTGTTTCTTCGGCGTGGACGGCACACGGGCGGACCCGCTGTTTCTCGCCGACGTCTACCGGGCCGCAGTCGAAGCAGGTGCACGGGAGCTGGCGGTCGTAGACACGCTCGGGATTGCCGCTCCCGAGGCCGCTTTCTCGATGATCGAGGATGTTCGAGAGTGGGTCGGCCCGGATATACCCCTCCACTGGCACGGGCACAACGACTTCGGCCTGGCAACTGCCTGTGCCATCGCTGCGGTGCGTGCCGGCGCCGACTGGATCCAGGGAGCGATCAACGGCATGGGAGAGCGGGCAGGCAACGCCAATCTGGCTGAGTTCGCTCTCGCTCTCGACGCGCTCTATCACGGATCGACCGGGTTGCGCTTCGCACGGCTCGCCGAGGTATCCGAGCTGGTGCGAGAGCGTTCCGGTTATGCGCTCGAGCCGTACAAGCCGGTCACCGGAGAGAACCTCTTCATGAGGGAGAGTGGTGCGGTCGCCGCTCAATTCCACGACCCTTCGGCCATTGAACCGTACTCGTCAGAAATCACAGGAGCCCGCCGTGGCATCGTGCTCGGCAAGAAGAGCGGCATCGCCAGCATCGAGATCAAGCTGGAGGAACTCGGGATCGAGGTGCCGGAGGAACGGCGCGCCGAGCTGCTCGCTGCGGTGAAGCTTCGCGGCGCCTCGAAACAGGGCATCGTCACCGATGATGAGTTTCGTCGGCTGGTGGCCGGAGTTGGTGAAGGGACCTGACGTGTCGCTCGACGAGGTCTGCATCATCGGCGCCGGAGTGATCGGCAGCTTGTGCGCGGTGCACCTGGCCAGGGAGGCGCAGGTGTCGATTCTGGTCCGACGCCAGGAGCACGCCCGCGACCTCAACGAACACGGGTTGACGGTCTCGGGCAAGTCGAACTTCACGTCCAGGGTATACGCCGTGACCGACGCCGCCGAGCTACCCGATTTTTCCCTCGGCATCGTGGCGACCAAGGCGACCCAGCTCGAAGAAGCGGTGGCGCCGCTGAAGGGACGGTTTGGGGACGCCGCCTTCATGACCATCCAGAACGGCATCGGCGCCGAGCAGCTGGTGGCCCGGTACGGCGACTGGCCGCTCATCTCGTCGGTCACGTTCATGAGCGGGATCCGACACGGCGATCACCACATCGAATACGAGCTGGACACCGCCACCTGGCTTGGGCCCTACCAGGGGACGTCGATCGAGACGGCAAGGGATGTCGGTGACCTGTTTGTCGCTTCCGGGCTCGAGGCAGAAGTGCTTCCCGACGTGCGGCCCGCCCAGTGGTCCAAGCTCATCTTCAACCACGCGGTGAACAGCGTGGCGGCGGTTACCGACCTGCCTCACGTCGCCCTGTACGCCCGCAGGGGACGACCCTCGGATCTGGGATGGCTCGTTGCGGGCCTGATCGATGAAGGCAAGGCAACCGCCGCCGCTGCCGGGGTGGAGTTGTTCGAGGACCCGTGGGAGATGAACGTCGAGGCGGTCACGACGGGGCAAACCGATTCCGAGCAGTACGCGCACGTTCCATCGATGCTCGGCGACATTCGGGCAGGGCGGAAGACCGAGGTCGAGTTCATCACCGGTGCGCTCGTTGGCGAGGCCGATCGCCTCCACATCGACGTGCCGCTGAGCCGGGCGATGTACCAGTTGCTGCGGGCCAGGGATCGCTCGTACGACGATTGAGGGAGGGCACGAGGTGAGAATCGGGATCATCGGTTGCGGTGCCGTCGGCAGTCTGTTCGCTGCCCACGCTGCCCAACTCGACGACATCGAGGTCTGGGCCTACGACATTTCGCAAGAGCACGTCGCCGCCATCAACAAGGACGGTCTGCGACTCACCGGGGTCGAAGAGGTCCACAGTCGACCGACCGCCACCACCGACCCTGGTGCGCTGCCCGTTCTCGATTTCGGGATCGTGGCCACCAAGGGCATGTACACCCGAAGCGCCATCGAGGCCACGGCTCACGCATTCGCCGGGGGCGCGGTGTGCTCGGTCCAGAACGGAGTCGGCAACGAGGAGATCATCGCCGAATACGTGCCAAGAGTGATCCGCGGGACGACGTTTCCCGCGGGAAGGCTCATCGCGCCCGGCCTCGTCCAGTTCGATGTCGCCGGAGCCACCCAGATCGGACCGTTCGAGCCGAAGCCGGCCACCATGGATGAGGTCGAGTCTCTCGCCGCCATCCTCAGTCGCGGCGGAATGGAGACGATTCCGCTTGGCGACGCTCGCGGTGCCCAATGGACCAAGGTCATCTTCAATGCGGCCAGCAACGCCCTGTGCTCACTCACCCAGCTTCCCCACGGTCGGGCGGCGAACAACGCGGAGGTCCGCTGGGTCATGGACCGGATCATCGAGGAAGGCAAGCAGGTCGCCGCTGCGCTCGGTATCGAGATGGAGAAGGACCCTGCGGTCCTGCTCGAGGAGAGCATCCCTGTGGCTCTCGACCACAAACCGAGCATGCTCCAGGACGTGTTGAATCGGCGGCCAACGGAGATCGATCAACTCAACGGGGGCATCTGCGCCTTCGGTGATGAGACCGGGATTCCGACACCGATGAACCGGGCAGCCTGGTATCTCGTCAAGGGACTTGAGGCTTCGTGGAGACTGGAGGAACAATGATGGTGAGCCGGGCGGAGATCGAGCGCCGCTACGGGGCGACGCGACGGGCTCTCGAGCGAGATGGCCTCGATGCCCTCATCGTGACCGGGACCGAGTACACCGGATTCGAGGGCGCGATCCGCTGGTTGTCAGGGTTCCGGATGGTGCATCGCTATGCGTACGCCATCCTTCCCGTTGACGGCGATCCGATCGCGGTATTCCCCGCCGAGGCTCGCTGGGTGGGCGAACACGACGAGTGCTGGATCGAGAACAAGGTGTTCGCCGATACGCCGGGGGCGTGGATAGCCGACATGGCCTCGACCGAGGGCTGGAAGCGCGTCGGTGTGTATGGGTACAACTTCGCCATGCCGGTTCGTGACTATCGCGCACTCACCGCCGGCGACGCCGAGATCGTCGACTACGACCAGACCTTCGACCTGGTGCGCGCCGTAAAGAGCGAGGAAGAGCTCCCGATGGTCCAGGCGAGCTTCGACCTCAACGAAGAAGGCTTCTGGAAGGTGCTCGAAGCGTACGAGCCGGGCAGGACCGAAGCCGAGATCATGGCACCCGCCGAAGCGTTGTTCGTGGCCAACGGCACGACGCGCACCACGATGAACATGGTGTTGTCCGGCCCCCATGGCAGCGCAGGGCCCGAGTTCAAGCACCCGAACCCGGTCCGGCCGGTGGAACCGGACGACCTGCTGCTGTACTCGATCGAGATCGCAGGCCCGAGCGGGTACTGGGCCGAGTTCGCTCGGCCCATCACGAGGTCAGGGCTGAGCCCGCTGTCGGCCGGGATCATGGAGGCGTATCAGGACTGCTTCGAAAGGGCCCGTACGTCGCTTCGGGCAGGAGCCACCGCGCACGACGTGCACATGAACGTGTTCGGCGCATTCTCCGGGCTCGATGTCAAGGCGGGCCACGTGACCGGGCACTCGATCGACATGATCATGGTTGCCCATCCCCGGATCGGCGAGGGAGTCGAGACGGTGCTCGAAGAGAACATGATCATCTCGATCCATCCCCACGTCGTGACCGGAGACGACCTGCATTGCCTCTACATGCAAGAGACGTTCCGGGTCACGGCGACGGGCGGCGAACAGCTCTCCAGCGTGCCGATCCAGGTGTTCGACGGCACCGAGCGTTGAACGGCGGGTAACCCAGGGTTGACAACCCGGTATATGCCGCTGTTCTGTTGCAGCACATCCCGTACGCGACGAGGCCCCGTTGCGGAGCCGGCAGGGGTCAGGTGAACCGGCGTCCAACCATGTATCCCGAGTTGCCTCCGAGGCCGGGTCCCGGGTGGGTGGATGCGCCGATGTGGTACACGCCCTTCACCGGCGTTTCATGGTTCTTGACGCCGGGGAACGGCCTCCACATGAGGAACTGGTCGATGGTGCAGGCACCGGAATACGGGTCGCCCCCCACCAGGTTCGTATTCATCCCCTCGAGGTCGGCGGGAGAGAAGACCCGCCGGCCGACAATGCTCGATTCCAGATTGGGGATGTGTCTGGCGAGCCGGGCCTGGATGCGGTCTGCGTACGCCTCCCTGACATCCTCCGTCCAGGTACCGTCGTCGGGAACGTCGATCTCTCCTGCGGCATCCCCCTTGATGATACGAGGAAGCTCCTGGAGCTGGATCCACAGGAGAGCCTTCCCGTCGGGAACCCGCGATGCGTCTTGAACGGCAGGCTGGCCGACCACGATCGTCGCCGTCTCCGGGAGCAGGCCGCGCTCCGCCTCATTGACCGCCTTGGAGACACCGTCGAGGCCGGGCGTCACATGGATCATGGCCGTGTGGGCCAGCTCCGCATTCGGCCATCGTGGCGGCGCGTCGAGGGCATAGTGCAACTGCATATCGGCCCTTCCGTACCGGTAGTTCCTCGCCCTCGTGGCGGTGTCATCCGGGATGGCGCCGGCGAGCAGGCGGCCGTAGAGCTGGGTCGGGGTGACGTTGCAGATGATGGCCTTGGATGCACGGTAGGTCTCCCCGTCGCTGGTGACCGCCGCCGTGCCCTTGCCATCGCGCACGGTGATGGCCTCGACGTCGGCTCCGAGGACGAGCTCGCCACCATTGTTCTCGATCAACCGTCGGAAGGTGGTGACGAGGTTCGTGCTTCCACCGGTGACGACGGGGACCCCCGTCATGCCGATTGCACCCATGATGACCTTGGCCATGAGGCCGGAGTAAGCATCGTCCGGGCCGAGACCGGCGTGGAGCACCCAGGGTGCGATCACGGCCCTGGTGAGATCCGATTTGAAATCCCGCTCCAACCAGGTGCGGCAAGTCTCGAGTGACTCACCGAAGAAGGTCGTCGTCCCCCTGACGCCCCGCTTTCGGCCTTCGCTAAATAGCAGTTTGGCCGCCTGTCGGCTCCACAATTCGTTGCCGAGCAGGCCAAAGGTGAGATCGGCGTTCGTCTCGAAAAAGTCACCGAGAGCGCCCTGGTATCGCTCGGCTTCACCGGGGGCGGCGGTGTCGAGGTTACGGACGGTCTGTTCCTCGTCCATGGTCAGCACGAGGCTCTCGCCATCCTCGGTGAGAACGCCGGTGTACGTATCGGCGTTGGAGAATTCCATCCCGGCGGCGTGGAGGTCGGGCCCGAGCGCTGCGTACGCCGGGGAGGCAACGAACAGTGGGTACCACTGTGACAGGATGTCGTGGGTGTAGCCGGGGAACAGTTCCTCGGTGCGGATACATCCGCCGGGGCTGTCCTCACGTTCGAGCACGAGCACGCTCTTGCCCGCCTTGGCCAGCAGCGCCGCACAGACGAGCGAGTTGATTCCGCTGCCGACGATTACGAAATCATGACCTGTCATACGGGTCTCGGATCCATGGCTCCGACCGCATCTCGACGGGACCCCAGATCTCCCGATGAGCAACGACCCCGTCGGACCGACCGTGTCTGAGAGCGACTGGTTCTCTCTCGCATCGCCGGAGCGCCGCGGCCGGCGATCTCAATCCAGCTCCGCTTTGGCTGCGACGAAGAACTCGTCGACGATGTTGTCCGCCTTCTTGGAGATCGTACCGCCGCCCATCGTGGCGACGGTGCCGAGCACATTCCACTTGCCATGGACGTGGATCGTGGTGCCGCTCTCCTCAGGCTCGAGCTCCATCCAGGCTTCTAGGGTGATGCTTGTTCTCACCTGGCGGTCCTTGCCGGACCCTTTGAAGTGGATCGATCGATCCTGCTCGACATCGAGCACTTCGACTCCGATGTCGGCGTTGAGGCTGAACGGCCCGAACGAGTCGGTGAGCACCGCCGAATACGTGGAAAGAGGTTCGATCTCGTCGACATTGCTCACGACGCTGACCCAGCCGGCAACGCGCTGCACGTCGGTGAGCACCTGCCAGCAATCCTCAGCCGATCGGCCCACCCGAAGCGAACGATCGAACGTGTTCGACGGCACCGTCTCCCCCTCCTTTCTTCGTCGCCCGCAGCGCCGCCGCGGGTGGTTCCATGTGCATCAGTCCCCGTTCTTGGAGACAACAGTGACGCCCCGATCCGTAGTGCCATCCCAGTTGAGCATGCGCCACACGCGCTCTGGCGGGTTGTGGGAATCGTCGACGATCGGGCCGTCCTTGCCGATGGCATCCTGGATGGCGCTGCAGATGGCATGCAGGGGGGCGCCACCTCCTTCGCCCATGCCCTTGGCGCCGGTTCCTGAGAAGGGGGATGGTGACTCGATGTTGCCCGTCTTGATCGAAGGAATATCGGTGGCCGTTGGAGGGTGGTAGAACAGAAAGTTGCTGTTGAGCAGCTGTCCATCCTCGTCGTACTCGAACCTCTCTCGCAACGCCCCTCCGATCCCGTGAGCGGTGGCGCCGTGCACCTGACCCTCGACGATCATCGGGTTGATCCGGGTGCCGCAGTCGTCGACGACTGCGTAATCGAGGATCTCCACCTCTCCCGTTTCCTCATCCACTTCCACGACCGCGACATGGGTCTGGGTGGAGTACGTCAGTGTGAGGTTGCCGAACTTGCGCTCGATGTCGGGTACCTCGAATGGAGCCACGTAGACGTATCGACACGTCAACGACAGTCGCTGTGCCATCTCGATGGGGAGGATGGCGTTGTTGGCGTACACGATGTTGGCGATGTACATGAACGGCATCTGTCGTTCCTCGTCGCCTTCGACGCCTGCCATGCCTCCGGAGAGCACGATCTCGTCTTGGTCGGCTTCGAGGGCGAATGCAGCGACCTCGACGATCTCGGCGCGTAGTTTTTCGGTGGCCCCGATGACAGCGTTGATCCCGGTGACGGCGAACTGGCTGGCGTAGGTACCCGAGAAGCCGATGTAGGTGCTGTGCGCCTTGTTGAAGCCGGCCGAGACGCGTACGTCCTCCGGGCTCAGGCCGAGGATGTCCGCCGCCACCTGGGCGGCGGTGGTCTCGTGGCCCTGCCCCTGGGGGGTCGTACCCAGGGTGAGCGCCATCTCCCCGTACAGGTCGAGTTTTGCCGTGCAGGCCTCACCATTGCCGGAGAACGGCAGCTCTGGATTGAGAATCTGCGATTGGGCGAAGTTGTTGGTACCGGAGTCGATGGTGGTGCCGATCCCGATGCCGATGCGCTTCCCGGTGCCGACGGCGGCCTTCCTCATGTCCTTGGCGCCTTCGTAATCGATCAGATCGAGCGCCATGTCGAGCGCCAGTGGAAGGTCTCCCGAGTCGTACACACAACCGTTCGGCGTCTCGTACGGGTAGTCCTCCGGTTGTACGTAGTTCTTCTTGCGGAGCTCGACCGGGTCGAAGCCGAGCTCGTTGGCCACGATGTCGATGATGCGCTCGGTCAGCCACAGATGCTGCATCCGCGAGTACCCCCGGTTGGGGACCGCCGGGCACTTGTTGGTGAGCGTCTCCTTGTAGTCGACGCGGATGTGCCTCCACTTGTAGTTGCCGGGCGTGACCTGCGACCAGATGACCGCGCCCAGCGGCTCGTAGTGCAGATACGCCCCGGCGTCGTCGAAGGCCTTGACCTTGAAGCCCAGCATGGTGCCGTCTTCCATCACCGGCACCTCGATGTCGAGGAACGTGCGCTCGTTGCCATGACCGCCGGACTGGTGGTGCTCGGTGCGATACTCGGTCCACTTCACCGGACGCTGCGCCTTTCGCGAGAGCAGGGCAAGGGCGCCGATGTGGGTGTACGAATTGATCTTGATCCCGAAGCCACCGCCGATGTCCTGGGAAACGAAGTCGAATTGGTCAACACCGACGCCCATCGACGGAGCAATGACGAGCGCCCCGAACAACGGGAACTGGTTGTTGGAGACGACGTGAATCATGTCCGTGCCGGGGTCCCAGTTCACCAGCATCGCGTTGCACTCGATCGGCGTCGACGAATAGCGGTGGAAGTGGAGCTTGTCGATCTTCACCACATGGTCGGCTTCCTCTAATGCCCAGTCGATGTCGCCGTAGTCGTAGACCCCTTCCCAGGCGATGTTGTCGCCGAGCGATTCGTGGAGGACGTGGGAATCCGGATCGGCGGCGGCAACGGCATCGATGTTCACCGGCAGCGGCTCGTACTCGACCTCGATCTGGTCGGCGGCGTCGACGGCGAGCTCTCGCGTTTCGGCGAGCACCACCGCGACGGCCTCTCCCTGAAAGCGAACGATGTCGACCCCGAGCAGGTACTCCTCGAGAGCCCTCCCGTCGGGTTTGGGGGCGAACTGAAAGAGCGGTTCCGTCATTGCCTTGACCTCATCACCGGTGAGGGTGGCGATGACACCCGGCATTGCCTCGGCCTTGGACACGTCGACGCTGATGATCCTGGCGTGGGCATGCGGGGAGCGGACATAGTGGGCGAAACCCATGCGGTACATGCCCTCGTCATCCACAAACGCACCCTGGGCCTTGAGGAGTCGCTCGTCCTCCTTGCGTGGCATGCTCTGGCCCGTCCACTTGACGGTGGTGGTGGCTTCCTTGGTCGGGGCGGTCATTGGGCCACCTCCTTTCCGCTGGTGGCCTGCACGGCCCGCACGATGTTGACGTAGCCGGTACACCGGCACAGGTTGCCCTTGAGGCCCTCGCGGATCTCTTGTTCCGTCGGTTTCGGGTTGCGCTCCAGCAGGAACGATGCGCTCATCAGCATCCCGGAGGTGCAGTAGCCGCATTGCAGGGCGTGCTCCTGGCGGAAGGACTCCTGGAGGGGGTTCAGCTCACCGGATTCGCCGGCCAGGGCCTCGACGGTCTCGATTTCGGCACCGTCGGCCTGTGTGGCCAGCATCATGCAGCTCTTGATCGTCTTGCCGTTGTATTCGATGGTGCATGCTCCGCAGTGACCGGTATCGCAGCCGATCTTCGGTCCTCGCAGCCCCAGATCGTCGCGCAGGAAGTGGACGAGCAACTGTCTGGCGGCAATGTCTGCGGTGACGGTCTCGCCGTTCAACGCGAACGTGATGTTGTGCTGGTATCCCATCTTGCTAGCCATGCTGACCTCCCAGGGCCTCCATCACTGCTCGTTTGGCCACCACAGAGGCCATCGCCCGGCGGTATTCGCTGCTCGCGTCGGGATCGCTGAGAGGGTCGATGCCGTCCCCTGCGCCACCCGTAGCTTCGGCGACGGAGTCGAGCGTCGTCGCGGCGCCGGTGAGTGCCTGCTCGACCGCTTCGCGCCTCGCCGGAACGGCCAGGCAACCGAGCACCAGGCGAGCTTGCGTGATCGTGCCGTTGTCGGTGGCGACGACGGCGACTGCCCTGGCCGCGGCCTCGCCGATCTCGACCTCCTGGTATCCGATCTCCCTCCCATCGAGGGCGGGGAGGGTGATGCTCGTCAGCACCTCCGCCCGATCGAGTGCATTACTGAAATAGCCGGTGAAGAAATCGGCGGCGTCGATGTCGCGATCGCCGTCGGGACCGGTCGAGTGCATGGTGGCATCCAACGCAACGGCGAGGGGCGGGAAGTTGTTGATCGGGTCGTTGTGACACAGGTTGCCGCCGAAGGTGCCACGGTTCTGCACCTGAGGGTCCACCGTATGCCCGGCGATGCCGGCAACGGCTGGCATTGCCGCCATGAGCTCGGGCGAGTGGGCCATCTCGTCGTAAGTCACTCCGGCGCCGATGCGCACCGAGCCGTCGTCGAGTGGCGTGATGGAACGGATTTCTTCGAGCCTGCTCACGTCCACGAGCAGCTCAACGGTGGCGGCTCGCAGCTTGAGGATGCTGATCAGGCTCTGGCCCCCGGCGAGCACGCGTCCACCGGGGTTGTCCTGGAGGGCGACAACTGCTTCGGCCACCGAGTTCGGTCGGTAGTAGTCGACGGGAGCTAGCAGCATTTCGATCGTCCTCCGTCCCGATCTCGGGTGGTCAGTTGTCGCCCGGCTGGGCGCTGATCGCTGATCGCCTACCTTACGCCATGCGCAGAGTGCCGTGTCGCGGCTGCACCGTCGGCAATCGGCGCGATACTGTTTACAGTTACCGACGGTCCGACCAGTGACGCGGACGTCATTCGCGTCTCGGCCAACGCCGGGGCGCGTGGGTTTTGAGGAGCAAAACATGAAGACAAAGATCTGGTGGTTTGCCGTGCTGGCAGCGTTCGCCCTGGTAGCGGCCGCATGTAGCAGCACGGATGACACCACCACAACGACGGCCGCCACCGCGGCGACCACCACGACCGCGGCGGCCGAGACGACGACCACGCCGGCACCGGGCCCGGCGGAGCCGATCATTATCGGCGCCGCCATGGACCTGACCGGAAACATGTCCTTCTTCGATGGTCCGGCGATCGCTGCAGCACAGATCAAGGTCGATGAGATCAATGCCGCAGGCGGTGTTGACGGGCGGCCGATCGAGCTGCGTGTGATCGATACTGAACTCGATCCCGATCAGACGCAGGCGGCGGCCATCGATCTCATCGAAGGCGGTGCCCAGGTCTTGCTGGTCACGTGTGACGTCGACTTCGCAACCCCGGCGATCACCGAAGGCATCAATGCCGGCATTCTCACCGTGGCATCGTGCATCGGGACCGATCAGATGGGCCCGAATCGCTTTGGTGACGCGGGCAGACTCGCCTTCAGCCTCGGCAATGTTGCCCAGGACGAAGGCGCCGCAATGGCGGAATTCGCCTTCGACAAGGGCCATACCAAAGCGGCCCTGGTGACCGACAACCTCCTGGTGTACTTCCAGGACGTCGTTGAGGCGTTCAAGGTGCGTTGGCTCGAGCTCGGCGGAGAGATCGTTGCCGAGGAGAGCTTCACCAGCTTCGACGGAACCATCGAGAACGTCGTCACCGCGATCGACGGCGCGGACGCAGACATCATCGCGGTGTCCTCCGCTTTCGCCGACCTGCCTGCGACGTTCACGACGTCGTTGCGGGCGCTGGGCAACGACACCACGATCATCTGCTCATGGGCTTGTGATGGGAGCGGTTGGGTGCCGGAGGGTCTCGATAACTTCTACTACGTGACCTTCGCCTCGGCATTTGGCGATGACCCGGATCCGCTGGTGAATGAATTGGCAGAGGGAGTCGCCGTGGCCGCCGGGTTCACGGGAACGGGGGGTTTCGTGACCGGAGCTTCTGCGATCGAGGCCATCGTCGCTGCCATCGAGCAAACAGGCGGAACCGTCGGCTCCGAGCTGGCGGCGGCGTTCGAGGGATTCGACGGCCTGCCCACGATCTCCGGCGCGATCTCCTTCTCCGAGGATCAGCACACGGTGTTCGGGCGGGCGTATCGAGTGATCACGATCGTGGACGGGATGAATACCTTCAACTCGCTCTGGGAGGCGACCTCACCAGCTGAGATTCGTTGACCGAGAGCCGTCCCTGGAGGGATGAGGTGACCGACGACAGGCGGCCCGCAACGGTGTTGCGGGCCGCCGCTGTCTCCCGATCCTTCGCCGGTGTCGTTGCCCTCGACGAGGTCACACTCGAGCTGGGTCGTCACGAGGTCGTCGGCCTCATCGGGCCGAACGGTGCCGGAAAATCGACGTTGGTGAACGTGCTGACCGGCTTCGATCGTCCGACGACGGGTGAGGTGGTATTGGGCGGCGAGGACATCACCCGGTGGCCACCGCACCGACGTGGCCGCGCCGGCCTGGCGCGAACCTTTCAACACGCTCGCTCATTCGCCGGGCTCTCGGTGCGGGAAAACATCGAAGTGAGCGCACTCGGGGCCGGCGCCACCACCGCAATGGCCCGAGAGCGAGCCGATCGCCTGATGGAGCTGTTGGGCCTGTCGCCGATCGAGCAGGCACGGGCGTCGATCTTGCCGCACGGCGCCGAGCGTTTGCTCGGGGTGGCGCGTGCCCTTGCCACCGAGCCCATGTTCGTGCTGATGGACGAACCGGCGGCCGGCCTCAACGAAGCCGAGGTTCCGGCGTTTGCCGACGTGGTGCGATCGGTGAGAGATGGTTACGACGCCGGCGTGCTCCTGATCGATCACAACATGGCCCTGGTGATGGCGGTGGCGGATCGCGTCCACGTGCTCGATGAGGGCCGCACGATCGCAGAGGGAACGGCGCAAGAGGTGCGGATCGACGCCGTCGTCGGGAGGGCGTACTTCGGTCGAGGAGCGGCGGGCGCCGGCGATGAGTGAACCCCTGCTCGAGCTGGACCACGTCAAAGTCTCGTATGGAACCGTGCCGGCCGTCCGTGACCTCAGCCTCGAGGTGGCTCCTGGAGAGGTAGTCGGGCTCGTGGGGCCCAACGGCGCAGGGAAGTCGACGACGCTGGCTGCGATCATGGGGCTGCAGCGTCTGGCGGGCGGTGACATCAAGCTCGACGGGATATCGATCGCCAAGGCGCAGCCGGACGACATCGCCCGCCGCGGCATCGCTCTCGTCCCCGAGGGCCGCCACATCTATGCAGACTTCACGGTAGAGGACAACCTGCGCCTCGGTCTCCTGGGCCGATCAAACCGCCAAGGAGCGGACCGTGACCTGGAATGGGCTCGCCGCTTGTTTCCCGTGATAGCGGACTCGTCGAAGCGCTTGGCCGGTCTGCTCTCCGGTGGACAGCAGCAGCAGTTGGCTATTGCTCGTGCCCTGGTGAGTGCCCCCAGGGTCTTGCTGCTGGATGAGCCGTCGCTGGGATTGGCGCCTTCGGTGGTCGACACCTTGTTCGATGCACTGGCCGAGATTCGCGACAAGGGTGTCGCCATATTGCTCGTGGAGCAGAGGGCCCAGTTGACAGTCGCCTTCGCCGATCGCACGCATGTGCTGCGCAACTGTGATCTCGTTCTGACACTCGGTCCGGAAGATGTCGCCGACACGGAACAGATGACGCAGGCGTACTTCGGCTGATGTCTCTCGTCCAGTTGCTCATCGACGCGACCGCCCTCGGTGCGGTGCTCGCCCTGGTCGCCATGGGAATCGCCCTCGTCTTCGGGGTCATGCGCCTGGTCAACTTCGCCTACGGCGAGTTGATCACCGTGGGTGCCTACACCCTGATGCTCACCAAGGGCTGGCCGATCGTGCTCCGTGTGCTGGCTTCGTTCGGGGTCGTCATCGCGCTGTCGTTGCTGATGGAGCTGGTTTTCCGGCCGCTGCGCAGGGCGACCGCGGCCACGATGCTCGTGGCAACTTTCGCGGTGAGTTTCCTGCTCCAGAACATGTTTCTGCTGATCTTTGGCCCGCAGGGCGAGACGATCGAGTTTCTGGCCCCGCTGAACCGGGCCATCGAGATCGGTGACCTGCGGATCCGCTGGATCACCATCGTCGCCATCGTCCTCGGCGCCGCTCTCCTTGGCTTCATGGCCTGGCTGCTCGGGAAAACGAGCGTCGGGCTCCAGATGCGCGCCGCCGCCGCCGATTTCGACACGGCGAGGATCCTGGGCGTGCGTGCGGGTCGTGTCATCGCCCTTGCGTTCGTGTTGGCCGGCTTTCTTGCAGCCGCCGTCACGCTCGTCTTGGCAGTGCAACGTCCGCTGGCGACCCCGACCTACGGCTTTTTCATCCTGGTCCCTGCCCTCGTCGGGGTGGTCGTCGGTGGTTTGGGCAAATTGGTGCCGGCAACGCTGGGTGGGTTTGGGATCGGGTTCATGACCGTGATCCTCGGGGACGTCTTGCCTTCAGGAAGCCGGGTCTTTTTGAACAGCGTGCTGTTCGCCATCGTCATCATCGTTCTGCTGGTGCGACCCGACGGCTTGTTCATCGGCCGCACCGGAGTTGCGGAGCGCGTATGAGGGCTCTGCGACGCTGGTGGCCGCTCGTTGGGCCGTCCCTCCTCGTCATAGCCGTTGCCTTGGGGGCGCAGTTCCTGCCGCTGTCGACCCAACTCCAGGTGCGTTCGGTGCTGGTGACCACCGTCATCGTCGTTGCCCTCTACGTGTTTGTAGGCAACTCGGGGGTCATGTCGTTCGGGCAGGTCAGCTTCGTGGCGGTGGGTGCGTTCGCGGCCGGACTCGCCGCGGCACCCGCCGCGGTGAAACCGAACACGTTTCCGAAGCTGATTCCCTTCCTCGCCGAACTCGAGATCGGGAACATCGAGTCGCTCGTGCTCGCGGCCGCGGTCGGCGGTTTGTTCGCTTTCGTCGTGGGGATCCCGCTGATGCGTCTCTCCGGGCTCTCTGCCGGTATCGCTACCTTCGCCGTGCTCATCATCACGAACAACGTGTTGCGCAACTGGGAGGCCATCGGGCCAGGGGCCAAGACGTTGTCGTTGATCCCGCAGACGACCTTCTTCATCCAGGCCACAGTCGGTCTGCTCATCGTGATGGCCGTCGCCTATGTCTATCAAACGAGCAGGAACGGCAGGCGCCTCCGGGCGAGTCGTGAGGATGCGGCAGCGGCTCAAAGCAGCGGCATCGACATTCACCGAGAGCGGCTGTGGGCGTTCACCCTCAGCGGGGTCCTCGGCGGTTTCGCCGGTGGCTTGTTGGTGCATCAACTCGGCAGCATCACCACACAACAGGTGTTCCTCGACCTCGCGTTCGTCACGCTGGCGATGCTCGTCGTTGGAGGTATCGGGAGCCTGTGGGGAGCAGTGGTCGGCGCCCTGTTGATCGCGGGCATCAATGCGTTCCTCGCTGAGGCACAGCGCGGGATCACCATCGGGTCGTTCGATCTCGAGCTCCCGGGGGGCACGAGGTTGCTGACGCTCGGCGTGGTGATGCTCGTCGTTTTGCTTTTCAAACCGACCGGTCTCACCGGGAGCAGAGAGCTCACGTGGCCGTTCTCCCGATCGCGGTCCCCTCGAATTGCCTCCCCCGCAGAACCACTTGGCTCCCCGTCAGCGAAAGCTGCCGGGCGAAGCGAGGCGGATGGTGGAGACCCCTCAGCGACCGAACAGTGACGATCGCGTTCTTACGAGACGTTTCCCCAGCAAGTAACCCGACCCGGCCCCCACGCCGGCACCGGGCCAGGTCGACGCTCCGCACATGAACAGACTCTCGATCGGTGTGGCGTATTTCGTCCAGCCGGGGAATGGTCGCAGGCCGGCGAACTGCATCGGGTGGTGGCTACCACCGAGCGAATCGCCGCCGATCAGGTTGGGGTTGTCGGCCTCCAGATCCTCGGGGGAGAGCACATGGCGCCCGAGAATTTTCGATGCCACATCGGGCGCGTGCTCTTGGATCAGCTCGATCACCCGATCCGCATACGGCTCCTTGGCGTCTCGCCAGCTGGTTGTTGCGATCTCACCGAGGGCGTCGCCGCGGATCGTGCTCGGCACGACCCGCACCTGGACCCAGAGCACATGTTTCCCCTCGGGGGCACGGCTCGGATCGCTCGCCGTTGGCTGCCCGACGACGAGTGTTGGTCGTTGCGGGAGAAGGCCGCTGACCGCCTGCTGATACGCCAGACCCATATCCTCGAGGTAGGGCCCGATGTGCACATACGCCCAATCCTTCACCTCGTCGCCCGCGCTCCAGCCGGGGAGGCCACTCATCGCCAGGTGCACCATGAATGCGGCGGGGGCGTGCCGGTAGGCGGCGACCTGGCGGTTGAAGCGTGGGGTGAGGTTTGCCGGTGGGACGAGCCGGCCGAACAGCACCTTGGGTGTCAGGTTGGCGACGACTCCGTTCCTCGCCGAGATCCTTTCTCCGGTGGCAAGCTCCACACCGACGGCGCGATCGTCTTCGATCGTGATCGATGACACATCCGAGCTGAGCGCCACGGTGCCTCCACGGGACTCGAGCAGTGACACGAGGGCGTCGATGATGGTGTTGGCACCACCCAGCCCCAGCACCATGCCGTTGAAGTTGGAAG
Organism: Acidimicrobiia bacterium; assembly: GCA_036985755.1. Classification (GTDB taxonomy): domain Bacteria; phylum Actinomycetota; class Acidimicrobiia; order Spongiisociales; family UBA5794; genus JACZST01. The sequence goes on along the minus strand of BTQG01000019.1, from coordinate 10,587 downwards.
CGAACGTCTCCAGGAACGCGAAGAGGGCTCCACCCGGAGTGTCCGGTGGAAAGTCGAGATGCATCCCCCACGATGCGCACAACGCCTGGACCTCGGGTGATTCGAAGTGCTCCTCAACGAACTCGCGGGACGACTGCATCGCGAGACGGGCGAGATCGAGCGGCCACGTCCGTCCCAGGCTACGGCTCCCGTTGAACAGAGCCCGCGCCGCCTGCATCGACGGAAGCGTCGTACCGAGGAGGGGGAAGAGGTGCGGCGCGACCTCGCCGAACCAGTCGGCGAGCCCGGTCCATGCCTCGGCGTCCGCCAGGGACAGGGCACCCACCATTTCGAGCGTGGCCGCCATGTCGGTCGACACGCCGACGAAGCGGCCGTTCGGGAACACCGAGGAAAACGGTTTGTCACTCGAGGCGAATGCAAGACCGTGTCGTGTGAGATCGTCGCCGTATTCCGCGAAGAACGGAGAGCCGGCAAAGAGGTTGAGGTTCGTGGCAAACAGATCGTGGCGGAACCCGGGCAGGGTCGGCTCATCCGTGCGCACCGCTCCGCCCGGCGCTGCGTTGCGCTCGAGCACGATGACACTCCGTCCGGCCGAGGCCAGCACGACCGCCGTTGCCAGCCCGTTGATGCCGGAGCCGACGACCACCCAGTCGTATGTGGAGCCCATGACTCGCTTCCTGCTGGATCGAGGAGATCATACGAACCCATAACCGGGAACGGAGAAGTCGTACTGGTGACCGCCAACTCGCGACCTGGCGATCGCTCGCTCGCCACTGACGACGTACGGTCGGTCGCGGCTGATGGCCGGATGACTTCCGGCTATCGTCCCTTCGGCCGTCGTCTCCGGGAGTTATGTGCAAAGACCAGTTGCCAACGGTGGTGGGCGCCGCCGGTCGCTGACCCGCACCCTCGCAGTCGTGCCTGGTGCGTTGCTGCTTGCCGCGTGCTCGAGCACCCTCCCCCAGTCCTCGCTCAACCCCAAATCGGCCGAGGCCCGCCAGATAGACGATCTGTGGATACTGGTGCTCGTCATCGCAACCATCGTCTTCGTCATTGTTGAGGCTGCCCTCGTCTTCGCCATCTTCCGATTCAGGAAGCGCAAAGACGACGACCGCGAGCCCAAACAGATTCACGGCAACACGGCGTTGGAGATCGTGTGGTCGATCATTCCGGCGGTGATCCTCGCCGCGGTTGCGGTACCGACGCTACAAACGCTGTTCGACTTGCGGAGCCCGGCCGAGGGGGACGTCGTCAACGTCAACGTCACCGGCCATCAATGGTGGTGGGAGTTCGAATACCCCGACATTCTGGACGACCAGGGCCGACCACTGACTACCGCCAACGAGCTCCACCTGCCTGTGGGGAAGACCGCCGAACTGAAGATGACGTCGGCCGACGTGATCCACAGCTTCTGGGTCCCGCCGCTGGGGGGAAAGCGCGACCTGGTGCCAGGGCGCGAGACATTTATCAAGATCACCCCCGATGCCGATCGCGCCGGAGAGCAGATTCCCGGTCAATGTGCCGAATTCTGCTGGCTTTCCCACGCCGACATGCGAATGCTGGTGTTCCTCCAGACCGAGTCCGACTTCGCCGCATGGGCCGCGAGTCAGACGCAACCGGCGGACATCCCGACCGATGGTTTGGCTGCATCGGGATACGAGACCTTCACCGCGGTCTGCGCCGCCTGTCACCAGGCCGTGGTGGCCGGGCCGGGCGGGACGGTCTCTGTCGTCGGTGAGGCGCTGGCTCCCGACCTCACTCACTTCGGTTCCCGTTCGACGCTGGGCGCCAGGGTCGCGTCCAATACCGCAGAGCATCTGGCGCAGTGGATCGATAACCCAAGCGATTTCAAGGCGATGGCGCCGGATCTGAACGACTTCGGGACGGGGCGAATCCTCGGCATGCCCGACTACGGTCTGGGCGACGATGAGATCGCCGGGCTGGTGGCACTGCTGGAGGGGTGGAAGTGAACAGGTCCCAACGCCGATGTGAAGGTCGCCAATGGCGGTAACCACCCGTACCGAAGATCTCGGTTACACGCCGAACACCGACGGCGTGTGGAGCTGGATCACCACGGTCGACCACAAGCGGATCGGGATCATGTACGCGGTGTCGGCGCTGGTGTTCTCTCTCGTCGGCGGACTCGAGGCGCTGTTGATTCGCACTCAGCTGGCGGGTCCCAACGGGACCGTGCTGTCGGCAGACGCCTACAACCAGCTGTTCACCATGCATGGCATCACCATGGTGTTCGCCGTCATCATGCCCATCGCCGCCGCCTTCCAGAACTACATGATCCCTCTGCAGATCGGCGCTCGCGATGTGGCCTTCCCCAGGCTCAACGCGTTCGCGTACTGGCTTTTCCTGTTCAGTGTGTTGATGCTGACGTCGTCGTTTTTCCTCGGCGGGTCCCCGGACGGAGCGTGGACCGGGTACGCCAACCTGTCGACTCAGGTCACCGAGTACGTGCGAATGGACTACTACGCCATCGGTGTCCAGCTACTCGGCATCGCCTCGATTGCTTCGTCGGCGAACTTCATCGCCACCATCTTCACCATGCGCGCTCCGGGGATGACGATGATGCGAATGCCGGTCTTCACCTGGATGAGCCTCGTCACCTCCTTCCTGCTCATCCTGAGTCTGCCCGTCATCGGCGTCGGGCTGTGGCAGATGTTCTTCGACCGCAACTTCGGGACCTTGTTCTACGCGGCACAGGCGTCGGGTGATCCGCTGCTGTGGCAACACTTGTTCTGGGTCTTCGGCCACCCCGAGGTGTACGTGCTCGTCTTGCCCTCAATGGGCATCGTCTCCGAGATCCTCCCCACGTTCTCACGAAAGCCGCTGTTCGGATACAGCTTTGTGGTGTTCTCCGGCATCGCCATCGGGTTCCTCGGTTTCGGGGTGTGGGCACACCACATGTTCACCGCCGGGTTGGGCCCGGTCGCCGAAGCCGGATTCGGCATCACAACGATGCTGATCGCGGTGCCGACGGGGGTGAAGATCTTCAACTGGATTGCCACGCTGTGGGGCGGGAAGCTGACGCTGAATACGCCGATGCTGTTCTCGATCGGGTTCATCGCCATGTTCGTCATCGGCGGCCTGTCCGGGGTGACGCACGCCATCGTTCCGGCAGACACCCAGCAGCACGACACCTACTACGTCGTCGCCCACTTCCACTATGTGCTGGTGGGCGGAGCCGCCTTCGGGTTCATTGCAGGGGTGTACTACTGGTTACCGAAGTGGACGGGGAAGATGCTCAACGAGAAGCTGGGGAAGTGGCACTTCTGGCTGATGTTCCTCGGATTCAACCTCACCTTTGGGCCGATGCACATTCTCGGCCTCAACGGTATGCCGCGGCGCACCTACCGCTACCCGGAGGGTCTCGGGTTCGAGTTCTGGAACGGCATGGCCACGATCGGGTCCTTCATCATCGCCCTGTCGATGCTGGTGTTCATCTGGAACGTGATCCGCACCCCGCGCAAAGGGCTTCCCGCAGGAGACGATCCGTGGGACGCGAGAACCATTGAGTGGATGACCGCGTCACCCCCTGCCGTTCATAACTTCGATCGGGTGCCGGTGGTTCGCCATCTCGACGAGTTGTGGCACCGCAAGTACGGGGTCGATGAAGAGGGACGAGCGGTGCCCCTGCCCGATGGATATGTGGAGGAGCCTGCGTTCATCGAAGAGCCAGGTGGCATCCACATGCCATCGCCCTCCTTCTACCCGATGATCGCCGCCTTCGGGCTGGTGACGCTGGGGGCGGGCCTCGTGTTCTGGTCGTCGGGAATTCTGGGCGTCGGAATGATGGTCATCGGGGCAGGCATCCTGATGTGGGGTGTCTTCGGCTGGGCCGGCGAACCGATCACCAGGGAGGCGCATTGATGGCCGTTGCCACCGACGACGTCTTTGAAGAATACGAAGAGTCGACTGAGGACCGGCTCGACCGCACCCGCAAGACCGCGATGTGGATCTGGTTGGGTTCCGAGGTCTTTTTCTTCGGCGCCATGATCTCGACGTTCTTGCTGTACCGGAACTCGACAAACGGCGGCCCCGGTGCGGAGATCTTCAACATCCCGTTCACCTCGGCAAGCTCGTTCATATTGCTGATGAGCTCGTTGACGATGGTGCTGGCCGACAGCGCCTTCTCGCGCCGTGACCAGCGCCAGGGGAGGATTTGGCTCATCGGCACCGCCGGGCTGGGCCTGACCTTCCTCGCCGGGCAAATATTCGAGTTCACCGAGTTCGTCGACCAGGGCCTGACGCTGTCGACGAGCCCGTTCGGCTCCGCGTTCTATCTGCTCACAGGGTTCCACGGCGCCCACGTCGCCATCGGCGTTCTGATGTTGGCGATGCTGATCGCCTTCTCGCTGCAAGGCAGGCTGTCGCCCGATCACGGCATGAACGTCGAGCTGGTCGCGCTGTACTGGCACTTTGTCGACATCGTGTGGATCGTCATCTTCACCGTCGTCTATCTGATCCAGATCTGATCGTGGCAACCGCAACCCGCGCCCATCCAACGACGAAGACGTACTGGCTGATCGCCGCATTCCTTGCCGCGCTGACCGCCATCGAGATTGCGATCTCCTACGTGGAGTTCCTCGGCCCAGCCCAGGGAGTCCTGCTCGTCGCTCTCGCTGTGGTCAAATTCTTCACGGTCGTAGCCGTCTTCATGCACCTTCGGTACGACGTACGCGGGTACCGGGTGCTGTTCCTGTTCGGGATCTTCGGGACGCTGGTCGTGTTCGCCGCGGTCCTGGCCGCCATGCAGGCGTTCTAGGAGTGGACCTCCCTTTCCAGGTCCACTTCGACGTGCTGGCCGTGGCTGCGGGCCTGGTCGCGCTGTACGAGCTGGGCATCCTTCGCCTTGCCGACGCGTATTGCCCAGAAGACGAGCATCCGGTCACCGGCATCCAGCGTGGCCTGTTCTACGCCGGAGTCATCATCCTCGTGCTGGTATCGGCGTGGCCCATCCACGACATCGCGGAGGGGCGCCTGTTCCTGTTTCATATGATCGAGCACATGGCGCTGGCCGTCATCGTCCCGCCGCTGTTGCTTGCAGGCACGCCGTGGTGGCTGACGCGGGTGCTGGTCACGCCGATCATGCCGCTGGTCAAGTTCATCACCAGGCCGGTGATCGCGCTGGTCTTGTTCAATGCGTGGCTGGCATTCATCCATGTGCCGGCGGTGGTAGAGCTCATGATCACCAACGAGCTGTTCCATTTCTTCGCCCACGCCGCTCTCTTCGCTGCCGCGATCATCATGTGGTGGCCGGTGTTGGACCCGATCCCGGACACGAAGCGGCTCACCCCGTTCGGCAAGATGGGATATCTCTTCTTCCAGTCGCTCGTCCCGACCATCCCGGCGTCGTTCATGACGCTCGGCAGCACACCGCTATACGAGATCTATGGCACGTTCCCCCGGTTGTGGGGCATCGACGTGATGACCGACCAGATCGCTGCCGGTCTCATCATGAAGATCGGCGGCGGTTTGATCATCTGGGGGTTCATCACCTGGATCTTCTTTTCCTGGTACGCCGAAGAACAGAAGCACGAACCGGGCCCGGTTCTCGTAGTAGATCAGCAGTAAGAAGTAGCCCGGCAAGGAAGTAGCGCGGTAAGGAAGTAGCCCAGTAAGGAAGTAGCCCAGGCTGAGCTACTGAGCTCCTGGGCTCCTGAGCTCCTACTCGCTGCTCGCTCGGTCCCAGGGCCTTGTGGCGGCGAGCGCCGTCCCCCCGAGGATGATGGCGCCGACGACCGAGAAGATGGCGACGCTGACCGCAGCACTCTCGGCGCTGAGCAGCAGTTCGGCGAGGCCTACTGCCAGCAAGGCTCCGATGGCGATCGACAGCGCCGGGATTCCGATCGCTCTCCCCATGTCGGTGAAAAACCCGGTCGCTGTCACCGGGGTGGCCGTCTGGATGTTCCCGAAGTAGGCAGGGCTGGCGAGGGCGTCGACGATGGGGGCCGTGATCGCACCGGCAAGGAGTCCGGCGGTGGCCACGCTGAGCACCAAAGCGGTGACCGGAACGGTGACGGAGCCCGACGAGGTCGAGCCGGCGAGGGTCACTCCCAGGCTCACGGTGGCGAAAGCCATCGTGCCGCCGAGAACGATGCCGACCATTCCGAGCCAGCCGAAGGCGAAGCGAGCGACGCCGGGCTCCCGCGCTCGCCCTACCACGTAGGCGAACGCCGCGATCGTGAGACCCCCCACTGCGCCCAGGAAGAAGACGAGAAGCCCCAACGATGCTCGATCTGCGATGAAGGCGGCGACGCCGTCGCCACCGGCCCGACTCACGGTGTCGAGCGCAGTGAACGTTGCGAAAAAGGCAAAGAACGCCATGGCGATGCTGATTCCACCAAGCGAGCCCGTGACATACGGTGCAAGAGTGCGACGGGTCATCGGGACGAGATCATAGGGGCTCCGCACGTGGGACGCGATCCGGTCTCAATCGGCGAGGCCGGCCGCCAAGGCGCAGGAGCGGGAAAATGGGTCCACTTCTGTCGAGACGACCGGTCACCAATCGGTGCGCGCTCTCAACAAGCAAGCCTTTCGCTGCTATCAACGGGTGCACAGGTCCGGTGCGTAGATGCCGATCACCGGGTCTTCGTCCGCCTGGCCCGCTACGGGTCCCCACAGGATCAGGTCGTTGGACTCGGCGCCCCGCAGCTCGAATACCTCACCGCCGGTGGCGTCGGTCGCGAACTCGACGGTCTGGCTGGCGTAGATCCGCTTCAGATCTCCTACCGTGTCGCCGGCCCGCAAACCGCTGAGCGTCTCTAGCTGCGAAGCCGGGGACCCGAGATCGCCGAAACCCACGTCCTGTCGATACCCGTTGAAGACATCTGCGTCGTCGACCATGGTCACGATGGCGGCGAATGGTCCGAATCGCACCACCCGTTCCAGGTCGCCCACGCAGACTCCCCATTCGCCGGTCGATACCTGCCAACCGTTGTCTTCATCGGGGTCACCGAAGCTCGCCGTCAGGGCTCCAACAACCAGGTCGGCGACGTCCCCGAACGCCAGGTCCGGGATCTCCGCGGACTGCACTCTGACCCGGTCGGTCATCAGCTTCATCTGCCCGACGGGGATGGGTTCCCCCACCGGTGGGTATGGATCGGATGGGGGAAGCGGGCTCGTTGTCGTTGTCGACGGTCCCGGCTCCGTCGTCGTCGTTGTTCCCCCTGGGGCCGTTGTGGTCGTCGTATCCCCAGCCACCGGAGTCTCGTCGCCGGTCAACAGCTGGAACACGGCAACCGAGAGGGCGACGAGCAGAAGGCCGACCACGAGGCCGGTCAACAGCGGGGACCCCGGCGGCGTCGCCGGGGGTATGTTGGGATCTTCCAGCGGTGGAACCGGCTCAGCACCGGTCAGATCGGACAGATCGTCATACGGGTCGGTCCAGTCGGTCGGATCTCTCGGTTCGCTCATATCCTGGGCTGCCCTTCAGACGGTGTCGGTATCTTACGGGTTGCTTCAGTTGCTCTCAGGCCCTGCCGCCTCGAGCAAGCCGGGATAGAGCTCGGCCAGCACCTCGTCGAATGGTTGCGTCGCCCGGAGAACCGACTGCCCCCGGTCGGTGGTGGCAAACACAACTGGGATCTCGATCCGTCTGACGTCGGCGATGACGAGGCCCCTGAGGCTCCAGGCGAGGGCGAGGCCATCGGCGATGCCGAGCCCATCGTCGAGGGTGAACGCTTCTGACAGCTCGTCGATCTTACGGGCGAGATCCGCAGGCGAGTCGAACGTGTTCAGCCTGCCGAGCAATTGCAACAGCACTTCTTGCTGGGCCCTGTTGCGCAGCAGGTCACTGGCGCCCGGCACGGCGCGCCAGGCCCCGTTCACCTTCTCGCGAGGATGGCGCGACCGTACCCAAGCCAGGGCCGTCGCCCCATCGGCCTGGCTACACCCTGCGGGGAGCTGGAGGCCCGCCCTCCAGTCGGATCGCTCGTAGTCCACGCAGATCTCCACGCCACCCACCCCATCGATGATGTTGGCGAAACCGTCGAAGTCGAAGAGGGCGAAGTGATCCACGGTGATGCCGGTGAAGTCCTCGACGGCGAGCGAAAGTGCGGTCGGGCCGTTGACGTCCCCGCATCCGTTCAATGTCGCGTTGATCCTGGTGTAACCGTTGGTGCAGCGGTTCGGAATGTAGAGATCGCGGGGAAGAGACACCATGAAGGGATCGCTGCCGTCGGCGGGAAGCACGGTGAGGAGGATGACGTCGGCTAGTCCTGCGGTTTCATCGCTACCAATGAGGAGAAAGGATCGATAGGTCCCCGCAGGCGCGGACTGCGCGATCACCACGTCCTCGATCGGTGGTGTGTCACCCTCACCCTCAGTCACCAGGTTCGTTGGCGGATCCGGCATCGGCGACCCGATTGCCCGGGCTGCGGCCGTGTCCAGGGTCTCTCTCTCGATACCGTTCCAGGAACTCCACAGCAGCACGGCGGTGAAGCCCAGGTAGACGAGGGAAATGATGGCGAAGGCGGCGGCCGAGCGCTTCAGCATGCGAAGCCACGGTGTTTGAGACTCATTGGTGCGATCTGAGACAAATCCGATCACGGGCGCGCCGGCTTCAGCGAGCCCGTCTCTTGCCGCAATCAGCGAATCGGCGCTGGGGGCATCGCCGACAACGAGAATCGAACCGTCGGCGTGGGCGGCGAGTTTGGCGGTCGGTCCACCGTTGCTGATCGGCGGCGCATCGATCAGCACCAGATCGGCCCGCTCGCCGATCACGTCGAACGCTGCCGCCAGGTCGACTCCGTCGAAGGGCACGGCGTCGTTTCCCCCGTGAGTTCCTGCGGTCACCACCGGTAGCAACGAGTCGTTACCGACGGTCCACATCTGTGAGGCTTCGGCGAGGGTTGCCTCACCGGAGGCGATATCGGTGAGACCGGTGCTGGTTCCGCTTCGCGAGTACCGCGAGATCCCCGGGCTCTCGAAATTCCCGTCGATGAGCACGACGCGCCGGCCCAGCTGAGTCGCAGCGATGGCGAGGTTCATGGCGACGGTCGAAGCACCCGCGCCGGGCTCGGTCGCCGACACGATGAGAATCTGGCCCGTGGTTTGCGCGTCGATGGCCGCGAGCAACTCGCGATACGTATCGCTCGCTCGAGACGCCGGCTCGGCAAGCGTCGGTGCCGGGCCCTGCCCGTGATCGGCGACGGTACCCAGGTGAACCGCGTCGAGTGTGCTCTGTGGCTTGGTCGGGGCCCTCCGGTACCACCACAGCAGCCAGACGAGGCCGCTGGCGAGTGAGGCGGCGACGGCGGACAAGAAAACCCCGAGTGTCGTGTCCCAGAGTCGCAGGCCAACCAGGAAAACGGCCACCCCCAGCAATACCGAGATCAGGTTCTGGACAGCGAACACGCGCTGCCACCGGGGGGTGTCCTGGGTCATCTCTGCCTGCACTTCAATGGGTCGCCCGATTTTACGGCGAACCCTGGCAAATGTGGTCAGGCGCCGTCACACGCGGCCGGGGAGTAGATTCCTTCGATTCTGCCGTTCTCATCGGTCGACGACACCGGTCCCCACAACAAGAGCTCCTCATCTTCGAAGAGGCGGAAGGTCGTTTCTCCGGCGACGGTCTCGTAGGTGATGGTAAAGGAGGCGTAGGTCTCGTTCAACGCTGCTACGTCGTCGCCGAGGCGGATTCCCGACGGAGTGGCCAGGTTGATGAGGCTGGTGGGCACGGGCTGTTCTTGGTAGCGATACCCGACGAAGGTGCCGTCGGCCACGGTTCCCACGACGATGGCGGTGAGTTCGGCCCAACGGGCATATCTTCCGTCGTCACCTTCGCATAGACCAAGCTCGGTTCCGGCCACGCCGACTTCCTCTGGTGTGCCAAGGCTCGCCACCAGGCGGCCGAGGGCTTCCCCGGCGGGGGTACCGGTCTCGATAGGGCCGATGCCGCCGGCCTTGAGGGTGAGTCGCGATGTCACCACCGGGTCTCCCGACGCGCCGATCAACGACGGCGCAGGGATTGTCGTGGTGGGGGTGGTGGTGGTTGGCGGCGGAGCCGTCGTATCGGGGGCGGGCGCGGTGGTGGAAGGAGCCGTTGCCTGAGTCGTCGCGATGGCCTGTGTGGCCGTCGGCGCAGGATCTTCCGGGTTCCCATCGAGCAGCCCGAACGCGAACATGACGATTACGCCGAGTGCGGACAGACCGAGCACGATCGGGATGGCGCGCCGGAACCGGGGGGCCCGCCCGTCCTCGTCGTCGTCTTCGTCGAGGACGACGGTGAGCTGGTCGGTATCGGGCTGATCTACTGGCGCCGGGGTGATCGGAATCGACGAGACATTCGGAGTCTCCGTCGTGGCGGCGGCACCGACGGCGACAGACACGCTTGATTTCGCCATAGCGCCCACCCTTACGTCGATCCACGGTCGCCCGCAGTTCGGGCACTGTGATCGGTCGGCGGGCCGGGCAGTTCCGCAGTACACGCAAAGGGGGAGCTGTGCCGACGTGGACATGGCTTGGAGGATACGAGCGGCGACCGAATAGCCGAGGATTTCGCGATATGAGTCGTTCTGTGCTCAGTCCTCAGTCTTCAGATCTCACTGAGGTCGGTGAACGATGGCTGATGGCTGA
>BTQG01000018.1:0-32233 GCA_036985755.1 Acidimicrobiia bacterium | reverse complement strand
ATCTAGCGGGCGCACAACAAGCGGCAGGCAGGTCCGGACCGTGCTATCCGTTCAGCAGGCGCCGCGCAGCCGCGTTGTGGCGCTCCAAGAGAGGCGGCAGCTCGATCCCAACAAGCTCCCCCTCGCTCACCACGGCGCGCCCGTGCACGTAGGTGTGGTCGACGGTGACAGGGGCTGCAAAGAGCACGGCAGCCACCGGGTCGTGCAACGCTCCGGCGTATTCGATGCGATCGAGCGAGATCGCAGTGAAGTCGGCGGCCTTTCCGGCCTGGAGAGAGCCGACATCGTCGCGACCAAGCACCGCCGCCGACCCTCTCGTTGCCAGCCGCAGCGCCTGCCGGGCCGAGAACAGCGGGCCCTCCTCACCTGCGGCGGCGAGCCGGGCGAGCAGCATTGCCTGACGGGCCTCGCCAAGCAGATGGCTTCCGTCGTTGCTCGCCGAGCCGTCGACGCCGAGCCCGGTACGCACGCCCGCTTCCAGGTAGCCGCGCAGTGGGGCGATCCCGGAGGCAAGCCGCATGTTCGACGTTGGACAGTGCGCCACACCGGTGCCCGCTGCTGCCATCCGCTTTATCTCTGCCTCGTCGACGAACACGCCGTGGGCGTACCACACGTCTTCGCCCGCCCAGCCGAGGTCCTCCATCAGCTCGACGGGGCGCATCCCACACAATCCGAAGCAGAACTGCTCTTCGTCGAGGGTCTCGGCGACGTGGGTGTGCAGGTGGACGCCGTAGGTGCGGGCCAGATCGGTGGCCTCGCGCATGAGGTCGGTCGACACCGAGAACGGCGAACATGGGGCCACTACGACCCGCACCATGGCACCCGGTTTCGGGTCGTGGAACTCCTCGATTGCCTGCTGGGTCTCGGCGAGGATCACGTCCTCGTCTTCGACGACCGAGTCCGGCGGCAGGCCGCCGTCGCTCTCCCCCAGGCTCATCGATCCCCTGGCTAGATGGAGGCGCAGCCCGATCGCCTCCGCCGCCTCCACCTGGTCTCCCATCGACGATCCGTTGGGATACAGGTAGAGATGATCCGACGAGGTGGTGCAACCGGAGAGGGCGAGTTCGGCAAGGGCCACCTGGGTGGACACCTGCACATCCTCGGGAGTCATACGGGCCCAGATCGGATACAGGGTTCGCAGCCAGTCGAACAAGCCGGCATCCTGAGCGCCGGGTACCGCTCTGGTCAGCGTTTGATAGAAGTGGTGGTGGGTGTTGATCAGCCCTGGCAGCACGACGTGGCCGGAGAGATCGAGCACCTCGTCGGCACCGGTAGGGAGCTTCGAGGTGGGACCGACCTGTTCGATCCATCCGTCTACCGCATACAGGCCACCATCATCGATCTCGGTGCCCGTTTCATCCATCGTCGCCAGCACGGTGGCGTGTTTGACGAGAAGGCTGCTCACGGGCGCCAACAGTAGAGCTTCGCCGGAGACGACCAGGGCTACTGATCGCTACCCAACGAGTCCGGATCGAACGGGAGTGGTCCGCTGAGCTCGGGCGACAGTGTCTCCACATCCCACACGCCGAGCCAGCGGGATCGGCCATCGGGCCCGGTGAAGTCCTGCACGATACGCAGCACTGCCCCGGTCTCATCGAGCCAGACGTCCACTCGGTCCCTGCCGGTGGCAAGGGTCAAACGAACGGTCGCCGTGTCAGCCACCCGCTCGTAGGCCACGATCTCGGGTTCGGCGTCGAGCACCAGGACTGCGGCGCTCTGTGCCATCGACCAATCGGGGAGTGGCCCGAACACCGGCCACTCGAAACCCATCACCTCCTGCCATTTTCCGTCCTCCCCCGGATACATCATCGGGAAGCCCGGCACCGCGATCTGGCGATATCCCGTCGGTGCGTCCCAGATGATGAGCCCATCGAAGTAGGTGATGGTCATTTGCTGGTTGAGCTGATCCGCATCCAGCCCTTGTGCCAGCAGTGTTTCGAGTCCATCCACCGCGGCGAGGGAACTCGATATTCGCGCATGCGGATGCGGCATCTGCAATGCTCCGACGAGCGGCTCCAGCTCATCGATCGAAGGAAACCCGGCTGGTCGCGAAATGGGAACACCGGGTACCACGTCGACGGCAATGCCTCGAGCTACGACCGTCGCCGCTTCGGTGGGGGCCGCTGCCGTCTCGACGACCCCCATCGTGGAACTGGTCGCGATGGTCGCCTCGAGCTCGGTGACCCAATCGCCGGTTTCGGCGCGAGCGGTCGCACAGGCGGTGACGAGGACCGCCGGGAGCACGAGCAATGCCCAACGCGTCATAGTCAATGATCGGTGGTGGCAGACAAACCTTGATGGGCCGTTCGCTCCAATCCTGATGCGTACACCGGCATCGGTAGAGTGTGCGAAAATCGGCCCTGCGCGTCCGAGAGGAGCGATCCCGACCGTGATCCGCGCCTACCACCGACCGACAACGCTCACAGACGCCCTCTCCCTGCTGGAGTCGGACGGGACCGCCGTGCTCAGCGGGGGCACATCGCTGATCCCCTCCGGTGTAGCAACGGTGGTCGTCGACCTCCAAGACCTCGATCTCGACACCATCGAGATCGACGGCGACCGTATCGCCATCGGTGCCATGGCACGGCTCAGCGATCTCGTCGAGTCTGATCTGGTTCCGCCGATCCTGCGTGACCTCGCCCGGCGCGAGGCCCCGAACACGATTCGCAACGCGGCGACGCTGGCAGGAACCATCGCTACACGGGATCCGGAGAGCGAGCTGGTTGCCGGCCTGCTCGTCCATGACACGGCGGTCACCATCGCCACCAGCGACGGGCCGCAAACGGTCGCCCTACCCGACTACCTGGTCACACCGCACCCCGGGATCATCACCGGTGTCACCATCGAGGGTGGAGGGGCCGCCGCAGCCGAACGGACGGGGCGCACCCCTGCCGATCGGCCGATCGTGATGGCGGTGGCGCGGCGCACCGACGACGGGGCGATGTTGCTGGCCCTGACCGGCGTCGCCGCGTTTCCTGTGCTCGCCGATGCCGGAACGCTTCCCACCATCGATCCTCCAGGAGACTTCCGAGGCACCAGCAACTACCGGCGCCACCTCGCCGAGACCCTGGCGGCTCGGGTCATCGCCGCGGTCGGCGAGTCTTCATGACGATCGACGTAACCATCAACGGTGAGCCGATGACGATCGAATGCGAGCCTCACGAAACGCTCCGCCGGGTGCTGCGCAGACAGGGGCTCTTCAGCGTGCGGTTCGGCGCCGAAACCGGAGAGACCGGCGCGGCGGCAGTGCTCGTGGACGGAAAGCTGGTCTCGGCGGAGATCTTGCTTGCCGCCCAGGTCGACGGACACCGGATCGAGACCGTCGAGGGCCTGGCCAAGCCGGGAAGCATCCATCCCATCCAAACCGCTTTCATCGAGAGCGGAGCCATGCAATCGGGATACTCGACTCCGGCGCAGATCCTGGCCGCCAAACAACTGATTGACACCGAGCCGGACCCAACCGAAGCCGAGGTGCGCGACGCCCTCACCGGGATCCTCGACCGGGAGACCGGCTACATCCGACCGGTGCACGCCATCCTGCGCGCCGCAGCCGTCATGCGCGGCGATGCGGTCGAGGACGTCGCCGTCGCCCGGGTGGCGCCACTCACCCAACCCCTGTTCGCCGATGAGGGAGCGGCGGATCTTGCCGGTCTCCCCATGCTGTCCCCCCGCATCGTTCCCAGCCCCGAGGTCCCGCAGACCAGCGTCGTCGGCCAGCCGGAACCGAAGGTGGATGCACTCAAACTGGCGAAGGGCCACCCCGCCTTCGTCGACGACATCGACACAAGGGGCCTGCTGTACGCCAAGGTGCTGTACAGCCCGCACGCCCACGCCAGGATCATTGCCATCGACGACTCCAGAGCCCGTGAGCTCGACGGGGTGAGAGCCGTGCTTCATCACGAGAATGTGCCGAGGGTTCGGTACGCGTCCGGCGGGCAGAGCTACCCCAATCCCCTCCCTCACGACCAGGTGAGCTTCGACACCAAGGTCCGGTTCGTCGGCGACCGGGTCGCCGCAGTCGCCGCCGACACCATCGAGATTGCGCAAGCCGCCATCGACCTCATCGACGTCACCTACGAGGTGCTGCCCGCAGTCTTCGATGAGTCCGACGCCCTCGCCAAGGGCGCACCGGTGATCCACGACGAGGCCGATATGGAGGGCGCCCACGATGCCTCGCGCAACATCGTCCACCATATCGCCGCCGATAGCGGCGACGTCGATGCCGCCCTTGCCGGCGCCGACCATGTATTCGAGCAAACGCTGCGGGTGCACCAGGTACAACCTGCCCCGATCGAGCCCCACATCGCCATCTCGTGGTGGGACAGCGATGAGCGCCTGGTGATCAGGACCTCGACCCAGGTGCCATTCCACACCCGGCGGATGGTGGCCCCACTGCTCGGCCTCGCCGTGAAGAAGATCCGCATCATCAAACCACGCATCGGTGGTGGTTTCGGCGTCAAACAGGAGATGCTGATCGAAGACATCGTCGGCCACCTGACCATGGCGACCGGCAAGCCGGTACGACTCGAGTTGACCCGCCACGAGGAGTTCGTCTCCAGCAGGACCCGGCATCCCCAGACCGTCACCTACAAGACCGGGGTGAGCAACGACGGTCGGCTCGTCGCCCAGGAAATGCGCATCGTCGCCAACACCGGCGCCTACGGCACCCACGGGCTCACCGTGCAAATGGTCACAGGGTTGCGCGGCCTCAGTTCGTACAACTGCCCGAACAAGCGCTTCCGCTGCGATGTGGTCTACACCAACATCCCCGTTCCCGGCGCCTACCGCGGCTACGGGGCCCCGCAGGCACTCTTCGCTCTCGAGGCGCACATGGAGGACATTGCGGCTGCCCTGGACATGGATGCCATCGAGTTCCGGCGCCTCAACTGGACCACGGTGGGCGACCCGATCGATATCGCACCGCTGCTCGGCGAGGGCGACGTCGACGTGGAGGTGGTGCCGGTGATCACATCCAGCGGCCTCGAGGAGTGCGTCGCACAGGGTCAGCGAGCCATCGGCTGGGACCGCAGGAGCGATCCGGAATGGCGCGCCCCCTCCGACCGGCCCCACATCAGACGGGGCATCGGCTTCGCCATGTGCATGCACGGCACCGCCATCCCCGGCCTCGACATGGGAGCGGCCAGCATCAAGATCAACGACGACGGCTCGTTCAACCTCCTGGTCGGCGCCACCGACCTGGGAACCGGGGCGGACACCGTGCTCGGCCAGATCGCCGCCGAGGTGCTTGGAGTTCCTCTCGACGACATCCTCATCTACGCCGCAGATACCGACATGACACCATTTGATACCGGTGCCTATGCCTCCAGCACCACCTACATCTCGGGCATGGCGGTGAAACGAGCCGCAGAAGAGGCACGCCGCCAGGTGGTCGAGCGCGCCGCACGTATCCTCGCTACCACCGCCGGTGGCATCGACCTGCACGACGGGAGTGCCTGGTCGACGGACGGGCGCTCGGTGAGCATCGAGGATATCGCCCTGTCCAGCCTGCACCAGGAGCAACAGCACCAGATCATGGGGACGGCGTCGTACGTATCTACCGAGTCGCCGCCGCCGTACGCAGCCCAGTTCGCTGAGGTCGAGGTGGACATAGACACCGGCCAGCTAACGGTCATCTCGCTGGTCATGGCCGTCGATTGCGGGGTGCCGATCAACCCGGTGACGGCCTCGGGCCAGGTCGAGGGTGGCATGATCCAGGCCCTCGGTTACGGCCACTGCGAGGAGATGGTGTACGACAGCGACGGGGCGATGGTCAACGCCAGGTTCGGCCCATACAAGATCTACCGCGCCGACGAAATGCCAGACATCGAAGCCATCCTGGTCCAGACCATGGAGAAGAGCGGGCCGTTCGGAGCCAAAGCCATCGCCGAGATCCCGAAGGATGGGGTTGCACCAGCGATCAGGAACGCCCTCGCCGACGCCACCGGCGCCAGAATCGACGCCATTCCGCTCACCCCGGAACGGGTGTGGCGCGGCTTGCAATCGGTGTGATCGAGTCGTGACACCAGATCAAGGGCTGCTCGCCGAGCTGTCGGCAGCCGTCGCCGAGCGACGGCCCGTCGCGCTCGTCACCGTCGTGGCCACCAGGCGATCGGTGCCACGCCATGCCGGCACCAAGATGCTCATCTACTCCGCACGCGAGCAGTCGGGAACCATCGGTGGTGGCCAACTGGAGTCACGGGTGATCCAAGACGCACTCGACGTGCTGCGCACCGGCAAGACTCGCCTCGAGACATACGCACTCGTCAACCCCGATCGGGGAGACCCCGGCGTCTGCGGTGGCGAGCTGACCGTCTACCTGGAGCCCTACATGCCCCCACACACCGTCTTTGTCATCGGCATCGGTCACGTCGGTGCGGCAGTCGTCGACCTCGCCCACTGGCTCGGCTACCGAACGATCGCCAGCGACGACCGGGCCGAACGGGTTGGCGAAGAGGCGCTGCCCGATGCCGACGAGCGAATCGCCGGCTCTGTTGCCGCTGCCCTCGCCGAGGCGCCGGTCACCGAGGACACGTCGGTTGTGCTCGTAACCAGGAGCGTCGACATCGATGTGGACGCCATCCCCAGATTGCTGGAGACCCCCGCTCGATACATCGGCGTCATGGGCAGTGAGCGGCGCTGGATCACCACCAAACAGCAGCTCGTCGCCGGGGGCGTCGAGGAGGCCGACCTTGATCGGATCCACGTGCCGGTGGGCATCGAGCTCGGCGCCGAGACCGTCCAGGAGATCGCGGTGTCGATCCTCTCCGAGATCATCAAAGAGACCCGGTCGGAAGTCGTTCAAGAAGACGAGTGATGCCGGAGAACCTCGTCGTCGTGCGTGGTGGAGGGGATCTGGGGACGGGCACGGCATGGCGGCTCAACCGAGCGGGTTTTCCCGTCATCGTGCTCGAGATCCCGCGGCCGCTCACGGTGCGGCGCACCGTTGCGTTCTCCACGGCGGTTACCGAGGGAACCACCGTTGTCGAGGATGTCAGGGCGGTCCTCGTCGACACCCCCGACGACGCCGTGGCGGCCAGCGCCGATGCGGTCGCGGTGCTGGTCAGCGAGACCATGGCGCAGTTCCCGACCCCGGTGTCGATCGTCGTCGACGCCCGACTGGCCAAGCAGCCTCTCGACACCAGCCGGGACATGGCGCCGCTGGTCGTCGGCCTCGGTCCCGGCTTTGTCGCCGGTGAGCATTGTGACGCGGTGGTCGAGACCAACAGGGGACCGCACCTTGGGCGGGTGATCTGGGAAGGTGCGGCGCAAGCCGATACCGGAGTCCCCGGCCTGGTGGGCGGGGTGTCCTCTGCTCGTGTCTTGCGGGCCACCGCCGACGGCGACGTGGTGTGGGACGTCGAGATCGGTGATCTGGTCACCGCACACCAGGTCCTCGGCCGGATCGGTGCAACCCGGCTTCCGGCGCCGATCGCCGGGGTGGTCCGCGGCCTGATCGCCCCCGGCCCGGTGAAGAATGGCCTCAAGATTGCCGATATCGATCCGAGGGCACAGGTAGCGGCATGTTTTGAGATCTCGGACAAATCCCTCTCCGTAGCCGGTGGGGTCCTCGAGGCGGTGATGACGTGGAATCGTTGACAGATCGACTCGGCCTGGGCGGGCACGAGTTGGTCTCGTTCGTCGGCGCAGGCGGAAAGACCACGCTGATGGTCCGGCTCGGTCACGAGCTGGCAGACGCCGGGCACCGCGTCGTGATCACCACCACCACGAAGATGGGCGCCGATCAGGTCGAGTCCCCGGTGGTCGACCCCATGGGAGCGGTCGAGGCGAATCTCGAACGCGGAGGGCTGGTGTACGTCGTGCATCGCGAGTCGGAATCGAAGATGACGGGGCCTTCCCCCGCAGAGGTCAACGTCATGTTCTCGTCTACGTCGGCCGATTATGTCCTTGTCGAGGCCGACGGTGCCAGGGGCCGGTCACTCAAGGCTCCCTCTCAGTTCGAGCCGGTCATTCCCTCCGCATCGACCGTTGTCGTCGTCGTCACCGCCATCGATGCCATCGGACGTTCGATCGCCACCGCCTGTCACCGGCCGGAACGGGTGGCAGCCATCCTGGGGCGGCCGCTCACCTACCACCTGGGTACGCGCGACGTGGCGCAGGTGCTGACCAGCGCTGCCGGGGGATTGAAGGACATTCCTGCCAACGCCAGAATCGTTGTTGCCGTGACCAAGGTCGGATCGGATGACATCGAAGCCGCCAGGGACCTCACCACCCAGGTCGTCTCCGACCCCGATATCGACCGCGTCGTGGTGATACCGCGGTCGTAGTCGAGGTCCCGCCCCTGCTAGGAGGGTCCTGACCAGCCCTGGCGGTCCTTGGTGCGCACCACGAACCTGAGGCCTGACCAGGTGGCGTCGATGGCGGCCACCTTGTTGTCGACGAGGCCGGCCGCCAGCCCCAACGTTTGCACCGCGTCGAAGTCGATCTCGGTCTCGACCCTGGACGTCTTCTTCGGCCAAGCCACCCATAGGCCCGCATCGGATGCCAGCAATCCGACGGCCCTGGTGAATCGCGATTCCAGCTCGGCCGAGGTGGTGGCGAAGACCACGAGGACCGGACACGGCGCTCGCGGCGACCGGACGAGCTTTGCTCCCGTCGGCAGCGGGTCGAGCAGGTCCGCGAACGACGGCGGAGCGCCGAACGTCCCGACCCGAACGCCGGTCGTGATACCGAGCTTGCGACTGAGCGGAGTGCCTGAGTAACCGGCGATCATGAGCGGCTCAGAGCTCCGGATCGGTCACGAAAGACCCGGTGGCTGCACCCGCCAACGGGACCAGGGGCAGGTGGCCCATCGACCCGGCGACCCCTTGCAACAGGGTGTACATGACGGCGGCCGGCTGCAGCGAGATGCCATCGCGATCGACCGATGCCTCGATGACCGCAAAGGTGTCACGATCCAAGGTGGCGCTCACACCGGGTGCCGCGTATTCGATGGCGCCGTTGCGACTGAGGCGGTGGGTTTCGCCGGCGAATCGTGCCTCGATGCTGCCGTCTGCGAACATCATGAAGGCATTGTCGTCTTCACCGTCGAACTCATCGCGGTTGAGGTAGAGGCGGGGTTTGTCCTGGTAGGGCACACCGGAGGTCGGGCAGGCGGTGACGCAGTTCCCACACTCGTTGCAGAAGTCGGTGAGCACGGCGATCTGATACTGCTGGTCGGCGACAAAGGGAGCGGTCCCGGTACGGTGACCGTCGGCGTCGAGCACAGGAACGTCGAAGCGGACCGCATCCATCTCGTAGGTCATCAGCGCCATATTCGGGCACACACCGACGCATAGGCTGCAGATGACGTCGCAATCGATGCAGCGTCCCGCCTCCTCTGCCGCCTGCTCGTCGGTGTAGCCGATCACGGTCTCGTCCATGCCGGAGCGCTGGTCGAGCAACGTATGCTCGATGGGGACCCGGTACTCGCGCCGCGAGCGGCGGATCACCAGTTCGTGGAGATCGAATTCCGGCTGCGAAGCCGCCCGATCGGGTTCCGGGGTCCCGAGGGCAGCAACGATGGCCTCGGCGACCGCCTTGCCGTCTGCGGCCGCCCTGACGATCGACGATGGGCCGTCCGCGGCCACGTCGCCACCGGCATACACCCCTGGCACCGACGTCTCGAAGGACTCGTCGACAGCGATGTAGCCGCGGTCGGTGAGCTCGGGCACGTCGTCGCCGAAGAAGTCGAGAACGGAGTGCTGGCTGATCGCCAGCAACAAGGTGTCGAGGGGAATCTCGAACTCGGAGTCAGGAACGTCGAACGGGATCTTGCGCCCAGAGGCGTCCCGATCGCCGCGGTACTCGGTTCTGGTGCACCGCAGTGCCTCGAGCCTGTTGTCCGAGACCACCAGCCCGACCGGATTGGCCAGCTCGATGATGTTGATCCCCTCCTCGATGCAGGCGTGGATCTCCTCGGGGTCGGCGGGCATCTGGTCGATGGTGCGGCGATAGATGAGTGAAACCTCGGAGGCACCGACCCGCAGGGCCGAACGTACGCAGTCCATGGCGGTGTCGCCCGCCCCGATCACACCGACCCGATCCCCGATCGGCATCGGGCGCTCTTCGCGCACCGTGCGCAGGAAGGTGATGCCGGAGACGACATCGTCGCTCTCTTCGCCCGCAAAACCAAGCTCCTTGGCCAGCTGGGCACCAACGGCGATGAACACGGCGTCGTAGCCGTCACCGCGGAGACTCGACAGGGTGAAGTCGACACCGGCTGTGCTGCCGTACCGGATGTCGACACCGAGCTCGTCGAGGATCGCCATGTCCTGTGCGATCTGGGCGTCCGGCAGCCGGTACTTGGGGATCGCTCCCCCGACCATTCCTCCCGAATACGCCTGAGTCTCGAAGATGGTGACGTCGAACCCTGCGTAGCCGAGACCCTGAGCTGCAGCCAGACCCGAAGGGCCGGCACCGATGATCGCCACCCTGCTGTTGGCCCGGTCCGTCCTCGGGAACATCACCGGCGTCTCTTCGCGGTCCATGATGTAACGCTTGATCTGGCGGATGGCGAGCGGCTGGTCGAAATGGGTCCGCACGCAGGTGTTCTCACACAGGTGATCACAGACCCGGCCGAGGATCGACGGCAGCGGGTTGTCCTCACGGGTTATCTGTGTGGCCTCGAGCAGATTGCCCTCGCGCACAGCCCGCATGTAGGCGGGGACGTGCTGATCAACAGCACACTCGTCGACACACGGGGCCTCGATGCAGTCGAAGAGGTGGAGCTCGCGGTCGGTCTTTGACCGATCCATGCGGAAGGAGCTTTTCTGGTAGCGCCAGTCGGTGCGCACCGCATCGGAATAGGCCCGCAGGTTGAGCCGGGTCATGACCTTGATGGCCTGCGCGACCAGGGTTTCACGCCGGACGTCGTCGAAATCGGCCTCGTCTGCCCAGGTGGCAATGAGGGAGACGATCGGCTCGCCGTTGGTCCTGGTGCGCAACATCTCGCCAAGCTGCTGACACGCCTCAACGCTGAGGTTGAGCCCGGTGTCGGTGAGCGCCGAGGAGCGCAGGTCATTGGCGAACCCATCGAACCGTTCGTCCGTCACCGCGGCGCGGGCGATCAGGTCGGTGATGTCGCTGGCGCCCACCTTGTCTGCAGCATCGCGAACCTGCTCCAGGTACTGGATCAAACGCAGATACCCGCCGGACTTGAGCAGGTCGGAGCAGGTCGTGATCGTCTTCATCCCGCCGGCAAGCAGTTCTGCGACGTTGAAGGCGTCTGCGCCCCCGGCGTAGGAAAACAGCAGGTCGCCGCGGAACTCCTCGTTGAGCAGGTTGGCCAGGTTGGTGGTCACCGGGTGCAGCGCTCTCCCCGACAGGTACATCATCGGATCATCCGGAAAGACCGTCCGCCAGTTGTCGACCTCGAGCGTGTTACTGAGTTTGAGGCCAAACGTCAGATTGTGCTCTCTGGCGACGCGTCGCAGGTTGTGGAACATGGGGACGGCATCGACGTACATCAGGTCGTGGCCGAAGGCCTCGTCGGGAATCGGGATGTCGTCGAATCCCAGTTCGTCGTTGACGATGCCGCGCACCCGGTCGGCTCCGAGCAGCGTCGGGTTGACCTTCACCGAAGCGTGCAGGCCCCGCTCCTCGAGCAGATAGATCATGATCTTCTCGATCTCGTCGGGCGGGCAGCCGTGCATCGTCGAGAGGGTGATCGTGTTCGAGATTTCGCTCGGGATGTCGACGTCTGCGATCGCCGGGTAGCGCTTGGCGACGATGTCGATGTAGGCGGGGAGGTAGTCGGAGGCATCGCGCATCACGTCGAGATACCACTGGACGTTTGGCTCGAGGATGCCCTCGAGGTTGTAGCCGACGCTCATGTTGAAGATCATTCCGGGGGCGGGGGTCTCGAACCCGAGCTTGTGGTGGAGTGCATGGATCAGCACCCAGGCCCGCAGGTACTCGTCGAAGGACTGGTGCACCTTGAGCTCCTGGGACCACTCGACGTTGTATCCCTCGTCCTGGCAGTCGATACAGGGTTTGTTGATCTCGAGCTCGTCGAGGGTTTGCACGGTCTTCAGCTCGAGGAAGCGGGCACCCACCAGCCAGGAGACGACGATGTTCTGTGCCATCTGGCTGTGCGGCCCGGCGGCGACGCCGAACGGGGTGTCCATCTGCACGCCGTACTTCTCGATGCGAAACGGGTCGTCGAGGCTTGGCGTGAAGATGGCCGATGTTGGAACTCCGAAGATCTGGTCCTTCTGTTCGAGCTCGTCGAAGACCCAGTCCGTCAGGTCCTCCATCGAGATCGGTTGGAAACGGTCGCCCATCGCTCTCCTAGCCTGTCACAGCCTGGCGTGCAGGCGTTCGGCCTGCTCTGCGGCCCTGGCTCTCACCTCTGCGGCGTCCACCCTGGTCGGGGCACCGTCGGTGTAGATCACCTCGCCATCGACCTTGACTTCCAATGGACGAATTCCGGGGGTAAAGGCGATGTGCCACGGGTCCATCGGGTCGTAGGACCAGGTGACCACATCGTTGCGAGCCTCCGGCATAATCTCCCATCCGGTCTCCAGCCAGCTCCATGCGGTGTCAGGGCCCGCGGTGACGTCCACGGAGCGCTGCATCACGTAAGCGAGGCGGAAGGATTCGAGCACGTTGCCGCCGATGCCGTCGGTGCCGAGGGCCACCGGGTTGGCGAACCGGGCAGGCTCGGCGTAACCGACCGCGTTGTTCAGGTTCGACATCGGGTTGTGCAGGATGGTGCCCCGCAACGTGTGATCGGTGGGGAGATGGACACAGTGGGCGAGCAGCCAGTCGTCGTTGGTGAGGCCGTCGAGTCGAGTGACCGCATCGATGTCACCGACACCTTCTGCGACGTGGATGTGGACGCCGACACCGAGCCCGTCGGCCAGACCGGCCGCCGAGTGCAGGGACTCAACACTACAGGTGAAGGCGGCGTGGACACCCACGAGGCCGTTGCCGCCGGCGCTGATGAACCGCTCGTTCTCCTCGAGACCCCGTTTTGCCCCTTCCACGCCATGGCGATCGGTGATGCCGTATGCACACAGCACCCGCACCCCGACCTCTGCACAGGCCTCGGCGATGACGTCGAGGCTGCCCTCGATCGCATTCGGCGACTCGTGGTGATCGACGATCGCGGTCGTCCCGGACTCGAGGGCCTCCAGTGCGCCGAGTTTGGCCGACCAGCGAATCATCTCCAGGTCGAGGGCGGCATCGAGGCGCCACCAGATCTGTTCCAGGATCTCCTGGAAGTTGCTCGGAGTCTTGGGAGGCGGCGGCATGCCCCTGGCCAGCGACGAGTAGAGGTGGTGGTGGGCACACACCAGGCCCGGCGTTGTCGCCGTCATCGCTACCTCCTTGTTGCCGGCCCTAGTGTCCCACGCCGGCCGGTCCGGCTACAACGCGGCTGCCTGCTCGGCGACCCCATCGATCTCCTCGATCGTGGGCAGCGCGCCCAGGCCCGCAAGCAGAGTCTTGGCTTCGGCCAATCGGCCGACCGCCTCGTCGAGTCGCCCCAGCTCCGCCAGGCACCGCCCTGCCCCGTACAGGGCCAAGGCATGTTCCAGGACGTGGCCGTAGTCGGCCCAGTCTCGAGCGACCTGCTCGTACATCAGCAGCGCCGTCTCGTTGTCACCTTCCGCCTCAGTCAACATGGCCTGTGCGGCGGCCAGGCTGATCTCCTGGCGAATACCAGGCGCTCCAGATGCAGAAGCCAAAACCTCGGCCTTGTCCTTGGCACCGACGGCGAGCAGCAGCCGGACCGAATCCGTGACGTGGAGACCGCGATAGATCGGCGACTTGCCCTCGGTGAGCTCGATGAGCTCGTCGAGCAGCTGCTCGACGGCTTCAGCATTGCCCCGGGCTAGTTCCGTCCTGGCCGCAGTGATCAGGGCCGAGGTGATGAGCTGGAGGTCGCCGATTTCCCGGAGCGCGGCGAGATAGTCGGCCTGCAGCGCTACGGCCTCTGAGATCTCCCCACGCCAGACATGGACGGCCGCCTGGTAGCTCTTGGCCCACGGCACATACTGAACCGACTCCTGGCCCCATTGCCCGACCAGGCCGTCGGCGGTGGCGAGCACGGTATCCCAGTCCCCGAGATCCCAGTTGGTCCACATCGTCTCCGCTTTTCCCCACGAAGCGTCTGCACCACGCGCCTGCACCCGCTCGATACCGCTTTGATAGATCTCATTCGCCGCGGCCGGCCCGACCGCTGTCCAGGTGTGGTCGGCGAGGTTGACGAAGGCGGTATTGAGACGGTGAGCGGTCGCAGCCTCGGCCTCGGCGATCGAGAGCGACTCACGGAGATCCACCATGCCGCTCTCGACGTCGCCGAGATGGAACCGGGCGATACCTCTGACGGACAGCCCACGTCCGCGGATATCGTTGAGTTCGAGCTCCTCGGCCAGGGCGATGCCCTTCTCCGACCAGGCAAGCTGCTCGTTGAGGTCGCCGCTCATCATGTAGTTGCCTGCCCGGGTGATATAGGCCTCAGCCAGCTGCTCCGAGGCCGACTCGGCCTCGAGCAATTCGATGGCTGTGTCGAGTTTGTCGGTGCCGGCACCGGTACCGAACGCAAACCATCGAGACATGTTCACCAGCCTCAGCGCATGACCGGCGGTGATGCGGTCATCGTTCGCCAGAGCGAGCTCGGCCGCCTCCTCGTACGTCTCGAGCGGCGAGCCGATCGCCGCATCTGCCATGGCTTGCCCCGTCTTGATCATGACCATCGGACGCGCCGGATCATCCTCCTCCATCAGATCCAGGGCTCGCTGGTAGTAGCGGTACGCCCGAGTCGAATCGAGGCGGAGCGCCCGCTCTCCTGCCATGGACAAGGTGCGGGCCGCCTGCCGCTCGAGCTCGGCGGTGTCCGACTGGCCGGCGGCCCTGGCGATCTCGAGAGCACTCACATAGTGATGAGCGAGCAGCTCGGCATGGTCCGACGCCCGGTCACCAGTGCTCGATTCGATCCACTCTGCCACCGTCTGGTGTTTTCGCGCCCGCGCTGCTCGCGGGATTCTGCCGTAGGCGACGTCGCGAGTGAGGGCGTGCCAGAAGGCATATTCCTGCTCGCCCTCCACCGAGGAGTTGCGCACCGGCCGGATCCAATCTCTGGTCACCAGTTGGCGCAGGGCAGCACGCAGGTCGCCACTCCCGCCGGTGGCGGTGAGAGCGCCTTCCCAGAACACCTTTCCCACGACGGAGGCGTCTTCGATGGCACGGCTCTCCTCCTCCGACAGCAGGTCGAGGCGGGAGCCGATCAGCGCCTGCACCGTCTCGGGGACGGGGATGGCTTCTTGTGAGACTTCGTCGAGTTGGGCGTGGCCGTGCAACATCCCGCGGTCGTTGAGCATGCGAACAAACTCCTCGGCGTACAGGGGAACCCCGCCGGCGCGTTCGAGCAAGGCACGCTGGGTATCTGCGGGCAGGACCGCCTGCTCGAGCAAGGCGGAGAGCAGCCTGGCAATGTGGTCGTCGGTCAATGGTGTCAACGAGATCGTCGTCGAGTTCCGCTGGCCGCCTCCCCACGCCGGGTGTGCTTCATAGAGCTCGGGGCGGGCGGTACAGATGACCATGATCGGCGCATCCGCCGACCACACCAGCAGGTCCTCGAGAAACTCGACCAGAGCTCCGTCCGCCCAGTGCATATCCTCGATGACCATGATCAGCGGTTGCACGGCGGCCAGATCTTCGAGGAATCGACGCCACGCGGTGAATGCCTCCGACCGATCACCGCTGTGCACACTGCTCTCCGTGCCCACCAGAGGGCCGAGTTGGCCGGCCAGCCACTCACGGTCGGTGGCGTCTGTGGTGAGTGCCTCCAGCGCCGTCTCCAACTTCTCTTGTGCGACAGCCGGGCTGTCCGACTCCCGAATCCCCGCCTGTCCCTTGACGATCTCCCCGAGCGCCCAAAAGGTGATCCCCTCGCCGTAGGGCAGGTTGCGGCCCTGACGCCACCACACGATCTCGGGCTGGTCGTCTGCCCACTGCCAGAACTCATTGACCAGCCGCGACTTGCCCACCCCGGGGGCGGCGGCGATCGTGACCAGCTTGAGGGTTCCGTCATCGATCACGCGCCGGTAGGTCTCGGTGAGCAGCTTCATCTCCGAGTCCCTCCCCAGGAACGGGGTCGGCGCCCGCACCGCGGCGTCGACGCCGTACCGGCCTCTGGGCTGGATCGCCCGCCACACCGCCAGTGGCTTGGACTTGCCTTTCACCTCGACTGGGTCCATGTCCCCGTACTCGATGAGCAGCTCGGTGGCGCGGTGGGTGGTCTCACCGACGACGACTCCACCCGGCGGTGCAATGGATTCGAGGCGGGAAGCGGTATTGACCACGTCGCCGACGATGTGCTCCCCCTGCCCCCCTGTGGTGACCATGGCCTCACCGGTGTTGACCCCGATGCGCACCGATAGGTCGAGGCCCTCATGCTCTTCGTTCATCTCCTCGACCGCGGCCTGGATGCGCAAGGCGACCCGAACCGCCCGCTCCGGATCGTCCTCATGGGCCGTCGGGACCCCGAAGACGGCCATCACACCGTCGCCGATGAGCTTCTCTACCGTGCCGTCGTAGCGCTCGATCTCCTCGCGGACCCGCTGGTGATAGGGCAACAGCCGGGCGCGGACATCCTCGGGGTCGGCTTCGTCCGATTCGGCGGTGAACCCGACCAGGTCGGCGAACAGGATGGTGAGGAACCGTCGCTCCTCGGTTGTCGTCGTAGCAAGGGAGGTGCCGCAGTAGGCACAGAAAACTGCATCTTCGACGTTGTCTTTGCCGCAGGAGGTGCAGTTCGTCACGGACAGACTCTACGACAGGCCGTGTGTCGGCGGTCGTCGTACGTGTCTGGACATACCGTGGCGGTATACCGAGACACATACGACGCGAGAGAACCGAGCGGTGGAGGTGGGGGGAATCGAACCCCCGTCCCATGAGGTTTCAGCGTCGGCATCTCCGAGCGCAGCCGACAGCGAGCTTTCGGAACCCTGGAGACGCCGTCGGCAATTCCTCCTGGGCCCTAGCCGGAAGTGTCTTACCCCGCCGGTCCCGGCACCCCGGCGGGGGCATCCTGCATTGCAATGCCCGGGTCCGGCGAGGCAGGCACCCTCCGGTCGGACACGCCGCTTAGTTAGGCAGCGAGTGCGAAGTTGTCTTCGGCACTTATGGTTGTTCCCGGCTCTTTAACGAGGTTTCCGGGGCTCTCGGCTCGCTTCCGGCGCCTCAACCCTCACGGTCGAAACCATGTCACCCCCGAAGGGGAACGCGAGACGCGTTCTTCCATCCATTGTACCGCTCCCGGCTTCGATAGCCTCTGGCCCGATGAGCAGCGAAGTCTGGGACGAGCGCTACCGCGACGAGGACAGACCGGGCATGCCGTCCGCTTTCGTGACCGTCGGGCTCGCACCGCTGCTTCCCGACGGCGGGCGAGCCATCGATGTCGCCGGCGGCAGCGGCAGAAACAGCGTGTGGCTTGCGGATCGGGGCTGGGAAGTCACCCTCGTCGACTTCTCGCCGGTGGCGCTGTCCCATGTCGACGATGAGCGAATCACCACCATCGACAGCGACCTCGAGACCGATCTGTTCCCGGAGGGCCCGTGGGATCTCGTCTTGGTCGTGCACTACCTCGATCGAGGGCTGTTCCCTACGCTGGTTGCCCATCTCAGCGACGGTGGCCTGCTCGCCTTCGCCATCGCCACCCAACGTAACCTGGATCGCCACCAACGTCCCCCGCTGCCCTATCTCCTGGAACAAGGCGAAGCCCCCGATCTGGTCCCCGGCCTCGACCTTCGTCTTTACGCAGAAGGATGGTCGATCGAAGATCGCCACGAGGCGCGTGTCGTCGCGGAAAAGCGCAGGGGGGAGCAAATGGGCTAGCGCCTGCGGGCGCGATCCATCTCCCGCTGCTGCTCCCTGTCGGCGATCTTCTTTCGCTTGTCGTAGGTCTTCCTGCCCTTTGCCAGGGCGAGCTCGACCTTGGCCAGGCCATGGACGAAGTAGATCTGAAGCGGCACCAGCGTCAGGCCCTGTTCGTTGACCTTGCCGGCAAGCCGATCGAGCTGCCTTCGGTGCAACAGCAGCTTCCTTCGCCGCTCCGGCTCATGGGCGTCGACCAGAGCGTGGCTGTAGGGGCCGATGTGAAGATGCTCCAGCCACAGCTCACCGTTGTGCAGTGAGGCGAACGCATCCTTGAGCTGCACCTGCCCGGCCCTCAGGCTCTTCACCTCGGACCCTTTGAGCACGATCCCCGCCTCGAAGGTGTCCAGCACCTCGTAGTCGTGGCGTGCCCGGCGATTACTCCCTACGACCTTGCGACCTTCAGCCATGCCCGGCGAGCGTACTGCGAGGCGGCCGGCAAGGATCACCCGTTAGAGGTAATCCGCCGGGTCCACCGGCTCGCCGTTGACTCTGACCTCGAAATGCAGGTGAGGACCCGTCGACAGCCCGGTCGACCCGCATTCTCCGATGAGTTGGCCGGCGCCGACGGTGTCACCGGTGGAGACCGCGAATCTCGACTGATGGGCGTACAGCGTGACGATGCCACCGCCGTGATCGATCATCGTCGTCTTGCCGAAGCCACCCTTGTTCCCCGCCAAGATCACCGTCCCCGCTTCCGCCGCCACAATCGGATCACCAGACGGGCAGTGCATGTCCAGTCCATTGTGCATTCGCGAGTAGCCGAGAATGGGGTGGAAGCGGGGCCCAAACCCGGACTCGATGACACCGGGGACGGGACGGAACAGCCGACCGGGTTTCGGTCCCCCGCTCGTGGCCCGGGCGGCGATCAACGACCTGATGCCGTCCTCTTCCTTCTCCAACGAGACCAGCTCGCCTTCGAGCTCGGCGATTTGCGCCTCCACCGCCGCCAACAGCGACCGCTGTCGCTCCAGCTCGACCTCGAGCTCGACGCGCTTGGCATCCAGTTCGCCCTGGACTCGTTCCATCTCGGCGCGGGTCGCATCGAGCGAGACGACCTCTTCGTCCAACGCGGCTTCCGTCGCTTCGATCTCGATCCCTGTGTCTTCCTCGTCGGAGAGCAGGACCTCGAATCGCTGTGCGGTCAGCGCCCCACTCTCGGTCACGCGCTCCAGATATCCGATACCGACGATCAGGTCGTTCCAGGCTTTGGCCGAAAAAGCGATCTCCGGCACCCCGCTGCCCGCGGACATGTAGGTCTCAACGGCCCATGCTGCGGCGCCGGCCCGAGCCTCGGCAAGCTCGCCGCGAGTGATCGCCAACACCTGGTACTGCTCGTACAGCCCGGTTCTCGCCTCCCTGAGCGCCCCCTCCTTGACCACGAGCTGGGCCCTGACCAGGCCTAGCTCGTCACCGAGGGCATCAAGGGCACCGACGACCTCATCCATACGCCCCCCCGCTGCCCTGACATCTGCGGCGAGACGGGAGCTGTTGGCTGTGGCAGAGTCGATCTGTCCGGCGAGGGCATCGATCTGGTGTGTCACGTCGTCGAGCTGGTCATTCAGATCGTCGGCGGTGGCGACGGGCACGATTGCGATGATGACAACGAAGGTGGTCAGGACGGCGGCCAACCGCCGCGTCGGGCTCATGTCCGCAGGTACTTGTGAACCGTCAGACTCAATCCGCTGCCAACGAGGCCAGCGACAACCCCGAAGATCAGCACGAGTGCCCCATTACGAACGATGTAGTCGGATTGGATCGCGATGTTGACGAAATCCGGGAGATCGGTGAGCTGATTCGATGCGATACGGATGCCCCCGACCACAACAAGCACGGCAAGACCCGCCCCAACGAAACCCTCGAACGCTCCCTCCAGCAGAAACGGTGTGCGGACGAACCAGTTGGAAGCCCCGACCAGGTTCATGATCTCGATCTCCTCGCGGCGCGAGTAGATCGCCATGTGAATCGTGTTGGCGATCAAAGCAACGGCTGCGATCCCGAGGGCGACTGCGAGGAACAGGGTCATGATCTGGAGGCCATCGCGCAACGAGATCATCCCGTCGATCGCCTCAGCGGCGGACTCGACCTTCAGCAGCCCCGGCATGGCCTCTGCCCTGGTCACAATCGTCTGATAGTCCTCTGGATCCACCGGCTTGATCCGCAACGAAGGCGGCACGATGCTCGGGTCGTCCTCGATCACCCGGAGCGCAGCCGGCCGGTTCGCCAGCAGGACGCGGGCCTCCGCCAGAGCCTCTGTCCTTGACATGAAGAAGACCTCGTCGACCTCCGACCACGACTCCATCTCGGCTTGCATGCTGGCGATACCGCTCGGCGAAACGTCGTCGCGGATGTAGGCGCTCACCCTGACGTCCTCCGCCCATTGCAGGGTATTGATCCGGACGACCTCCCCCAACACGAGGGTCCCGAAGGTGAGGGTGAGCGAGACGAACACGGCGAGCACGGCACCGAGCACGACGAGCCCGTTCCTGCTGATGTTGGTGAATGCCTCGCGCAGCGTATAGGAGAGGCCGGTCATCCGGCATCTCCTGTGGCGGCCAGCTCGGTCGGCTCGGACGTGACCTTGTCGTCGGGCGTGCCCTCTGCCGGGTTTTCGTCGGTGTCGAGGACCGTCTCTGCCGAGGCAGGGTTGGTGGTGCCGTCGTCGTCGGTCACCGCCAGGTCAACCGGCTCCTCGGGCTCCTCGACGACGCTGCTGCTCCCATATACGCCGCGGCTCTCATCGCGCATCACCCTCCCCCGGTCGAGCTGGACGACGCGTCGCCGCATCGCGTCCACGATGGCGTGGTCGTGGGTTGCCATGACCACAGTGGTCCCTGTCCGGTTGATGTGGTCCAGAATGCGCATGATCCCGACCGACGTTGCAGGGTCGAGGTTCCCGGTCGGCTCGTCGGCGAGCAGGATCAGCGGTCGGTTGACGAAGGCCCTGGCGATCGACACCCGCTGCTGCTCACCACCGGAGAGGCTTCGCGGGGGGCGGTCGGCCATTGCGGACAGGCCGACGAGCTTGAGCACCTGGGGGACTTGGGAGTTGATGGCCGACCGTGGTTTGCCGGTGACCTCCATAGCGAAAGCAACGTTCTCGTACACGGTCTTGTTGGGCAGCAGCTTGAAGTCCTGGAATACCGTGCCGATGGAGCGCCGTAGCTGGGGAACTTTCCAGGGCGACAAGTCGGAAGCATGTTTCCCTGCGATCCAGATGTCTCCGTTGGTAGGGAGGTCGTCCCGCATCATCAGCCGGATCAGCGTCGACTTGCCAGAACCGGATGGTCCGACCAGGAAAACGAACTCGCCCTTGTTGATGTCGAGCGAGACGTCCTTGACCGCGACCACACCTCCGTCGTAGACCTTTGTCACGTTTTCGAGTCGGAGCATGAACCCTCGGGAAGATCGCGCGACACCTCAACACCACTGGGCGGCGCCCGGTTGAGGTTACTGAGAGACTCGCTTTAGGCGGTGGATTAGGAGAGTCGCAAGTCGCAAGTCGCAAGTCGCAAGTCGGAGAGTTCCCAGTTTCCAGTTTGCCCTTCGCTACTTCTTCTTCGCCCGTCTCCATTGCAAATACTCATCGATGAAGGCGTCGAGATCGCCGTCGAGGACCCCCTGGACGTTGCCCACCTCGAGGTTGGTACGCAGATCCTTGACCATCTGGTACGGCTGGAGCACGTACGAGCGGATCTGGTGACCCCAACCGGCTTCGGTCTGATCACCCCGAATCGCGTCGACCTCGGCCTGTTGCTCGTGGCGGGCTCGCTCGGCGAGGCGGGCGGCAAGGAGCTGCATTGCCCTCGCCCGATTCTGGATTTGGGACCGCTCTGCCTGGCAGGACGCGACGATGCCGGTCGGGATGTGTGTGATCCTGACCGCAGAGTCGGTCTTGTTGACGTGCTGGCCTCCCGCACCCGATGACCGATAGGTGTCGATGCGGAGATCCTCCGGGTTGATCTCGATCTCCTCGACGTCGACCTCGGGGATGACGTCGACTCCGGCGAAGGCGGTGTGGCGTCTCGAGTTTGCATCAAACGGGCTGATGCGCACCAGCCTGTGCACGCCGCGCTCCCCTTCGAACGATCCGTAGGCGTGATCTCCAGAAACCGTGATCGTCGCCGACTTGATCCCTGCTTCTTCGCCAACCTGGTACTCGTCCACTTCGACGGAGAGGTCCGATCGCTCCAGATAGCGCAGGTACATCCGGAACAGCATTTCCGCCCAGTCCTGAGCGTCGACGCCTCCTGCACCGGCATGGATCGAGACGATGGCCGTCCTGTTGTCGTACGGCCCAAAGAAGAGGGTCTCACGCTCCAGCCTGCCCATCGTGGTGCCCAGGGCGGTCAGCTCAGCCGCTGCCTCATCGAGACTTTCCCTATCACCCTCCTCGACACCGAGCTCGATCAGCACCTCGGCGTCGTCGAGCGATCCGGAGATCCCTGAAACCTGCTGGATGATCTGTTCGTGGCCGGCCAGGCGCCTGGTTACCTCCAGCGCCCGATCCTGGTCCGCCCACAGATCGGGGGCGGCAGCTCGTTCCTTCAGCTCGGCGAGCTCAGCTTCCTTGCCTGGAACGTCAAAGGAACCTCCGCGCGTCGTCGAGGCGCGATCGAAGGTCGTCGAGCATGGCACGAAGGTCGGCCGGTTCCATGGTCGGGGAGCGTACCGCGCTCTATGCCTTTCCCGCCACGACCGGGTTACAGAATGTCAGCCGATTTGTCCTCGCCGAGCATGCCCTTCAGCCACTGGGCGCCGCTGGTGCGCTTCCCCTGCAGCGGCACTCCGGCCTCGACACGGAGCTTTCCTGTGCTGGCATCCTCGAGGTGCGTTCCCCGATAGTCGGGCGGTGCCGGTGCATCCTCGGCCTTGGCGGCGGTGATCCGATCGGCGCGCTCCAGCTCGAGCGTCACCAGGGACTCAACGACCGACTTCAACTGGGTGACGGTGGCAGGAAGGTTGTAGGCGGTAGCGACCGCAGCCGCCATATCGGCGCGGTAGTCGTGGCCGAAGGACCCGAATTCGCCCGGCACCATCACCATCGCATTCATGGCATCGATCCCTACCTGGAGGAAGGTGCCGAAGGGGAACCACTCCATGTCGTCGGGGACGTTGCGGCCGCGTTCGCCTGATAGCCACTCTGGCTCGTCGATCATCACGTCGAGTGACATCACCGCAATCGGATCGCTGTGGTGGCTCAACACGGTGGCACGGAGCCGACGACGTTCCGCAGCGGTGAGCTTCATTTCACTCGGGTGGTCGAATACGGCGACGGTTCCTTCCGGCACCAGATCGCTCCGCCCGGACGCCATCCCGTTCCTGGACCATTTGGCGAGCCCGGGAAGCCCGACCCACAGCGCCTTGTCGATGCCGTAGTGGTCGAAACCATCGACTCCCTGGTACATGATCACATCCGAGCTCGCCCAGGCGCCCAGACTCTCCCCAAACACGTAGACCTTGGGTCGTTGATCCTCAGCCATCCCCGCCAGGCGATTTCGAATGCTCCACAGCAAGGCTCGGAACTGCTGGCGGCCGAGGGCCACCTTCTGCACCGCCAGGAACGAGGGGAACCGGCCGTACTGGATCACGCAGGTTGCGATGTCGCCCCTGGTGAGGAACTCGGCGCTCTCGATCATCGTCTGGTCCACCCAGCCGGTCCCGGTCGGCGAAACCAGGAGGAGATGCGACCGCTCGAAGGCGCCGGTGCGTTCCAGCTCGCGCATGGCAATCTCGGTACGGCCCATGGGGTAGAGGGGCTCGGAGTTGTATCCGACGTAAACCCGGATCGGTGCGGCGGTGGCAGGTTCGCCCATCACCTCTTCGATGAGCGCTTTTGAGGTCACGTCGGTGACGTAGCGGCGTCCCTGCAGGCCGAGATCACCGAACGTCGAGACGCTGTGCTCGCTACCGGAAACGAGCGGCGATACCGGGGGCAGGGCGTAGGCAGGCTCGATGTTCTCGTTGGCTCGCCCGATATAACCGACCCCTGCGTTATACGCGGTCACCGCCCCGGCCGTCCACAGCGCAGCGTTGGCGATGCCGCCGATCACCCGTTTCGACGGGCCGGGGCCGAGGTAGCCGACCATCGCCTTTCGTGAGCCGACGTATGCCTTACCCAGGCCGGCGCCGACGGCATACACCGCGTACCCAACCCCGAGTGCCATCGGGAACTCGTTTTTCTGTTCGATCGGCCATCGCGGCACCACCGACTTGCGATGGGCGAGGGTGCGCTTTGCCCAGATGGCAAATGCGGCGCTGATGCCGAGGGTGCTGAGAATGGGCTGGGCGGTCCGCCCGCGGCGATACCGCATCTTTAGCTCGGTAGAGACGTCGTAGAGGGCGCCGGAGGCGGAGACCGCAGCCAACACCTGCCCTGCGCTCTTCGACCCTGCTCGCCACAGTCCCCGATCATCGCGATCCGGCAGATTCGCCATGGTGATACCAAGACCGCCAACCACGGCTCTCGCCGTCAGCTTCAACGGAAGCCCGGCGCGTCGCGGGAGAATCGCTTTCATCACCTGCTCCAACCCGGTCCCCAGCGTTCGCGCCCCCAAGGCTGATACACCGGCAGCGATCCCCTGGTGCACCGAAGTCCTCGGCATGAGGGACGGCTCAAAAGCGGCGACGGTAGCGACCGCCTCGAAAGGACCACTGGCCGTTCCGAGAAGCGGGTTCAACCAGTCGGAGGTGCGCAGGGTGGCGGAGCGCCAGGTGAGCTCGCCCTGCCCGTCCTCGGCTGCTTCGAGTTGCTCGACCACCTCGGCCGCGTCGTCGAGGGCAACCGAAGTCTCTCCCAGCGCCGCCGAAGCCGCTTCAAGCAACGTCTGTTCGGCCTCGTCCACAGCGCCCCCTCGTTTGGCGGTAAGCCGGGAATTGTAACCCTGCCGGGTCCTCAGGCCAGCGGCTCGGCCCCAGGAACGCCGTGGCACCGCTTGTACTTCTTCCCGGAGCCACACGGACATGCCTCGTTGCGGCCGATCTTTTCCCCGGACCGCTGCACCTGGCGCTGCTGGAGCTGCTGCACAGTCTTTGCCGAGGAGGTGGTGACCTGCGCCCGCGGTTGCTGCTGCTGTTGCTCTCCCTCTTGCGGCGGGCCGACGAAGTGGAACAGGTGGCGGGTGGTGTCATGCTTTACCTCGGCGACGAGACCCTCGAAGAACTCGAAACCCTCGCGCTGGTACTCGACGAGCGGGTCACGCTGGCCCATGGCGCGAAGGCCGATGCCCGATCGAAGGTAGTCCATTTCGGCGAGGTGCTCGCGCCATCGATTGTCGATCACGAACAGGGCGTGCACACGCTCGGCGGCACGCATCACCTCGGACCCGTACTCGGCGTCACGAGCCGCATAGGCGGCGTCGGCGTCTGCCGAATAGACCTCGATCACATCGGCCGCTGAAGCGTGGGTCAGGCTGCTCCGATCGACATTGGGCTCGTAGATCGTGTTGATACGCGTCTCGAACTCATCCCAGTCCCACTCGTCCACATCGAGCCCGAAGATCATCTCGTGCACCGCGTTCTCGATGGCCTCGGCACGCCACCCCGCGATCAGCTCAGCGGTGTCCTCGTTTTGGAGAACCTGGTCCCTCCACCGATAGATGATCTCTCGCTGGGTGTTCATCACCTCGTCGTACTTGAGCACGTTCTTGCGGATCTCGAAGTTCTGTGCCTCGACCTGGCTCTGCGCCCGCTCGATCGCCTTGCTGACCATGTTGTGCTCGATGGGCACGTCGGGTGGAATCTTGAGACGTGACATGATCGCCGCCACCTTGTCGTTGGCGAAGCGCCGCATCAGCTCATCCTGCAGAGAGAGATAGAACCGGGATTCGCCTGGGTCACCCTGGCGGCCGGACCGCCCGCGCAACTGGTTGTCGATGCGACGGGAGTCGTGTCGCTCGGTGCCGAGCACGTACAGGCCCCCAACGTCGAGGACCTTCTCGCGCTGCGCCTCGGTCTCTGGGCCGAAACGCTCCAGCGCAGCCTCGAACGCCGCGGGGTACTCGTCGTCGGCAGGAGCCAGCCCGCGTTTGGCCATCTCCGCCTTTGCCAGCTCCTCCGGATTTCCTCCCAGCATGATGTCGACTCCGCGCCCTGCCATGTTGGTGGCAACGGTGACCGCCCCCAGCTGCCCGGCCTGGGCAATGATCTGGGCCTCACGCTCGTGGTGCTTGGCATTGAGCACCTCGTGTTTGACGCCGCGACGGCGCAGCGTGTCCGACACGATCTCGGACTTCTCGATCGAGATCGTGCCGACGAGCACCGGCTGCCCGATCTCGCTGCGAGCCGCGATGTCGTCGGCGAGTGCGGTGTATTTGTGCTCCTCGTCGATATACACGACGTCAGACTCGTCGGCCCGCACCAGCGGCCGATTGGTTGGCACCTCGACGACCTGGAGCCCGTAGATCTGAGCGAACTCGCCCGCCTCCGTCGCCGCCGTCCCCGTCATGCCGGCGAGCTTGTCGTAGAGCCTGAAGTAGTTCTGCAGGGTGACGGTGGCCAGCGTCTGGTTCTCCTCTTTGATCCGCACCCCTTCTTTGGCTTCGATCGCCTGGTGCAGACCCTCGGAATAGCGGCGGCCCTCGAGCACACGTCCCGTGAACTCGTCGACGATCAACACCTCGCCGTGGCGGATCAGGTAGTCGACATCGAGGTGATAGAGCGCCTCTGCTTTCAGGGCTACATCCAGATGGTGGATGAAGTCGACCATGCCGGTGTCGTACATGTTGTCGACACCGAGGAACTGCTCCACCTTGTGCACACCTTCTTCGGTGGCTACGACCTGCCGCTTCTTCTCATCGACCTCGTAGTGCACGTCGGCGCGGAGTCGGTCCACCAGTTTGGCAAACTCGCGATACCACTTGCCGGTCTCACCGATCTGTCCCGAGATGATGAGCGGCGTCCTCGCTTCGTCGACGAGGATCGAATCGACCTCGTCGACGATGGCGAAGTTGTGGCCCCGTTGCGTCATCCCCTCAACGCTCTTCGCCATGTTGTCGCGTAGGTAGTCGAAGCCGAACTCGTTGTTCGTCCCATAGGTGATGTCCGCGGCGTACTGCGGTTTGCGCTCTGCGGGCATCATGTCAGCCTGGATGAGACCGACGGTGAGACCGAGGAAACGATGAATCTGACCCATCCATTCGGCGTCACGCCGGGCCAGGTAGTCGTTCACCGTCACCAGATGAACGCCATCGTCCGCGATAGCGTTGAGGTACGCCGGCATGGACGAGACCAGCGTCTTTCCCTCGCCGGTCTTCATTTCGGCGATGTCCCCCCGATGGAGCGCCCCGGCACCGATCACCTGAACGTCGAAGGGCCGCTGGCCGAGGGTGCGCTTCGCCGCTTCTCGTACGACGGCATATGCCTCGGCCTCCAGGTCGTCCAACGACTCGCCGGCGGCGTAGCGGTCTCTGAACTCGACCGTCTTCGCCGCCAGCTCATCGTCGCTGAGCGCCTCGGTCTGGGGCTCGAAGGTGTTGACGAGCTCAGCAAGCTTCACCAGCTCTTTGAGCCGCTTGCCTTCGCCCATCCGAAGCGCCTTGGAGAAGAGAGACATTGAGAGAGATTCTATGAGAGGACGGGCGTTTGTTGGTCAAAGTCGCGGAGGGATAAGTCGCGAGTCCCAAGTCGCAAGACTCAAGACATCGGCCGATCGCCGCTGCGTTTGAGATATCCCCTTAGTGCTTTCAACATGCGCCGGACCTCGCTGACATCATTGCGGGCGGGTCGAGCTGCGTCCTCATCGAGATATCCGAGATCCTGACAAAGCAGAAGCTGGTACTCAAGCTCGCATGCAGAGCCGATTGCTGTCGACAAGAATCGAGCGAAGTCGCGATCCGTCGATCGGCCGGATCCTTCTGCAATGTTGGTGGCGATCGACGCAGCCGATCGTCGCATCTGACTCTGCAGCCCGTACCGCTCCGATGCTGGGAGTTCACCGGAAACGCGGTAAATGTCGAGCGCAAGGGAGTGCGCCTTTTTCCACACGTCGAGGTTTCGATAATCCGATATGCGGCACACGTACCACGCGCATCAGGTAAAAGGAAGACTTGCGACCTGCGACCTGCGACTGGCTCTCAGATCGTTATCAGGTCCTCGCGGACTGCGTACAGCACCGCTTCGTTGCGTGAGTGCAGACCAAGCTTGTCGAGAATGTTCCTGATGTGATTCTTGACCGTGTTTTCCGAGATGAACAGAAGATTTCCGATGTCGCGGCTGGTATTGCCCTGCGCAACGAGCTCGAGGACCTCGATCTCACGCCCGGTGAGGCTCGGTTTCCTCATTTGCAGGAGCTCCTCGTGGCGCAGCAGCTGGTTGGTCACATCCAGAAGTTTGCCCGCCATCGTCGGGGACAGAGCCGCACCACCGGCGCTCACCGCGTCGATTGCCGCGATCAGGTCGGGCAGCGGCGTGTCCTTGGTGACATAACCACGGGCACCGGCTTTGACCCCGATGAGCAGATCCTCCTCCGACTCGCTTCCGGTGAGCAGCATGACCTTGGATCCCGGCGAGACCGAGATGATCTCACCGACAACCTCGAGGCCGGAACCGCCGGGCATCAGGATGTCGAGCAGCACCACATCGGGCTGCAGCTCCCGCGCCTTGACCACCGCGTCCTGGGCGGTAATCGCCTCGCCCACCACCTCGAAATTGGCGGCGGCCAGAGCCGACCCGATTC
This sequence comes from Acidimicrobiia bacterium, assembly GCA_036985755.1. Classification (GTDB taxonomy): domain Bacteria; phylum Actinomycetota; class Acidimicrobiia; order Spongiisociales; family UBA5794; genus JACZST01. The sequence goes on along the minus strand of BTQG01000018.1, from coordinate 3,678 downwards.
CAACGCGGAAGAGCGAGAGGTCATCGACGATGAGCAGTCTGCGCATGTCGGTCGTTTCACTCCGGTGTCGGCTACTTCGGTTCGATCAGACCGAGATCGCCGTCGCGCCGGTGGTAGAGAACCGCCTGCTTCCCGCTGTCCCCGTCGAGGAAAAAGAAGAAGTCGTGTCCGAGCATCTCCATCTGCAACGCAGCTTCCTCGACCGACATCGGGCGCATTTCAAAGCTCTTCTTCCTTACGACGCTTGACGTTCGGTCTGCTACCTCATCGACCGGTTCGCCCGACTCATTGAGAGCTTTGTCCTTCGGGACCCGTGACCGCTGGATCAACCGCTCCTTGAGCCTCCTCAATTGGCGCTCGTATTTCTCTGCTGCCGTATCGAGCGCCGCCCTGGCGTCGAAGGCGTCGGTTTCGACGCGCACGGTATGCCCTGCCGCAACACTGGTGATCTCAACCCTGTACCGTCCGTCGGTGCGTCGCGGGTTGCCGTTTTCGGAAAACTCAACATCGGCGCTGGTGACGTCGTCGAAGATGCGGCAGGCGTGCTCGACCCGTTCTTCGGCGAGGTCGCGTAGGTCGTCGGCAAGTTCCATGTTGCGGCCGTGAATGCGAACGATCACTCGGGCCCCTTCCTGTGTTCGGCACGGATGCTCACCGCCGACCAAGCAGGCGAAAACCATCGATCGGGCGGTGGGACGCGGGGGTTGGCTTGCTCCATTGTGCCGCTGGCCGGGGCACGCTGCACGCAACCTCCACTGGGCGTTCTCCTGCCTTCACCTTAGAGGCTCCGCAACATGGTGCGATCGGCCGGCCACAGTCGCCGCCAGCACAACCGTCGGAACCGTCTCCAAGGTTCGAGCGGCCGCGCTCACGGTGGCGCCGGTGGTCACAACGTCGTCGACCAGCACTGCCCCTGCATCGACCGCCCAAAGCTGACGAAAACGAACGGGTGCCCGCCCGGACCTGGTGGCACCGGCATGGCGCCGCCACCACGTCGGTGCCGCCAGCGCCCGCACCACGGGAAGACCGGTGTCGCGCCCAACGATCGCACAGAGCACCGCGCTGGGGTCAACGCCGTAGGACATCGCCCGCCACCGGGCGCGGGGCACCGGGACCAACATCGACGCCGAACCGGGTAGGCGCCGGATCATCGCCGCCGCCAGCGGCATCGCCGCCGCAGACACGCCGCGGTACTTCAAGGAATGGACCAGGCGCCGTGCCGGGCCCTCGTGGACAAACCCTCCGAGTACGAGCAGCCCATTTCCCAGCACCATGTCGGGAGGCCGCCGCAACCGGCTCGCACAGGCTCGGCAAACGATGGAGCCGGTGGGTCCGGTGCAGGCGAGACACAACATGGTGCAACCGTATGCGACGGGGGTGACAGAATCAGGCGCGGCCGCCGGTCTCTTGTTACGCTGTAATCGTGGCAGTCGAATTGCGCCCACTGGGAGTCGGCGAGAAGCTCGACGCCGCCTTCAGCCTGTATCGGCGCAACTTCGGAACACTGCTCGGGATCGTGGCGATGATCATCATCCCCTTCCAGCTCGCATCGGTATACCTCGCCAGCCTCGCCGACAGGGACTCGGTCGGGAGTGTGTTGTTCATAGGCCTCATTTCCGTGGTGGTCGGCTTTATCGGCAACGTCTTTGCCACGGGCAGCGTCACCAAGGCGATCGTCGACGACTACCTGGGCGAAACGCCGAACTGGCAGGATTCCCTTCGTTTTGGATGGACCAAGGTCGGTCCGCTGGTGGTGGGCTCGATCCTGTACGGCCTTGGCCTGCTATTCGGGTTTGTCCTGTTCATCATCCCCGGAGTGTTCCTCTGGGTCACGTGGGCGATGTGGGTACCGGCGGTCATCGTCGAGGACCGAGGAGGAAAGGTCGCCCTGGGGCGATCCAACGCGTTAGCGAAGGGGCGGCGCTGGCCGGTGTTTGGCTTCCTCATCGTCGTGTATCTGATCGTGTCGATCATCGATCTCATCGCCGGTTCGGTGCTGTTCGCCTTCGTCAGCGCAGGATCGGCGGCGGATACGGTGATCAACGTTGCCGTCGCCCTGCTGGTGGCGCCGTTCGTTGCGGCGGCGACCGTCGTCTTGTACTTCGACCAGCGGGTTCGCGTTGAGGCGTTCGACGTCGAGCTGCTCGCCAGCCAGATCAGCGGTACGCCGGTGCCAAAGGGGTTCGGATCCTTGGACGGGGAAACTCCGCCGGCGTCGCCACCACCGTTCCCGCCGTCAGACCAAGGTTGAGAAGGCGCCTGAAAAAACTGACCGGGACGGTCCTCGTAATCCTGCTGGTTTCCTCGGCCGCCCAGGCGGCGGCGCCGTTCGATGATCCGCTGGACGCCGACGACCTGCAGGCTCGCGCCCAGACCATCGTCAGCGGACGGGCCTATACGGGCGAACGGGACTCGTTTCTCACCGACAACCCGGTCACCCGGTTCATCGATGCCGTCCTGCAACGGATCAGGGACTGGCTGAGCCCCGGCGACGAAGTCAGGACGGGGACACCCGAGACTCAGGTCGATCCCGGGCGACCGTCATATGGCTGGCTGCTGCTCGTTGTCCTGCTCCTGCTCGCAATCACCATCGCCGTCGTCATCGCCAGACGACGGCTCAGCGCCGAGTTCGACCAGCAGCGCATCACGGATGTCGAGCGCAGGGGCGACGCTGAAGAACTGGAAGATCTGGCCGACGCAGCAGAGGCGGCGGGGCGCTTCGAAGACGCGTTGCGGCTGCGATTCCGGGCCGGGCTCATCCGCCTCGACGACCTCGATGTGATCGCCTACGACCCCACTCTGGCAACGGGCGCCGTGCGCAGCGCCCTGCACATGGGCGAGTTCGATACGGTTGCCTCCCAATTCGAACGAGTCGCCTACAGCGACTACGACCCCCAGCGAAACGACGTGACATCACACGAGCAGGGCTGGCTGACCGTTCTCGGCCGGCTCGAAGATGAGGACCACGCTGATGGCTGAGCCTGTCGGCACCGAAACGGCCTACGTACCGAGAACGTGGCGCGTCTATGGCGGCTGGCTGCTGCGGGGCCTCGTCGTCATCATCATTCTCAACCTGGCGGCGCTGTTGCTGCGCGCCGCCGGTGATCCGTCGACCGCGGGACCCGCCGGCTCGAGTTTCGTCACCGAACCGCATGGTGTCAGGGCGTGGCGCGATCTGCTTCGCGACATCGGCAGATCCACCGAACAGACCAGAGCCCCGTTCCCCGAGGTGGTGGTGGAGCGGACCGCGGCGGTCGTTGCCCTCACCCCCGAGGACAGCAGGGTCGGGCCCGGCTACGCCGAGGCCCTGCTCGATCACGCTGCGGCCGGCGGGCTCGTCATCACCACTCCCGACGCTCCGTGGTTCGGCCAACTCATTGGGGGTACCGAGCTCGATACGCTGCCCAATGGGGACTTCGGCCCCGGTGTTGCCCTGCCCGCGGCTGCCGACGTCCGGATCGTGGCCGCCTCCGGTCGTGGATCGTTTACCGCCTTCGATGTCGCCCGGCCGTTGCTCACCGCATCGGGCGGGCGGCACATTGCCGTAGTCAAGGAAGTAGGGGAAGGGTTGGTGATCGCGTTGAGTGATATCACACCGCTGTCGAACGAGCTGCTCGCCGAGCAGGACAACGCCGCCTTCGCCGTTGCCATCACCGATGGGCGCGATGTCGTGTTCGA
>BTQG01000017.1:0-32574 GCA_036985755.1 Acidimicrobiia bacterium | reverse complement strand
AGTTAGGGCCGAACGCCCCTGTGCCGGCCTCGTGCCGGCGATACGGTGACAGCAGACGATGGAGAACATGTGAGGGTACGCGACCTGATGACCGCCGATCCGGTAACGACGTCCGCCGACAGCCTGCACCCCCGTTGCGCTCTGGTAAAAAAAAACTGCGGACCGCCCTTCGAGGGGCGGTCCGCAGTTTTGTTGGTTTGCCTAGCGGGTTGCAATCTCCCTGATCCGCACCGTCTGGAAACGCACCACGTAGATGATCGTGGCGAGTCCGAGGAGGATCGAGAACAGGTAGGTGGTCGTGCCGAAGCGGCGAGCCGCTTCCAGCCAGATCGACCACTGCTCGGCATTTGCCAGCGTCGTGTCGTTCCCGGAGGCGATGAGCGTCCCGACGATGAGGTGGAGCACCACCGCACCGACGATCAACATCATCGCCATCATCATCAACCCGATGAAGGCCCTTCCGGTCGGCGGCATGTTCAACGTCTGTACCTCGGTACCGGCCGCCTCCTGGACGTCCGATCCGCCGGCACGGAACGCACCGAGGATTTTCGCGATCGCAAAGGCAATCGCAGAAAATACTGCGGTGAACCCGATGAACATGAAGGCAGGAACGAACTGCCCAAGGGCGGCTGCGTCCTGGACCTCACCGCTGTTCACGGCATCGGCCTTGAAGAACGCGAGCACGATGCCCACGGCGAACCCCATGAAGGCCATGAGGAACATCGGTAGCCAGAGCTTCCGACCTGCTGCGTGTGGCAGCATCTCGTCCGGCGCCTTTGGCGTGTTCAGTGTGTCGAATTCCATTGTTGTTGTTGTCATCTCAGAACCTCCTAGCTACCCGTGGTGATGATGCCGCGGATGCGCCAGAACTGGAATCCGAGCACGTTGGCGATCGTGACCAGTGACAACACGATGCCGGCGAGGATCAGCCCGAGGCTGAGCTCACGAAGCGGGCCGAGGAAGGCGAACCAGGTCGCCACATCGACGGTGTTGTCGAACGTCGTGGTCACGATGTAGAGCACGAACTGGACGATCGCAAGCATCATCCCGAGAACCATCAGGCCGATGAAAGCCTTCGCCGTCTTCGGCATCTGCAAGGTTTGCACGGGAAGGCCGAGGGCCTCCTGGACCCTTCCTCCACCGGCGCGCAGCCCACCCAGAATCGAGCCGAGCAGGAACGACACCCCGGCGAGCACCATGGCTTCGCCAAGGAACTGCGTTCCCTGTGCCCAGGCCGACAAATCGAGGGCCGTTGCAGCATCGGATTCGATGTTGCCCGCCCACACCAGGGCGACGACGAAGCCGGTGGCGACGAGCATGTAGCCCATCACCAGCATCGGGGCCCACAACGTCCTCGCCATCCGGTGGATGGGGAGCTCGGTGGGCTCCGCTGCGCCCACGTCGCAGGTGCCGTACGGGGTTTCCGTGGTTCCGGTCGTGGGCCCTTGATCCGTGGTCGGGGCTTTGAGAGCAGGCAGTGAATCCTTGATTCCCTCCACCCGGAACCACAGCCGAACCAGGATCCCGATCAGGATGATCGAGATACCGACCTTGACGGTCGCCAGCGCCAACGTGTTGAGCCCGAAGGCCACGGCCAGAAGCTGGCCGACGGTGCTTTCACTGCCGGCGTCTCCAACCTGGACGGCGGCGGCAATTCCTAATCCTGCGACCACCATTGCGATCAACAGTCCGACGGCGCCGACTCCGACGCCGAGTTTGCGGTGACCGGTGACCACCCGATAGTCCGCATCTGATGCGGGCTGGGTGATCCGGTCCAACGCAGCTGTCATGTCTCCTCCTTTTTCGGGGACGTGGGCGACAACCGCCCAATGGAGCCCTTCCAGACCAAAATGTCGCCTCGCTGACGTTTCGTGGGTCCGATCGTCGTCGGCCGCAAGGGGCCGAGCCCGTGTCGCTGGGAGCCCGGACCCCGATCAATGAGCGTGTTCCCGCCCTTCGGCGACATGTCCGCCCCGGTGGTGTCGACCAGCGAGATCAAGCCGTCTGCTCCAGCGGCGACAGCGCAGAGATCGCGATGTCTGCGCTTTCCTCGACCTCGTTGATCAGCAGGACCGCCTGCGCCGCGATCCGCTGCCCTTCCTCTCGGCCGTAGCTGGCGACGACATGCGCCAGACCGTGGACGAGGCAATCCAGTGCTCTCTTCTCAGCGCCCGAAGCTCGTTCAGCACCGTTCATCAACATGACACCTCCCGCCTGTCGACACCGGTGTACCGGAGACGGCTTTTCGAAACCTTTGGCGAGCCTTGCAAAAACCTTTTGACGGCACCAGGCAAAAGGTTCCCAAAAGCCCTTCCCGATACCACTACGCATCAGTGAGCGGGAGTGCCGTCTCGCTGGAGCCGGTGACTACTGGTAAGGGAGTGTGATGCAGCCCACGGCCTCGGAACCGGACCCTGAAACCGCGGGTTCGTTCAGCATCTTGCTCGTCGAAGACAGCCTTTCGGATCAGCGACTGCTGCGAGAAGAGCTCGGCTGCACCGACCTGCCCGCAAAGCTCCATTCGGTGCCGGACGGAGCTGCAGCCCTCTCGTTCCTCAATCGACGAGATCCGTACTCCCATGCTCCGATACCGGACCTCGTGATCCTCGACCTCGATCTGCCAGGCATCGACGGCTGGGAGGTACTGGCCGAGGTGAAGAAGGACCCCCGGTTGCGACGTATTCCGGTCATCGTCCTAACCGGATCGTCCAGCGATGCCGACGTGATCAGATCGTATGACCTGCACGCCAACGGTTACGTCACGAAACCGATGGACCCGGAGGGTTACTGCGACCTGGTCAAGGCCATCGCCGACTTCTGGCTGAAGGTTGCCACCCTCGCTCCGAAGGCGTGAAGGGTTCAAGCCTGCTGATCTGGGACGGTGAAGTAGAAGGTACTGCCCTGATCGACCTCGGATTCGACCCAGATTCGGCCCCCGTGATGGTCGACCACCTTCTTGCAGATCGCCAGTCCGATACCCGTGCCCGGGTAGGCATCCTGGGGATGGAGACGGCGGAAGACACCGAAGACACGCTCCCGATGAGCCGCATCGATTCCAACGCCGTTGTCGGCGACGGCGAACCGAGCCGCACCCTCGGCTCGGGTGACAGAAACCCGCACCTGCGGCGGTCGATTGGGCGCTCGGAATTTGAGGGCGTTCCCGATGAGGTTCTGGAAGAGCTGACGAAGCTCCTGTTCATCTCCTCTCACGACCGGGAGCCCTTCTGCATTCACCACGGCTTCTGCTTCTTCGATCCCGGCCGCCAGGTCGTGGACAACGTCTTCAACGACCCGGCCGGTGTCGACCTCGGTGAGGGGGCGGCCACTCGCACCGATCCTGGAAAGGACCAGTAGGTCAGAGATCAGCACTCGCATTCGCTTCACCGCATCGACTGCGTATCCAATGAATTCGGTGGCATCCTGGTCCAGTTGATCGTGATAACGCTGCTCGAGCAGCTGGACGTAGCTCGAGACGGTCCGGAGGGGCTCGGAGAGGTCGTGCGAAACCGCCCGAGCCAGGTCGGAGAGCTGTGCCTCTGCCAGTGACAGTCGCAGAGCGCGCCGCTCCAGCTCTTGCTCCGCCTCGGCCAACTGCGCCTCTGCGTTCACCCGAGGCGACACGTCCCTCACCACCGCAATCATCCAGCGGCGTCCCTCGAGACTGATGATCGATGCCGAGATCTCGGAGGGAAGCTTGTCTCCGGTCTTGGTCCGGCAGGTGAGGTCCCGGGTCCAACCATGACCGCGTGCTTTGACGACCTCAGCGAACGCTTGGAGCTGGGGCATCTCGTCGGGGTGAATGTCGGAGGGATGCAACCGCATCAGCTCGTCGACGCTGTACTCCAGCATCTCTGCAACTCGCTCGTTGATTTCGAGAAACTCGTCCTTCTCCGGGTCGAGGATGAAGATGGCATCATTGGAATGCTCGAAGATCGAGCGAAACCGCTCCTCGCTGTCACGAAGCTCGGCATCAGTGCGCTTCCGCCCGCTGATGTCCGTGGTAAAAGCGATCATTCCGATGGGGTCGCCTGCTGAGTCGATCAGCGGAGCGCTGGTGACGCTGACGTTGACCAACGAGCCGTCCTTGTGTCGTCGAACCGCCTCATAGTCCGAAAGGGTCGCGCCGTCGCGCCGTGATTGGAACAGCGTGGCGAAGGTTTCCCGTGCCTCATGGTCGGGAAACGTCGGCAGCGGCCCGCCCAAAACCTCGGATGCCGACCAGCCGAACAGCACCTCACACGCCGGATTCCACAGCACGACGTTGGCACGGTTGTCGACAGCAGCGATAGCCACAGGAAGCCTGCGTACCACCGGCTCCAGGGCTGCGATGTGCGCATCGATCTCCAGGTCGCCCACCGCGGCGAGAGGTGGAATGCCTGCGCTCTGTCGCGCCACGCCACGCCGGACGGCTGTGAGCAGAGAACCTCCGTCCAGTGCGGATTTGACGAGGCACTCCTGGGCACCGCTGGCGAGAGCGGGAAACACGATGTCGGGGTCGTCGAACTCGAGCAGCACGATCACGGATGTGTCGGGGTTGCGGAGGCGTATCTCGCGGACGCCTGGTGCCACGTCGCCGGCCATGAGTTGGTAACACGCCAGCACACAATCGAAGCGATCCACTTCGAGGCGGGCCAACGCTGCGGCAAAACTCGGCTCGACGACCAGGTCGATCGGCACTGGATGCTCCCCGAGTTCCTCCTGTACGAGGCGGGCGTCGGCGGGACGTTCCTCGATGAGCAGGATGGTGAGGGCCGGCGGTGAGTCAGTCACGGGTCGGCACCCTGGCGGTGGCGGGCCAGAACGCCTCGATCGCTCGTACCAAGTGAGCGAACTCATCCAGGTCCGCCGGCTTGGTGAGGTAGCCGTTGGCATGCAGGTCATAACAGCGCAGCACGTCCTCTTCCGCAGCCGACGATGTCAGCATCACCACGGGAATCCGACGCAGCTGGGGGTCGTTCTTGACGGCTGCAAGCACCTCGGTGCCATCCATCTTGGGAAGCTGTAGGTCCAGGAGCACCAGGTCGGGCTGGACCTGTTGCCGCATCAGCAGATCGAGAGCCTCTTCCCCGTCGGCGGCGACATCGACTCGCATGGAGTATCGACTGTCGCGTAACGACTCCTGGACCAGCCTCACATCAGCGGGGTTGTCTTCCACGAGGAGGATGCGCATCTCGCGCCCGGGCAGCTTCGCCTCGACCGGCTCCGGCTCCTCGCCCCGGCGCAGCTCGCGACCGAGCCCCGCGGCGTCGCCTCCGCTGCGTATGTGGCTCACCAGCCCCAGCGTGGACGCTTCGGGTTCGACGCCCAGCTCTTCGAGTGCCTCCTCGAGGCGTTCGAACCGGTGCAGGGCATCGTGGCGACGTCCCTGACCGATAAGGGCGGTCATCGACAGCCGGTAGGCCGGCTCGTTCCAGGGGTCTACAGCGATGGCCCGCTCAGCGAATCGGTGTGCGGATTTCCAATCCGAACCTGCGGCCGCCGCACTTGCGGCGTCTACGGCAGCTTCGCTCACTCGCTGCTCGTAGTGGTCGCGGAGGCGAACCGCCCACTCCGCATAGGGCTCGTCGGCAAGCAACTCTTCCTCGGCGAGGGCCAGCGCCCGCTCCACGTACTGCTGCCGATGTTTTCCAGCCAACGACTCCGCTTGCTCGAGGCTGTGATTGAACTCGTCCAGGTCGAGCTCGATCCGGGAGACATCGATGGAGTAGGCCTCGTGTTGGGTGAGGATCAGCTGGCGCCCCGCGTTTCCCGTGGGATCGAGCCTTCGGCGCAGGACGCTGACGTAGGTCTCGATACTGGCCGACACGTTCTGCGGCAGGTCGTCACCCCACAACAGCTCCGCCAGCCGATCCTTGGGTACGGGATTGCCGCGGCCGATGAGCAGGATTTCGAGGAGCTGCTTTGGTTTCACTCCATCGAAGTCGCGCGGACCGAGGTGACGTTCGCCGATCGTGACCGAGAGCGGCCCGAACAGTCGGATCTGCGCGATTGCCCCCGAATGATCTGAGCTTGGAGTATCGCTCACCGTCGGCCTCCCGAGAGTCAAGCGTAACAACCACCTCGGGACGCTACCGGGGACAGGTGACTGATAACCGGGAAGGATCCGCCAGTCGCCAAACGCAAGAAAGCCGACCGTTTGGCTGGGACCTTGGAATTATCCCTCGCTCCAGTCCTCCGGTGGGTAGTGATGCTCACGGCGCTCCGCCGCCCTCGCCGCGTACGCTGCAGCCTCGCTGCGTCGTGACATGCCCATCTTGGTCAGGAGGTTGGACACGTAGTTCTTCACCGTCTTCTCAGCAAGGAACATCTCATCGGCGATCTGGCGATTGGTCTTCCCTTCGGCAAGACGGGTGAGGATGCGACGTTCCTGGCCGGAGAGTCGTGCGATCAGATCGTCATCGCGGTCGGCGTCGCGCAGCTTGGTGAATAGCTTGGTGGTCATCTCAGGGTCGAGCAGCGATTCACCGGCACCGACCTTACGCACCGCATCGACGATGGCCTCGGTGTCGAGGCGCTTGAGCAAGTAGCCGGACGCCCCCGCCTCGATCGACGACAACAGGGCTTCCTCATCGGCGAACGAACTCAAGATCAGGACCGCAACATCGGGGAAACGGTCGCGGATCGTGCGCGTGGCTTCGACACCGGAGCCGTCGGGGAGCCGGACGTCCATCAGAACGACATCGGGACCATTGAACCCAACCTGGCGCACCGCATCCGCCACCGTCCCGACCTCTCCAACGACTTCTATCCCATCCTGCGCTTCGAGCAGGGCGCGTAGACCCTTCCTCACCACCTCGTGATCATCGACGAGGAGGACCCGCAACGGTTGATCGGCACTCACTGGCATTGGGGGCACGCTACCCGACACACTCCGCCAACGAGCAGGGCCGAATGGCCCAAGAGTGCACTGGGAACCCGTCGCTCACCGACGACGACCTGCTCGATGTGGTGGCGCACCTGAGCACGCTGCGATAGGGCGGCGGGTTTTTCCCTCTCTATCCTCTGAATATGAACGAAGACGGAGCCCGCGCCACCCGGCTCGGCGAGCTCATACGCGGGGCGGCCGGGGTTGCCAGTCAAACCGACCTGGAGAAGTTGCTCGAGGCGACGGTCGAGGCCGCTATGGAGTTGACCGGGGCCCCCTACGGTGCGCTGGGCGTGGTTGGAGAACATCGAAACCTCACGCAATTCGTCTACCAGGGGATCGAAAAAGAGATGGCAGACAGGATCGGCGCGCCTCCACGGGGACGCGGCGTGCTCGGTCTGATCAGCCAGGAGGGTCGATCCCACCTGCTCGGCAACGTCTCCGAGCATCCGGCTGCGGTCGGGTTTCCTGAACATCATCCCGAAATGGACACGTTCCTTGGGGTCCCGGTGCGTGCAGGAGATCGGCTGTTCGGCAACCTCTATCTCACCAACAAATCCGGCGGTTTCACCGAAGTCGACCAGGTACTGGTAGAAGCCCTCGCCGAGATTGCCGGATCTGCGGTCCTGAGCATCCGGCTGCAGACGCGGCTGCGACGGCTCGCAGTGGTCGAAGACCGCGAGCGAATTGCCCGCGACATCCACGACGCCATCATTCAGGAACTGTTCGCGATGGGCCTCGAGTTGCAGGCGGCTCGCCTGCGCACCGAAGACGTCGCGATTCGCGACACCCTCGAGGACCACGCCAATCGACTCGATGGGCTGATCCAGAGCCTACGCGAGCTCATCTTCGAGCTCCGTCGGCCCGCCGCCGAGCGTCGCGATCTACGAGCAGAGATCGATGATCTCGTCACCAGGCTGGGAGGAGCGCGCCGGGCGGAAGTCGAGGTCACTTACAACGGCCTCCTCACCGGATTGGCGCCATCGACCATCGACGACGTGGTCCAGCTGGTTCGCGAGGCGCTCAGCAACGCCCACCGGCACTCGGAAGCGGACACGATCAATGTCGAGATCAGCGCTGGGGACGACGCCATCGACATCGAGGTACGCGACGACGGCCGGGGATTCGATCTCGCCACCGAGGAGCCAGGGCTCGGGTTGTCGAGCATGGGAGCGCGAACCGACCGCACCGGCGGCATCCTGCGGATCAACACCGCACCCGATGAGGGCACAACCGTCCACATGACGGTGCCCCTCTGAGTACCGCTACTTGCTGCTTGGCCCTGTCTTCACAGTCGCCCGGGTCGGGTTCCCGGGGTCATCCATCGCCCCGAGGTGCGCCCGCTCACCTCGCCCATCGTGAGGCTGAAGACGATGGCCTCCTCACGCTCTACCTCGGGCGTGCCGACCCAGGCCATCGCCGCGTCCTGCGCGGCGAGGCGGGGCCCGGAACCGAGCTCGGAGGTGTAGTCGCGGTACTTGTCGAGGAAGAGCACGACGATGGCATCGTCCGACCGATCGTCTTCCGGAAAGTCCACGTCGCCGCGAACGAGTACCGACTCCCACGCTCCCGTCTCAACATCGAACTCGACAATGGAGGCTGCAGCGCGAGCGTGAGCCTGGAGAGCCTCGACCCGTTCGCCCGGCACCGTACGGAAATACAGCGCGTCCTCATAGTGCACGAACGAAAGCGGACCGACATACGGATCGCCCCCTGACACCACCGCGACGTGGGCGAACTTCGCCGCATCGAGGATCTGGGCGATCCGCGTCTCAGGCAGTGGCTCCATGGAGACACGCTACTCGTCTCCGGGACGCCGCGACAGTGCCTTCAGACCCTATGCCTCACAGGACCCACCTCCGACTCGCCGCGGGCCGCAAATGATCGCCATTCCATGTCAGGCACCGGTGTCGAAGACAAAGACCGCCGATGGGGTGGCGTCGCCGTCGAGCGGCTCGAGGGTCACCGCAACCCTCGGGTAGTCGCGTCGCGCCACACCGACGAACAACTCGACCGGTGTGTCGGCGACGGCGAACGTGCCTGCCGATACCGGCGACGAAGCATCGATGAACCACAGCTCATATGTGTACCCATCAGGGGCACTGGCGAGCCCTTCCGCTGCCACCACGACCCTGGTGCCCCCTACCTCGTTCCACCCGGCGATCATCGCCACTGCCGATTCACCCGGTCCTATGCCTTCGGTGGTGATCTCCCAGTCCGGGAGTGGCTGCCGGCCGGACAGGAAGGCCCCGGTGGCCACCGCCACGGTGAGCACAGCCGCAGCCGCGATGATCCGCCAGCGCCATCGCCTCCCGGCCATCGAAACCTGTTCGGGATCGCTGGTATCGATCAACCTTTCCACCGTCTGCTCGAGCTCCGGCGGCGGCTCGACCCAGAACAGGGGGTCAGCGAGCAGCCGGGACATCGACTCGAGGGCGGGACTGTGTGCCAAACATCGCGGGCACGATGAGAGATGCTCGAGTGCCGCCTCGGAAGTCTCACCACCCAGGTACTCGGCTCGTGCCTCCTCACATCTCATGCGGTTGCCTCCTCGAGATGGGACAACAGCCTGGCCAGCCTGGTGTGGGCACGATGGCTCCTCGATTTCACCGTTCCAACAGGGATCCCGAGATGTTCGGCGGTCTGCTCATGGGTCATACCGAGAAAGTGCGTACAGCGAACGATCTCACGCTCTTCCTCGGTGATCTCATTGAGGGCCAGGTGCACCTGCCACGCCTCCCACGTCTGGTCGAGCGAGGCGGGCAGGACCACGATGTCGGTATCGGCTTCGCCCGTCACCGGGTGACGGCGCTCGCGGCGATAGATGTCGATGGCGACCCTCCTGGCGATCGTGTACAACCATGGCGCCATGTCCTTTTCGGGATCGAATCGACCGGCCCCGCGCCATGCGTTGAGCAGAGTCACCTGCACCACCTCCTCGGACAGACCGTGATCGCCGAGGATGCGATACGCCAAACTGTAGATCGGTCTTCCGAACTCGCCATATACGTCAGACAACGCCGACCGATCGCCGGCCGCGAACCGCTCTCGGCGTTGCCGATCCACCGAAACTCAGCCCTCGACAACGATGTTCGCCGTCATCGATGGGTGGAGACTGCAGCGATAGGTGAACGTCTCCGGACCCGCAGCGTCTTCTTCATGGCAGACTCCATTTCGGGTTCATGGAGATCGAATCTAGGTTCGCGTCGCGCTCCAGTTGAGCCAAACAGGCGCAAAACGGGCTTTCGCCGCTCGGGCAGCAATCGGCGACGTGAGATCGGCCGGGGCGGACCCCACCTCGCGTCGAACCGTTGAGGCGGGCCATATCAGCCAATGTTGACCGCAGCTCCGACCACGGCGACCGAGCCGTCGGCAGTGGTGCCCGGCACATCGATCGCGTTGTCCGGGGGCATGAACGTGTACTCACCGTCGCCATCGATGTCGATGTGCACCATCGGCCACAACGTCGTCGACTCGGTGATGGGCTCGTCGAAGGTCACCGTCACATCCGTCGAGTCACCCGCACCCAATAGGCTGGAGTGACCGATCACCGCTCCCGGCGAACCGCTGTTGTCCGCATGGACTGCGATGAACCCGTTCGCCGCAAGTGTCACCGCGACAACGACGATGCTGGTCCCATCCGAGTCCTGAGCTTCGAACGTAACGCTGGAAGGCCCATTGGGTGGAGCGGCCTCCAGCGTCGTGGTCGTATCTTCGGTTGACGAGCAAGCGGCGACGATGAGCGCCATTGCAATCGCGGCTGTGACGATTCCTTTTCTCACAGGAGCCTCCCTCGATTCCGTCCGTACCCCTACCAGTACGGAGCCGAGGGTCATCTGGTTCTTGCCGGCGTACAAGAGACGGAAGGAGGCTCCGCGAAATGCGGCGCGATCCGGTGTGTGTAGGCGAGGCCGGGCCTGCTACTCCGGGTGCCGGCTAGAGATACTGGCCGGGCATCGAGCGGTCGTCGATCACCGTCTCTTGGATGGCGTCTGCTTGTTCCTGTGCCTCGACGAACTGGCTTTGTACCGCAATGACGATGCCGTTCATGAGGCCGTCGAGCCAGCCGACCAGCTCAGCCTGAGCGACGCGCAGCGCCGACGGCGAGGGCGCTGGATCGTCGAACCGCACCGCGAGGTCGGTGAGCTCGGTGTGTAACTCCTCGGAAACCACGCCGTGGAGCTCTGCGATCGTTCGTTCGTAGATGTTCTTGAACTTCTCACACCCTGCGGTGTCACAGGGTGTGGCGCGTGCCTCTTCGAGCATGGCCTTGGCGACGGAGATGATCCGCATCAGCTTGCCGGGGCGGGCTATAAAACCGGTTGAATTGCTGAGTTGTGCAGTGGTCATACTCCGGGCAACGTCCAGGGCCGGCGCCTCGCACCCGGAATGACACGCCGGCGACAGTCGGCATCACCCTCACGGCAGCCACCGGCCCTTGCGGCCGGCTGAGGCCCGCCGTCACACCCCGGCGTTGAGCTTGCCGAGCTTCTTGACCTGGAAAGCAATGATGATGTCGATGATGCCCTTCATCAGCGCCCAGATGCCGGCAAATACGAGCAGGGTTTCCACCTTGGTGAAGAAGAATTGACCTCCGAGCCAGAAACCGAGGCCGATCATGAGGATGCCTGCGATGAGCGAGAACCACCACAGTTCGTTCCCCTCCTTGGTCAGGAACGCCTCCATGATCCAGATCAGACCGATGATGGCGAAGAGGAAACCCAGAATGTTGGCGATGGAGAGGAACGTCCTGGTCGGATAGAACAGGGCGGTGATGCCCCCGATGATCAGGATCGCCCCGAAGACGTACCACAGCCAGTTCCAGCCTTCAACCTGGGTGCCGACGACGACGTACTGCAAACCCGCAGCGAGCAGCATCAGGCCGAAGATGATCCCGATCGCCGCTGCGGACCTTGTGTTGAACTGCAACACGATGACCGAGAAGATCACCCAGCCGATACCCGCCACAAGCCACAGCCACCACAGGCGCGCCGCGTCCTGGTGGGCGCTCGCCGCCGTCTCAGTTTCCGTCATCGTCGTCTCCCCTCGTCATCACTCTTTGCCGACCAGCCGGTCGAAACGGTAGCGGATCGTCGCCGCGGCTGGGCGCTATTGGAGCTTCATACGACCGCCGGACGGCGGGTCTGGTCGCCTACCATGAGCGCCCACCGTCGGGCGCCGGCTCCCGGCTAGACGTTCTGGTCCTCGTCCTCGGCGTGCCGATCCAGCCACTGCGTCAGCGGCGCCGGCATCTCCGCCGGGCGGTCACCCCAGTCATATACGACGACGTCTCCTGCGGCTGCATCGTGCAGTGCTCGCCGCTCCGGGCTTATGAACATCCCGAGGAATCCGACCCCGAAGAAGAGAAAGGAGAAGGGAAAGACGATCGTTCTGACGAAGGCCTGGCGGCCCGAGATCGGTTTACCTTGGCGAGTCACCACCGACAGCCCGATGATGCCCATGCCCGGGGTGCGCCCGGCCAGGGCCAGACTGGTCCACGCGTAGGCAACCGCCCACAACCCGAGCAAGACCACGCGAACCACGCTGCGCTGGAAAGAGGCGTCCACCTCGACCCGGAAAAACAGCTCGAGCACAAAAGCGACACCGAGCGCTGCGAAGATGAAACCGACCCACATGACGAACAGGTCGATGAGGAACGCCAGCAGACGAGAGATCGGACCGGCATAGTGCCCGGAGACCTGGGCCCTGCCCTCCTCGTCAACACCCGACCCGGCGTCCAACCCGTCCGGTGCTCGCGGCCTCGAAGCCGGATCACGCGCCGTCAGCCGGTAGAAGAACCGGCCGGTGATTGCATCGAGCGCCACCAGCTGGCGGCGGAACAGGTCGAACACGGACCCTGCCAGCTCGCCGGTACTCTCGCGAACGATGTCGGGAATGCCGGCCCGCTCCACGATTTCCTTGACGTCGATGCGCTCGAGCAAGGCGTCCATGTCGATGCTGTCGAGCAACTCGTTGAGATCCACCCGTGCCAAGAAAGCCTCGATGTCGACCCGCTCCAGGATGGCATTGACGTCGATGCGGCCGAGAAGCTCGTTGGGGTCGACCATATCGACGACGGCGCCGGTCGCTCGACTCGCCAATGCCGAAAGAACACCGCCCCGGTGTCCATCGTCCTTCGACGGCGAGGCGGTGACCAACAACAGTAAGAGCAACGCCAGATCACGATCATGCACGCCACGACCTTATCGCGCGAAACGCTCCCCGAGGGCGCGGCGCTGGTGATGCGCACCGTAAGCGTCTCCGCTCGGTCTGATCGCGACCATACTTCACGCCATGGGTGAGCTGTCGATCGAGCGAGACGAGGTCTTCCGGATCAAGACGGTGCGCCGGCCGGGAACGCTGGCCAGGGCGCTGGCGGTCGTCGGCGACCACGGCGCTCACATCGGGGAGATCGTGACCGTCTCCGTCGGCGCCGAGTTCAACATCCGCGAGGTGACCGTGATTGCACCCGACGACGCAACCGTCGAGAGAGTGCACCAGGCTCTGAAGGAGCTGGAAGGCATCGAGGTCCTGCCGGGCCACGTCGACAAAGTGTACGCCCAGCATGAGGGTGGCAAGATCGGAATACACTCGACGGCAACAGTGCGAACCCTCCAGGACATGCGCGAGGTGTACACACCAGGGGTCGCCAGGGTGGTGCAGGCGATCGCAAAGGACGAATCGGTGGCGGACCGCCTCACCTGGCGCGGCAACACGGTCGCCATCGTCACCAACGGCACCCGCGTGCTCGGCATGGGTGATGTCGGGCCCGCCGCAGCACTACCGGTGATGGAGGGCAAGGCGCTGTTCTATGCCGAGCTCGTCGATCTCAACGCGGTCCCCATCGTGTTGGACGCCCCCGACCCCGGTGACGTGATCGAGACCGTGGTCCGGCTGAGCCCGGGTTTCGGTGGCATCCACCTCGAGGACATCGCCAGCCCCGGTGTCTACGGGATCGAGGCTGAGTTGGATCGCCGACTCGACATCCCGGTGATGCACGACGATCAACAAGGCACCGCGGTCGTGGTGATGGCTGCGGTACTCACGTCGGCCAGGCGGCTCGGCAAGGAGACCTCAGATCTGTCTTTCGGCCAGCTCGGCCTGGGGGCTGCCGGAAGTGCCATCGCCGGGCTTGCCTCCAGTTTCGGCTTTGCCGTGATCCGGGGGTTCGACCCCAGCCCGGGTGGTGTGGAGCGGCTCCTCCAGATCGCCGAACCGGGAATCAGCGTCCAGGCCGACAGCGATGGCGCGTTCCAGGACGAGATCATCGACCATTCCGATGTGCTCGTGATGACGACGGGCGTGCCGGGCCTACTTCCCCGCGAACGCTGCCACCCCGGCCAGATCATCATGGCGCTCACCAACCCCGTGCCCGAGATCACGGCATCGGAGGCAAGGGCCGGCGGCGCTGCCCTCGCCGCCGATGGCAGCATCGTCAACAACGTGCTCGCCTATCCCGGCCTGTTCCGCGGCGCGCTCGATGCCGGCGCCGGTTCGATCACGACGGCCATGAAGCGAGCCGCCGCCTTTGCCATCGCTGATGCGACACCCGCCGACCAGATGCTCCCGAATCCGCTCGATCGGGAGGTTCACCTCGGCGTCGCCGAAGCGGTCGCCAAAGCGGCATCGGGCTGAACGGGCGGTCCGATCACAACTCGAACGCCGCCCCGGCTCGGCCGGGCACCAGCTCGAGCGGCGGTTCCTCGAGGAGGACATCGTGCAACAACCCGTCGAGGGCCGCGTCGCTGTGCTCCGGATCGTGATGGAAGGTGACCAGCGTCGCCACCTCCGCCTGGGCGGCGAGATCGACGGCGTGGCGCAACGTGCTGTGACCCCAGCCGACCCGGCCGGCGTACTCCTCGTCGGTGTACTGGGCGTCGTGGATCAGCAGGTCGACGCCACGAATCAAGTCGAAACCCGACGTCCATTCCGGGGAAGCAGGGAACTGGCGGTGCCCCAACGCCGGCTCATGGTCCGGAATGTACGCAAGCGACGCGCCGTCCTCCTCGATTCGGTACCCCAGGGTCGGGCCCGGATGGCAGACGAGGTCCGCCGACACGGTGAAGGGGCCGATGGCAAACGAGCCGGGCCCGACATCGTGGAGGTGCATGGAGCGGAGATCCCTGAGGCGAACGGGAAACAGCGGCGGAGACAGGTAGCGGGCGAGACGTTCGGCAAGCCCGGTCGTCGTCGACACCGGGCCCCAGATGTGCGTCTCGATGTCGGGATCTCGCAGCGGGTAGAAGAACCCGAGCCCTTGAATGTGATCCATGTGCAGGTGGGTGAGCAGGAGATCGATCCGCTTGGAGGAACTGGCGAGCCCCGGGGTGACGCGCATGAGGGCGGAGCCTCCGTCGAGGATGAGCTTGGTCCCGTCGCCGGCCTCCACCTCTACCACCGAGGTGTCTCCCCCGTAGCGGACGGTATCCAATCCGGATCTGGCCACCGAGCCGCGGGTGCCCCACAGGGTGACCCTCACTCCGCCTCCGTCTCCCAGAACGCGGTCAACGAGCCGAGCAGCCTGCCGCCCTGGCCCTCGATGGGGAGGGCGCTGAGCTCGATGTGCCGCCACGAGCCGTCGAAGGCACGGAAACGGAGAACACGGTGGGCGGGGACTCGTTTGGTCAGGGCGAGCATCGTTGGGATCTCAGCGACGGGCAACGGCTCACCCTCCAGGTCGGCGGTCACAAACACATCGGCGAGGTCGGCGGCCTTGATCTCACCTACTTCGTCGAAGGGTTTTCCCACGAGCGCCTCGGCCGGCTCGTTGTAATACACGAGATTGCCCTCGGCGTCGGTGATCCAGGTCGGGACCGCGATATAACTCGCCCACAGATGCAGGAGAATCATCTCGATCGGCTGTTGCGCCACGATTGCTCGTCCCTTTTCCCGACCCCATCATCCTACGGCAGGCGGCGGTGGTGAGGTCGCCGAAATCCCCGGCCGGCGGTACGCTCGAAACACGGCAGAAAGGGACAGGAATGAGGATCGCAGTTCTGACCGGCGGAGGGGACGTGCCTGGTCTCAACGCCGCAATCAAGGCGGTGGTGAACCGGGCCGCTTCGGAGGGCCACGAGGTCGTCGGCTTCCGCCGCGGGTGGGGTGGGCTCGTGGCCACCAACCCGGACGATCAGAGCACCGTCGAGACCAACCTGATGCGACTCGATTCCTTAGTCGTGCGCACCGTCGACCGTAGCGGCGGCACCTTCCTCCACACCTCGCGCACCAACCCGGGTCGCGTCGCCACCGTCGATCTGCCTCCGTTCGTCGCCGATGTCGGCGGGGATGGTCCCCACGACCTGACCGAACACGTACTGCGAGTGCTGGAGAGTCAGCACATCGATGTGCTCATCCCGATCGGAGGCGACGACACCCTTTCCTACGGGCTGCGTCTTCACCAGGAAGGGTTTCCGGTGGTGGCCATCCCCAAGACGATGGACAACGACGTCTACGGCACCGACTACTGCATCGGTTTTTCCACCGCGGTGACCCGTGGCGTTCAGGCCATCCACAGTCTGCGCACGGTCGCCGGCTCGCACGAGCGGCTGGCCGTAGTAGAGCTGTTCGGTCGACGCAGCGGGGAATCGTCTCTGATCACCGCCTACCTGTCGGGAGTGGACCGGGCCATCATCTCCGAGGTGCCTTTCGACCTGGACCGGCTGGCCAAGCTGCTGCTGGCCGATCAGGCCGGCAACCCATCCCGCTACGCCATGATGACGATCTCGGAGGGGGCGCAAATGGTGGAAGGGGATGTCCAGCTCGCCGGCGAGGCGGACCCGTATGGCCACCGCAAGCTCGGGGGCATCGGTGCCACTACCGCCGAGGGACTCAAGGAGATCACCGGCGAGGGAATCGTCTACCAGCCACTCGCATACCTGATGCGATCGGGACCGCCCGATTCCCTCGACCTGATGGTTGCCACCAACTACGCGACGATGGCCACCAACTTGGCGATGCAGGGAAGTCGTGGGCGCATGGTTGCCCTCGACGGTGGCAGCTACACCCACATCCCGCTCGAGGTCACAGGGGAGGGCATCAAGCGGGTCGACGTCGACGAGCTGTACGACGCCGACGCCTACCTTCCGAAAGTGCGCCGGGTGCTCGACAAACCGATGTTCCTGTATTGAGCGGCAGGTCGACGCCCGCCGACCACCGTCCTAAGAGCTGCGGTCAGACGTTCCCGCCCGGATGGCACCGGCGAGCACGGCCACACCCGCCACCAACAAGAAGACAGGCCAGACCCACCGGCTGTCGGTGCTGAAGGCGAGACGGTCGTCGAGGAAGTGAGCGGCGGTCGCTCCAACGAACAACAGCCCAAAGACCACTGACAAAATGTCAAAGGATCGTTTCTTCATGGTCTCACTCATCTCGCCAGACAACCACTGAACCCGCGCCCAGGTTGACCTCGAGCACGAGCATCCCGTCGCCGGCCTCGGTGGCCCTGGTCACCAGCCCGATCCCGGTGTCGTATCGGTCGAGCACCTCCAGCTCGCCGAGCCCGACCGAGGCGTCGATGTCGAAGCCGGCATCAGCGGGGAGCTGAATGGTCACTTCTCCGATTCCTGCTTCGACGAGCACGCCAACGGTTCGCCCTGCGAGGTCGATTGCGCTGAGGTCGAGAAGCAGCTCTCCTGCCTGCAGCGAGTATTCGGGCTGCAGCTCGCCGACGACGGCCGGCGCGTAGCGAAAATCGCCAACCGGCCCCCCGAAGCCGACCGGCACGAAGCGGGAAAAGAACAACAGCGGCAGCAGCAAGACCCCGACGACGACGAGAGCCAGCGATCGTCCCCAAACGGCCGCAGCGAGCAGGCCGACGCCGACCACGCCAAGCGTCGCCGCCACATAGTCGGCAAACGACGGCTCGATCCAGCCCAGTGCGTCGGCGAATGCCATCGCCGAGAGCACGAGCAGCGCCGCACCGAGGGTCAACCTGCCCACGATCGACGGGGGCTTCTCCGGCGTGGACGGCGCCGGTCGCTCCGCGACGAGATCCGGGTGTCTCGAGGGTGGCGGTTCGTCACCGCCACCCTGTTTCGCCTCTGTTTGGTCGGTCTCGTCCGGGCCGGCCCCAGGCGAGCCCGGATCGGATCCCGGCGGGGAAGAGCCGGGATCGGTCGGACGATCGCTGGAACCGATCTTGAGATCACCCCGATACAGCAACACGCCAATCAAGAAGAGCAGGGCAGCCCAGAACACGGCACTATCGAAGACGCCGATCCAACCGAGCACGATCAAACCGGCGAGAGCCAGCAGGCCCGCTCCGATCCACGTGGAGGCGTCGCTGCTGTCGGCTCCTCCGATCCACCGGGCGGCGATCGAGTCGGGCCGACCGGCCTCCGGGATCAGCAGCCAGCCGACTGCGTACAGCGCCACACCCAGGCCACCGAAGACGCTGAGCACGATGAAACCGGCGCGGAACCACCACGGGCCCACCCCGAACCGCCGGCCAAGGCCGCCGGCGACACCGGCGACGATGCGCTGCCGGCGGCTCCGCTGGAGGCGGTTCGGGTCGGTTGTGGTGTCAGTCATTGTTTCGATCTGTGTGTTGTTGTCATTCATAGTGCCGTCATCATGGCTGGATGGGGCGGTCCGGTGAATCGGGTATGCCCCTGTGCAAACCCTGAGACGTCGGGGGTGCCTCAGGGGGGTCACGGGTTGTCCGGATGTGCCATCCGTGACAACATCGCGAGGTGGCTATGGAATCGCCGGCGGCGATCGAGAACAGTGGCGAAGAGCCTTCCGGACGCGGTCCCAAGCTCGCCCGTCGCACCGACGACCGCGTTATCGCCGGGGTCGCCTCCGGGGTCGCCTACCGGCTCGGCATCGCCCCGGTGTACGCCCGCGCTGCGTTCGTCGTGCTCGCCTTTGCCGGCGGGATCGGCGTTGTGCTCTACGGCATCGGCTGGGCGCTTCTCCCCGACGACCGCACCACCCAATTACCCCCGGCGACGGAACCGGTCGGCGGCCGCCAGCTCGCTGGTCTCGCCCTTGCTTTTACCGGCGTTTTGTTGTTTCTCGATGCGATCGGGCTCTGGTTCGGGGACGTGGTCGTCTGGCCGGTGGCGCTGGTCTCGTTTGGTGTCGCTGCGGTCTGGGACCGCGGCAACTACGACTACCAAGCAGCATTGACCCAGATCGCGGGACCCGATGCCACAGCACGGCCGTCGCGGGGTCGGGTGATCGTCGGAGGGCTGCTGATGTTCGCCGGGGCGCTGGTGCTGTTCAGGGCGGTGGATGCATTCAGGGGCCTTGGCCCGCCGGCGATCGCCGTCGCCCTGACCACGATCGGGTTCCTGGTGGTGTTTGGTCCATGGGTATGGCGGTTGGTCGGCGACCTGAGCACAGAACGGCGCCAGCGCATCCGCTCGGAAGAACGAGCAGAGGTCGCCGCCCACCTCCATGACTCGGTGTTGCAGACCCTGGCGCTGATCCAACGCAGCGACGACTCGAAGAAGATGGTGACCCTCGCCCGTGCCCAGGAGCGCGAGCTGCGATCCTGGCTGTACATGAAAGAAGAGACCTCAGAAATGTCGCTGGAGGCGGCGCTGCAGGGTGCGGCGTCGCGGATCGAAGCCGACCATGATGTCCCGGTCGAGCTGGTCGTCGTGGGCGATCGGGCCATCGGACAACGCGGCGCGGCACTGGTGCAAGCGGCAATCGAGGCGATGACGAATGCGGCAAGACACTCCGGTGCCGATCGGGTCTCGGTGTATGCGGAGGCCACAGACCAAACCCTCGACGCCTGGATCGGAGACCAGGGCTCGGGCTTCGAGCTCGACCGGGTGCCGCAGGAGCGGCTGGGCATCAGCGAGTCGATCGTCGGCAGGATGCAACGGCACAGGGGTACCTCAGAGATCAGCAGCACACCGGGCGAAGGCACCGAGGTGCACCTCCAAGTAGCGGGTGAAGGCGTATGAGCGTGTCCGTGTTTCTGGTGGACGACCACGAGCTCTTCCTGAGCGGCGTCCGCAGCGAGCTCGCCGACCGATTCGATCTCGTCGGCTCAGCCACCGACGTCGACCAGGCCATCGACGCGATCAGGAAGGCGAGACCAGACGTGGTGCTCGTCGATGTCCACATGCCGGGAGGCGGAGGGCTCACCGTGGTCAAGAACATCACAGAGACCAACCCGGAGGTCCGTTTCCTCGCCTTGTCCGTCTCCGACGCCCCGGAAGACGTGATCGCCATGATCAGGGGCGGCGCACGCGGCTATGTCACCAAGTCGATCTCGCCGCAGGAGCTGGCTGTGGCGATCGATCGCATAGCGGCAGACGACGCCGTGTTCTCGCCCCGCCTCGCCGGTTTCGTCCTCGATGCCTTCACAGAAACCATGCCGGTGGAAAACGACCCCGACCTGGACCAGCTCACCCCCCGGGAGCAAGAGGTGCTCCGGCAGATTGCGCGTGGGTACAGCTACAAACAGGTGGCGACACGGTTGTCCATCTCGGTAAAGACGGTCGAGTCGCATGTTTCTGCGGTGTTGCGCAAGTTACAGCTTTCGAGCAGGCATGAGCTCACCCGATGGGCGACGGAGCGCCGGATCGTTTGAGCCCGTCGTCCGGTCTCGTCGGCGCGTAGCCAGCCATCGTGACATGGGCACAATCCTGCCCGTCAAAGGCAGCGACCAGGTGCATAATCCTCAGCCCGCGCCAAAGGAGAGCAGCGATGTCAGAAGCTCGACCACTCACCGATACACCCGTCGTGGGAACCGCTCCGCCGTCCTACGCCGACGTGTACGTGCCAGGGTCCGAGGAACTGCTCGACGGTGAAATCCGGGTCACCGTGATCGGGAGCGGCGACCCGTGGCCACGCAAGACGCAGGCTTCTGGTTCCCTTGTCGTCGAGGTCGGAAACCCAGAACGCGATTTCTTCTTCTTCGACCTCGGCTCGGGTGCATTGATGAACTTCACCGGACTGCATCTGCCGGTGACCGGCACCACCAAGTTGTTCCTGTCGCATCTTCATGCCGACCACATCGGTGACCTGCCCGGTCTGCTGGGAAGCCTGGGCAAGGCGGGTCGGGTCGATCCGGTCGAGATTTGGGGGGGTGGCTCAGACCAGCCGGAGCTCGGTCTGGCTGCGTTCGTGGACCATATGGCCAGGGCCTTGGCGTGGGATACCCGTTCGGTGCGTGGCGCCAACGTGACGACCGGGATGGAGGCGATCGCCCATGAACTGCCCTACGACCGTCCCGACGTCATATACGAGCGCAATGGAGTCAAGGTGTCGAGCTTCCCGGTGATCCACGCCCTGAATGGAGCAGTCGGCTACACAATCGAATACGCCGGTCGAACCGTCGTCTTCTCCGGCGATACCCGACCGTGCCGCTACGTCGTCGAAGCCGCCGAGGGTGCCGACCTGTTGATCCACGAGTGTTTCCAATCGCCGGCCGTGGTTGCCCGAGCCATGGGTGTCGACCCGGCGATGGCCGAACGGCTCGTCAAGATGGCTCACACCGTTCCTGATCAGGCGGGTCAAGTATTCGAGATGGCTCAGCCTCGGATGGCGGCTCTCTGGCATCTCGACCTGCGCCCCGGGGTGGACTCGGTATTCGACGAGATCGCCGAGCACTACTCCGGCGCCGTCGTGGCTTCCCAAGACCTCACCGTGTACAACGTCACCGAGGCCGCAGTTGTGGCTCGCCAGGCGCAGCTCGATCCGCTTGCCCCGATCCTCAAAGGACCGACCGCAGCCGAGCCCGCGCTCGATGATCCCAACGTGCCGCCTGCATGGTGGGCCGAGGCATTACTCGACGTCTAGCCATCGTGGTAGGAAGCGAACCCGATGCCTGAGCTACCCGAGGTCGAGACCATCCGGCGGTTGATTCACCCGCAGCTCGTCGGCCGGTCGATCACCACGGTTTCGGTGACGAGGGACCGCATGCTGCGCCGTCAGGAGCAGCCCGCCGACTTTCCCACCCGGCTCTCCGGCAGGTCCATCGTCGATACGTCGCGGCATGGCAAACGCCTGTTGATCCTGCTCGACGACGATCTCACCTGGGTGGTTCACCTCGGCATGTCGGGCAGGCTCGGCATTGCCCCATACGATTCGGAAGCGCCGCCGCACACCCATGTTCGTGTCGGTCTCGACGACGGTGCCGAGTTCCGCTTCACCGACCCGAGGACCTTCGGTTACACCGTGGTGCTGACCCCCGATGAGATGGCCGCCGCCCCGTCGCATGGCCGGGATGCATGGACCGATCCGCCGTCGGCCGATGAGCTGCACCGTAGGCTCGAGGGGAGGTCGGCCCCGATCAAGGCGCTCCTGCTCGACCAGACGATCATCGCCGGTGTCGGCAACATCTACGCCGACGAGACCCTGTTCGCCGCCCGAATCGATCCGCACCGGCCAGGCGGGGCGCTGGCTGTCGATGAGATCGAGGCCGTGCTCGGGTCGCTGCACCAGGTGCTGGAGGCCGGCATCGCCGCCGGCGGGACCACCCTCGGGGACATGGCCTATCTGCTGCCGGACGGCCGGTCCGGGGAGTTCATCAGCAAACTCGCCGTGTACGGCAGAGAGGAAGAGCCCTGTCCACGGTGCGGCCAGACGATCGGGCGGGACGTGATCCGTGCCCGCAGCACGTTCTGGTGCCGGGGCTGCCAGAAGTGACCGGCCATCGAATCGGCAGTCCCCGGCGATCGGCAAAATCTGGGATGGTAAAACTCACCTCCCGTGGACGAGCGAAGCTCCCGATAGCGCCTTCGCCCACCGATTTCCCACCGCGGCGAGTGAGCGCTTGATCCTGCCTCAGTCTCCGGCGAACTGAGCGAAGAAGCCGGCGATAGCCTCGGTGTCGTCCGAGAACGCCCAGCGCTCGGTGACCTTGCCACCACTGAAGTGGACGATCTCTGCGGTTCGGTAGCTGAACTCCTGATCTCCCGCCCGAACCGTGACCGACACGAGCGCGACGGTGTGTTCATCGTTGGCAACAACGTCGTGGATATCGAGATCGAACTCGACGGCCTCGAACACTGCCATCTGCTCGATCACCGCGGCCTTACCGCGCATCGGCTCCGCCATGCCGATCTGCCACCACACGACGTCATCGGCCAGCATTTCCGCCATAGCGTCGACGTCTCCATCGGTGAACCGCTCCAGGCCTTTGCGATACAGCTCGGCATTTGGGTGATCGGCCATGAGTCCTCCCTTGTTGACCGGGACGGTAAATGTAGCCGGCGGCAGGCCGGGAGGGAAGGCCGCGGCCAGGTCTGATTGGCTGAGGGCGTGCGAGGAGAGTGATCTACCGTGACCAGGAGGCTCCCGCTCGTAGGCTTGTTTCGTGACGAGCATCGGTTCCCTCAACGAGAAACCGCTCCATGCGGCGCTCAAGGAGTGGTATCGCCGGGAGGGCGATCAGGTGGAGGCTCCGATAGATGGTTTCGTGGTGGATCTGGTTCGTGACGGGCTGCTCATCGAGATCCAGACCCGGGGTTTCTCTTCGATGCGTCGGAAACTCGACCGGTTGCTGGATTCATATTCGATGCGGCTGGTGCACCCGGTGGCTGCCGAGAAGTGGATCGTGAAGCTCGATGAGAATGGCCACCAGCTATCCCGGCGACGATCGCCGAAGCGGGGCATTGCGGTGGACGTGTGCGCGGAGCTGGTCTCGTTTCCCTCTCTGCTGAGCCACCCCAACTTCACGCTCGAGGTTGCGCTCGTCGAGGAGGAGGAGGTCCGTCGGCCCGACGCCAAGAAGGGCTGGCGGCGGGGCGGGTTTGTGATTGAGGAACGACGGCTGGTTGATGTCCTGGAGACGGTTGAGCTCGACTCTCCGGAGGAGTTGCTTGGGCTGCTACCGGACGGTCTGCCGGATCCGTTCACCACCGCCGACCTGGCCGATGGGCTGGGACGGTCCCGTCACCTTGCCCAGGAAGTCGCCTATTGCCTCCGCGTGTCGGGGGCGGTAGAGACGGTGGGCAGGGACAAACGAGGGATCCTGTACCGGCTGCCCTGACCCGGCCGAAACGCCAGGGACCAGCCCTTCGGTATCTCTATCTCTGCCGCGGTCTTGGTGACAAGGACGTCCTATGCGGCCAGTTCCGGGATACGGCGCTGCATCTCCGCCCAGTCGTCTGCGCCCATTGCCTCGAGCATGCCCGCCATCCCCGAGAAGGCCTCTTCGGGTAGCAGCTTCATCAGGAACCGGATCATGCCCTCGCGATCCTGCGCCGACTGCCCCCGGTAGGTGAAGCCAACCGTCTCTCCCATCAGCTGCTGGTCGAACAACCCTGCCATGCCACCGGCGATTGCGATCTGCTCTTCAACGTCGAATTCCTGCTCCAGCTTGGGGATCAGCAGCTCGTTCTCCTTGGATATATGAAGTTTCATGTGCACGTTGAGGGCGATGTTCTGCCGATGCAGCAAGCGGAGGTGGTCCTTGCGCTCCCCGCTGCCGTTGGCACGAGCGAGGCCGGCAAAAGCGGCATCGACCCCGTCGAAGACCTGGTCCTCGAAGTGGTCGTGGTCGAACTGGTAGGTCTCGGCGACAAAGCGATAGCGGTCGTTCATCGCAGGAAACAGCACCTCCTCCTCGGCATGCTCGTGCTGTTTGACCATCTTGTGGAACCAGGCCATGCGATCGGCCAAGGCGGCTACCTCCGTGGCGTCCTCACCGTTGAGCTCGCGGGCAACGAGCTCGAGCTCGGCGACTTCACGAAGGATGGCGTCATGGATGTAGAGGTACATTTGCAATGGGCCGGCCACGGGTGCTCCTCTTGTTGGCTCAGCCGGGCAATGTAGCCGGGCTCACCGGGCCCCAGAACGAAGCGACCGAAGGTGGGCTCGGTGATACGTGATAGGGCGTCACCGCACCACCGACGCCCTAGTCGTCACCGTTGCGCTTGAAGAATGCCTTGATCGTCGCCCACAACGATGAAAAGAACAGCGAGACGCCTCTCACCTCTGCGGCGTGGATGGAGTGAGCCTGTTCCGCCGACTCGGCGGCCAGCTTGGCTTCGATGCATTTAGCGAAGTCGGCGATCAACCGCGTCGACATCTCCTGGATGATGGCGGTACGGCCGAACTGGGCCACCGCTCCCGAGAGGGTCACATCGGCGTCGATGGTGATGCGGGTGCTGCCGCCGTTGTCTTCGACCGTGTAGTCGACCTGCACCAGCCCGACGCTGCCGCCGGAGCGGTCCGTGCCCTTTCCCTTGACACTGCCCGTCATCGTCTCATGGTCCGACACAATGGTGCATTCGCCGACGAAGTTCGTGCTCATCGGGCCCAGCTTCGCCGAGACGTTGCCGGCGTAGGTTCCGTCACCCCTGTCCTCGGTCAACTCAGCGCCGGGTAGACACAGCGAAAGCTCCTGCACGTTGCAGAACAGCTCCCATACCTGCGCAGGATCGCGCTCGACATCAATGACTTCTGTGATCTTCACTGGTGACCTCGTCGACTACCGAAACGACCGGTGACGGCTCGGCTTCGAACGCACGTTGGCACCCCGGTGCGCAGAAGTAGTAGCTATCACCCTCACGCTCGCTGATAAAGCCGATCCCACCAACCTCGGGGGTCGTCAACGGATGGTGATGATCGGTTGTTGTTGTCACGAGTCACTCCCCGCCGCTGCCATCTTGCCGGCGAGCTGAATCGATTTGACGATGTTGACGTACCCTGTGCACCGGCACAGGTTGCCGGAGATGGCCCAGCGGACTTCGTCCTCCGTCGGGCTCGGGTTGTCCTCGATGAGCTTGGACCCGACCAGCATCATCGCCGGGGTGCAGAAGCCGCACTGAAGGCCGTGCTCCTCCATGAACGCCGCCTGAATCGGGTGTAGATCGCCGTTCTGCTTCAGACCCTCGACGGTGGCGATCGATCGGCCGTTCGCTTGTACCGCAAAGACCGTGCACGACTTCACCGGTGTCCCGTCGAGCAGCACCGTGCACACCCCGCACGCCGTGGTATCGCACCCGATGTGGGTCCCGGTGAGGCGGAGGTCGCTACGAAGGAAGTCGACGAGGAGGAGGCGCGGCTCCACGTCGGCCGAGTATTCGGTTCCGTTGACCGTGACCGTTATCTGCATGGCTCTCCCTCTCTATGCCTGGGCGCCGGCCAGCGAGGCGGCGAGCCCCCGTTCGGTGAGCACCTTCACCACGTGCTTCTTGTATTGCGCCGAGCCCCGGATGTCGGAGGCGGGTGTACACGCGTTCTTTGCGATCTGTGCCGCCTCGGCGAACAACTCGTCGGAGGGATGGCTGCCGACGAGCAACTGCTCGGCCTCGGTGACCTTCAAGTTGTGCGGATGCACCGAGGTGAGTGCGATGCCCGCCTTGCTGATCCCTCCGTCATCGCCAAGCTCGAGATGGGTGGCGACGCCGACCGTGGCATAGTCTCCGATCTTGCGCTCGAGTTTCTGGTAGTTGCCCCCGCCCCTCGGCGGGGCGTGTTCGTGGCTTGTCCGGCTGGCGTACCGCGGCACCCGAACTTCGGTGATCATCTCGGTCGGCTGAAGCGAGGTGGTGAACATGTCGGTGAGGAACTCGGTGATGGGGATGACCCGTTCGCCGCCGTCCCTGCTCTCGGCAACGACCTGGGCCCCGCATGCCAGCATCACCGACGCCCAATCGCCCTCGGGGTCATGGTGCGCCACCGACCCTGCCAGCGTTCCCCGGTTGCGCACGATCGGATCGGAGATCCACGGCGCCGCCGATGCCATCGCCGCGTTCTCGGTCACCACCAGCTCGGAGTCGACGATGTCTTTGTGCCGGACCAGGGCCTGCACGGTCAGGTGGCCGTTGCCGATCGAGATCGAATCGAGATCGGGCACCCGGTTGATGTCGACGAGGGTGCCGGGATTGGCCAGCCGGAGCTTCATCATGGGGACGAGGCTCTGGCCTCCGGCCAGGATCTTGACCTCGTCACCGCGTTCGGCGAGGACGTCGAGGACCTCCGCCTTTGTCTCTGGGGCGAGGTAGTCGAACGCTCGCGGATACATGTAAACCTCCGTAGCCCGCCGGGTCCGAGCAAAGCGAGTGTCGGTTCGCCCCCGACACTAGAACAGCCGCGCCGGGCGCGAGACTAGGTTTTCGTGACATGAGTCTCGAGCCGCGACTCGCGGTTAAGCAGTCCCTTCTTCCGTTCCTCGCTGGTTGTGGATCCGCCCCTCCTGGCCCCGCAACGACATTCCGGTCCCGGCCCCGTACCGGGCGCGAACGATCTCGGCGAGAATCGACACCGCTATCTCGGCGGGCTGCTCGGCGCCGATATCGATCCCGATCGGTGCATGGATCCTCTCGATCTCTTCCTCGCTCCACCCCTGGGCCATGAGGCTTTCGGCGCGCGTCCGGGCGGTGCGCCTGCTGCCCATGGCGCCGATGTAGCGCACAGGGGCATGGCGGACGGCAGGAAAGACCGGCCCCTCGAACCTGGCGTCATGGTTCAGCAGCACGACATAGGTGCGCCGGTCCAGCTCAACATGCTCGAGCACCTCGTCCGGCCAGCCCTGGACCAGCTCGTCGACGTCGGGAAACCGCTGCTCGGTAGCCCAGGTGGCTCTGGCATCGGCGACGATGATGCGAAACCCGAGCTCTCTGGCGATTCGCGACAGGGGCTGGGCAATATGGCCGGCGCCAAAGATCAGAAGCTGCGGCTGAGGCGCCACGGTTTCGATATAGATCTCGCGATCGCCGTAGGCCAGAGTCCGATTCTGCTCGTGCTCCATGAGCTGCCCGGCATCGGCAAACACGTCATCGGCGACGTCGGAGGGAAGTTCCCCGGCCACCAGACCCTCGTCGGCATCGATGACTGCCTTGGCGCCGAGGTCGGGCCCGGCAACCACGGTGATCACTGCACCGAGCCGTTGTCGATTGATCAGGTCCCGCACGGCGTCGATTGTCGACATCACATCTTCTCGATGTAGACCCGGATCGTCCCCCCGCAGGTCAAACCGACCTCAAAGGCTTCCTCGTCGGCGATCCCGTAGGTGATCAGCTTCGGCTCGCCGGTTCTCAGCACCTCCTGAGCATGGAGGAACACGTCGTTTTCGACGCACCCGCCCGACACTGATCCCTCCATGTCACCGTCCGAAGACACGAGGAACTTGGCCCCTTCCGATCTGGGGGCCGAGCCCTTTACCGAGACCACCGTTGCCGCCGCCACCTGCTTGCCCTCTGAGGTCCACCGGTCGTAGATCTCGAGTGTGTCCTGTTGCATGATCCGCCTTCAACGCTGTGCCGGTATCGACTCTAGAACCGAGCCGAACCATGACATGTTCCGCGCCGCAGTCACCGTTTTCGCTTCGGAACCGATTCGAGAAGCCGCACCACCGCGGCGAGATCGGAAAGCGTTCCCACAGGGAGGAAGTCATCGACGAACGGCAGCACCGTCCGCATGCCGCGAGTCTCCGGGGAGAACCCGGAACGCCCGGCCAACGGGTTCAGCCACACGACACGGTGAACGTTGCGGGCAAGGGCGGCCATCTCGGTTCGCAGCAGCTGAGGATCGCCACGATCCCACCCGTCTGAGATGATCAACGCCACCGGGCCCCCCCGCACGATGCGGCGACTCCAATTTCGATTGAAATCCGCCAGGGCATCGCCGATGAGCGTCCCGCTCGACCAATCATCGACGGTACCGCCTACCCGTGCCAGCGCCACCTTGGGATCCCGGTGCGAAAGCTGGCGGGTGATCCGGTGCAGGTTGGTGGAGAACACAAAGGCCTCGAGCCGTCCCATGCGGCCACGGGCGGCGTGGACGAAATAGAGGAGCATTTCGGTGTACCGCTCCATGGAACCGCTCACGTCGGCCAACACGAGGAGCGGCCTGCGCCGGGCCTTCGGGGCCGACATCGACAGCGGCATCATGTCGCCGGACGGGCCGATGAGCTTGCGCAGCGTCCTGCGCAAATCGGGGCGGGACCCTGACCGCGAACGCTCCCAGCGACGGCTCCTGGCGTCGGCCGGCTGCCAAAGCATCCGTGCGATGAGCCGCTGCACCTCGATGTACTCCTCCGGCGTGAGGTCTGAGAAGTCGCGTTTGGACAGACGGGAAATGGCGCTGGCTCCTACTTCCTCAGTGAGCTCGGATGGCTCCTCGCCGCCGGTATCGGCCGCCACCGATGTGGGGGCAATCACGTGCACCCGCGGCCCACGCTGGTGCACCTTCAGTTCGATCGGCTCCAGCGGTGACCATCTCCTGGCGCTGCCGAAGAAGAGATCGAAGGCCTGGTCGAACAGTGGGATCTCCTCGGGACTCGCCACGACCACCGCTCGAAAGGCGTGATAGACATCGTCACGGTCGGCGAGGCCGATGGCTTCGGCCGCCTCGAGCATGCCCACCGTCGTGTCGGGGACGCCCCGCAGACCCTGGGCGCGGAGAAAACGGGTGAAGTGAACGAGGTTGTGAGTGAGGGGCTCGACCGGCGGTTGGAGATTGGCCACTCAACGCACCTCGCTCAACCGGCGGAGGCTAGAAGTCGCTCGGTGCCTCCCGAGCGCACCCGCTCGATGTCCTCCTGGTACTTGAGGATCACACCGAGCGTGTCCTCGGCCACCTCCGGGTCCAGCCGCTCGGTGCCCAGCACGGCGAGCGCCGCCGCCCAGTCCAGCGTTTCGGCCACCCCCGGAGACTTGTACAGGTCCATCGTGCGCAGTGTCTCCATGGCCAGGGCGAGGTCGGCGGCGAGTGCCTCCGGAACGCCCGGCACTTTGCGCATGATGATCGCCACCTCCCGATCGAAGTCGGGATAGTCGATCCAGTGGTAGATGCACCGTCGCTTCAGCGCATCGTGGATCTCCCTGGTCCGATTCGAGGTGAGCACGACGACCGGTGGTTGATCCGAAGCGATGGTGCCGATCTCGGGGATCGTGACCTGGAAGTCGCTCAACAGCTCCAGGAGATAGGCCTCGAACTCCTCGTCGGCCCGGTCCAGCTCGTCGATGAGCAGCACCGGCCGTTCGCCTCGCGCCGAGGCTTCCACAGCCTGAAGGAGAGGCCGGGAGACGAGATAGTCGCGACCCATGATGTCGTCGACCTCGACGTGGTCGCCTTCGCCGCCGGCCTCGATGAGCCGGATGGCGAGCATCTGCTTGGGGTAGTCCCACTCGTAGACGGCGTGATTGACATCGAGCCCCTCATAACACTGGAGACGGATGAGCTGGGTGTCGAGGATTGATGCCAGCGCCTTGGCTACTTCGGTCTTTCCGACCCCGGCTTCGCCCTCCAGGAACAGCGGTTTGCCCAGCTCGAGGGCGAGGTAGATCGCCACCCCGAGGGAGCGCTCCGGCACGTACCGCTCTCCTTCCAGGGCGGTGAGAACATCGTCGATGGAACTCAGCATGTGCTCACCATAGGAGGCGCTGCCCGGTCCTCGAATGGCGGATGCCTGCTACACCCCGGCGGCGGTGAAGGCATCGGCCAGCGCCCGCCTGGTGAGCACACCCGCCAGATGGACCCGGTACTCGCCTGAGGCGTAGGCATCACCGAGCGGGTTGCCCAACGCCTCGCCTACGTGTGACGACGCTGCGGCAATCGCCTCCTCGACCGCCGGTTGCCCGACCAGCACCGCTTCGGCCGCTTCTGCTCGCTCCGGCTTTCCGGTAACGCCGCCGACGGCGATTCTGGCCTCGGTGCAGGTGCCGTCTTCCACCGCCACCACCACGGCAACGCCAACGACGGCGTAGCTGGAGGCCGGGTGGCGATGTTTCCGATAGGCACCTCCTTTGCCCGGTCCGAGGACCGGCACATTGACCGACGTCACCAGCTCACCGTCGGCGTGGGCCGGCGTGAACATGTCGACGAAGTAGTCGTCGACGGGAATCGAGCGGTCGCCGCTCCTTCCGGTGACGGTGATGGTGGCACCCAGTGCGGCCAGCACCGTCGGATAATCGGCGGCGGGGTCGGCATGGGCGATGCTGCCGCCGAGGGTTCCCCTGTTGCGCACCGCCGGATCCCCGATGTTGGCGGCGGCGTCCGCCAGGATCGAGCAGTCGCTTTGCACGAGCTCGGAGGCGGCTACGGCAGCATGTTTGGCGAGGGCGCCCACGATGAGAGAGTCTCCGTTGCGGGTGATCCCATCCAGGCCTTCGATCCGGGTCAGGTCCACCACCGCCGTCGGGTTGGCGACGCGGAGTTTCATCGCCGGCAGCAGGCTGTGACCGCCGGCAAGCGGACGGGACCCCTCCACGGTCTCAAGGAGGTCGATGGCTTCTGCGACCGTCTCCGGCCGGTAGTAGTCAAACGGTGCGGTCTGCATCATTGGCCTCCCTTCTGTGCCTCTTGGATGGCGGTCCACACCCGCTCCGGTGTCAGTGGCATATCGATCTGCTGGACTCCGAGCGGGGCGAGGGCGTCCATCACCGCGTTGTACACCGTCGCCGTAGAGGCGATGGTCCCGGTCTCCCCGACCCCCTTCACCCCGAGCGGGTTGACGTTGGTGGGGGTCACGGTGTGGCCCAGCTCGAAGTTCGGTAAGAACTCCGCTTTGGGTATGGCGTAGCTCATCATCGACCCGGTGACCAGGTTGCCGTCGTCGTCATAGACCGCCCCTTCCCACAGCGCCTGGGCGGCGCCCTGGGCGATCCCTCCCTGGATCTGGCCCTCGACGATCATCGGGTTGATCAACGGCCCGCAATCATCCACCGCCACGTACCGCTGGAAATCGATCTCCCCGGTTTCGGCATCGACCTCCATCTGGGCGATGTGGGTGCCGAACGGGTACACGAAGTTTCCCGGATTGAAGAAGCTCGACGCCTCCAGTCCCGGATCGACACCCTCCGGCAGATCCCAAGCGGTGTTGGCGGCGAGAGCGATGTCCTGGATGGTCTTGCCATCCGCCCTCGACCCCTTGACCGAGAACACACCATCGGAGAACTCGATGTCCTCCTCGGCCGCCTCCAGCATGTGGGCGGCGATCTTGACGCCCTTGTCCTTGATATCGTCGATGGCGCCCATGATCGCCCCGCTCGCCACCGGGGTGGTGCGGCTGCCGTAGGTGCCCCACCCCATGGGGGTCTTGGCGGTGTCGCCGAACACGACATCGACGTCATCGACGGAGACCCCGAGCTGGTCGGAGATGATCTGGGCGAACGTGGTCTCCTCCCCCTGGCCGTGCGGGTTCACCCCCACCAGGAGGGTGACCTTGCCGGATGGATGGAAGCGAACGATGGCGCTCTCCCAGAGGCCGCCGCCGAAACCGACCGCACCCGCCACCTCAGAGGGGCCGAGCCCGCAGATCTCGGTGTAGGTCACCACGCCGATACCGACGAGCCGTCCTTCCTCTCGAGCTTTCGCTTGTGCCTTCCTGGCATCCTCGTAGCCGAACATGTCCAGGGCCTTGTCGAGAGCGCCGACATAGTTGCCGGAGTCGTAGACGAGCCCGGTCACCACCTCATGGCCGGTATCGAACGGCTCGATGAGGTTGCGCCGCCGCATCTCCACCGGATCCATGTCCAGCTCGCGAGCAACCAGATCGACCATGCGTTCCAGCATGAAGGTGGCCTCGGGTCGACCGGCTCCCCGGTAGGCGTCGGTCGGGGTGGTGTTGGTGAACGTCCCGTACACGTCCTCGTGGATGGCTCCGATGTCGTAGGCACCCGAGAGGATGAGCCCGTGCAGAATGGTGGGCACACCTGTCGACGCCGTCGACAGGTAGGCGCCGAGGCTTGCCCAGGTCTTCGCCCTGAGGCCGAGGATCTTTCCTTCCTTCGTTGCTGCCATCTCCACCTCGGCGATGTGGTCACGGCCGTGGGTGGTCGCCAGGTAGTTCTCGC
>BTQG01000016.1:0-33963 GCA_036985755.1 Acidimicrobiia bacterium | reverse complement strand
CCGGCCACTTCTTCTGGCTGAAGACTGACGACTGACGACTTCTCTTACTGCGTCCTCGCCCGCACGCCGTTCCTGAGCGGTCGGAACCGGCGACTCAGGCCGATCACCGCCAGCAGCGCCATGAGGACACCGAGGATCGTCGAAGGCAGGGCGCCTCCGGTGAGGGCTTCGGCAGTCGTCTGGAAACGCACAATGATGCTGACCGGTCCGGTGTGGCGACCATCGCGCGGATCGTTCGGCACTTCGAGGCGGGCAACGCTCCCAAGGGTGACCAGTCCTTCCTTGGATCGGAAGCTCTCGTCGGACCCGGGTGGTGGCAATCCGGTTGAGGCGACGGGTGGTGTGGTGGTGGTGGTGGTGGTCGGCGGAAGCGTTGTCGTTGTCGACGTGGAGTCAGGCGGTTCCGTGGTTGTCGTCGTGGTCGTCGGAGGGACCGTGGTGGTTGTCGTTGTCGTCGTCGGCGGGACGGTCGTGGTCGTCGTCGTGGTCGGTGGCGGGAGGGTGGTGGTCGTCGTCGTGGTCGTCGTTGCCGGAGGTGGTCCCTCGACGAACTTGCCCTTGACCAACACATCGTCGATGAGCAGTAGATTGTCCGGCGCCCCGTCGAGCGAGATGAAGCGGATCACGGTCTGTGGAGCCGCGAACTCGGTGATGTCGATCCAGCCACCGGATGACGCCCTCACCCTCACCATCCCGGAATCGTCTTCATCGAGCGTGAACGTCTCGACGGTCGTGAACGACGTGCCACCGTCTGCGGAGACCTGGAACGCGATCCTCTGGTCGGCGGATCCTCCCATCAGATTACGAGCGTAGAGATACGTGACTTTCGCCTCGAGGGCTCCATCGAGGTTGATCGAGCGCGCGATACCCACGTTTCCCACGGCGAGATCACCCCCGCCGATCTGGAGGCAGTAGTCGCCCTGGCAGTACGTGTGGCCGGTGACCGAGGCGAATCCCTTGACAGGGCCGTTCGCCTCGCCGACCTCGATCCAATCGCTGGAGAAATTGCCTTCTGCGTTGTTGCCGTCGTAGTCGCGTTCGGAGAACTTGTCCTTGTACGAGACCCACTGCGCCTGTGCCGCCGACGCCGATCCGGACGGGATGACGAGAACACCCCCGGAGACCAACAGCAGGACCGCCGCCGCGGCGACGAGCCGCCTCATGGTTCGAAGACCGCCAACTCAGCGACGGGAGCAGCAGTGACCGTGACTCGCTCGGACAGCGGGATCCCGACCATGGCGTCGGCGGGATCGGGTCGGCTTTCCCACAGGTCGCTCGTGTCCAGCAAGGGCAGCGTGAGCACGAAATTCGTCCATCCACCAGCTCGCACGTACGTGACATCGCCGTCCATGGTCCGTGCCAGCGAGCGAGCGATCGACAGGCCGAGCCCGATGCTGCCGTTGAGCAGCGACTCTTGGCCGTCGTTGACGAAGCGTTCGAAGAGCCGCTCGGAGATGCTGGAGTCGACCCCGGAGCCATTGTCCGACACCGTGACCACGGCGTTGCGCTGGTTGGTCTCGAGATACACCTCGACAGCCGGCCCGCCGTGCTGGATGGCGTTGGAGACCAGGTTGCGGATGATCTGGCGGGTTCGTACCGGATCCGCCCATACCAGCGCATTGCCCTCCAACCTGATATCGGCGCCGCTGCGCTGTATCGGTGCGATGGCGGCGGCTGCTTCCTCGTACAGCGCCACGGCCTGGTACTCGAAGGCGAGCACATCAGACTCGAGTCGAGCGGCGGTGAGGATGTCGTCCACCATGCGTGACAGGTCGGCCGAATCCTTGTTGATCAGCCCGATGAGCTCGAGGGTCTCCACCGGATCGGTGATCCCGGTCTCGAGCAGATATTCACTGAAACCGTAGATGCTGGTGAGCGGGGTCCGCAGCTCGTGGGATAACCCGGCGATGAAGGCATCCTTGGAAACGCTGAGCTCACGCTCGGCAGTGAGCTTGCTTTGCATCCTGACGTGCTCTTCGCGGTACTGGCGGCGAACGATGAAGAAGTAGATGAGGATGGTGGCGGCGGGGATCAGCAACGTCGTCAGCAACTGCGTGGCCAGGCCGACGAGGCCGGCGACTCGTTCGGTGTCGTTGACTCGCACCGCCATCACGTCCTGCCGGGCTACGAGCCCGTCAGCCACCACCACGTACTGAGGCTCGAGCTCGTCCTGGAGCGCGATGTCTGCGTCGCCGATCTGGCCCCTCGCCACGGCGTCGACGACCGAGCGTCCGGTTGCGATGTAGGCGGACAGCTCGGCGGCCAACTCCTCGGTCTCTGGATCCCGAGCAAGGACCTCGGCCCACACCTCGGCCTCATCGAGATTCGCCTCGGCCGCAGCAACGGCTTCGTCCCTGGCGGTTCTGGTTGCGGTTTGATAGATGGTGTAGTCGATGCCGAACACGACGGCCTGGGCGATGGACGCACGCGACAGGGCGGTCGAGCCAACGGCGGCGTTTGTCTCGTGCAAAGCCGTCGCGTTCTCGGCTACCCGTGAGGCGTTCGATGCCGCAGAGAAGATGAAGGCGAGCGCGAGCAGGATGGCGATCACCGCAAACCCAGCAAGGACTGCGACAACGCCGTTTCGTGTGCGCGATGCTGTTTGGCCGCCCGTGACGACTTCCATGGGATGTGTATCGGACAGCCCCAATGGAATCCAAAGCGTTTGCTGGGTTGGAAATGCGTGGAAGGACTAGTCCTTTTCGCGGACGGGGCGAGAGCGGATTGCGCCCTCTTTACGGAGCGTCCTAATACTGGTCGTCGGGGCGGCGCTGCCGAGACGGTTGCACCCGTGGCGGTTCGCCAGGCTGTTTCGGGTAGTGCGGAGGCCACGGTGCGTCACCCAGGTCTCGTTCCTCGTCGGCGAGGACCATCTCGAGCAATGGTTCGATTCGCCCCGCAACGTCATCGATTCCCCTCGTCAGGTCACCGGCGTCCGCCCAACGATCGGGGAACGTGGATAGGTCGAACGCAGACGGCTCGATGGTCGAAAGCTCGTCCCAGGTAAACGGCGTCGACACCCAACCGGTATGGCGCACGCTGTAAGCAGAGGCCACCGTCTTGTCCCTCGCGTTCTGGTTGTAGTCGAGGAATACGCCGGAGCGTTGCTCCTTCCACCATGCGGTCGTTGCCAGCTCGTTGCGGCGCTCGACCTCTCGAGCCAGTGCCAACCCGGCCCGGCGGACCGCTAGATAGTCCCAATCCGGGGCGATGCGTGTATAGACGTGAATGCCACGGTTGCCGGATGTCTTCGGCCAGCCGACCAGCCCCACCTCGTCGAGCACCTCTTTGACGGTTGCGGCAACATCGCGCACCGCTGTGAACCCGAAATCATCGGTCGGGTCGAGGTCGATGCGCAGCTCGTCGGGGTGGTCGAGATCAGACGCCCTGGCGTTCCACGGGTGAAGGTCGAGGCAGTTCATCTGGGCCATCCACACCACATCGGCCACCTCGAGTGGCAGGAACATCGATCCCGGTCGGGCCGATGGGAAACGAACCGCCACCGTCGACCGTGCGTTCTTTGGCGCTCGCTTGACGTAGAAGGGCTCGCCGCCGACTCCGTTTGTCCACCGCTTGAGCATCGTCGGCCGGTTGGAAACACCCCGGAGCGCCCCTTCGCCACACAAGATGAAGTGGTTGACGACGTCGAGTTTGGTCCAGCCATGCGCCGGGAACACGACCCTGTCGGCGCTGGTGATGCGGACCTCACGGCCCGCCACCTCGACGGTCACCTCAGCCATCGGCAGAGGCTATCGCCCCGGTAGCCGGGTGAGGAGGGTGTGGTCGAGATCATGGCTGCCCTCGGGATCACGGAGGCACGGTCGAGTCGGACCAGGCGGCATAGGTGTGGGCGCCGTGGTAAGCGGTGGCACCGTGCGCGAAAACGCTCAGCGTCACGGTCACCACCATGACGGAGAGGACCGGGTCGCCGAGGCCGAGACCGGCCTCCTCGACTACGACCGCAGCAAAGATGATCGACGCCAAGCCCCTTGGCCCGAACCATCCCAAGAAGACGACCGTCGGTGAGCGAATCCCGGTGCCGATCACGGAAAGCGCCACCGGGATCATGCGCACCACGGTGAGGCTGAGCACGGCGTACACGATCGTTGATACGGTAAAAGCGTCGATGTTGTTGGCGAGGATGATGCCGCCGAACAGCGCAAAAGCCAACATGGTGAGAGCGGTGCCCAGATCGTCGGCAAAACCGGCGATCGACCTGTCCATTCCCTGTACCAGACGGCCGAAGGCGAGACCGGCGACGAAGGTGGCGATGAAGCCGCTCCCGTTCAGGGCATCGGCGACGAAGAGGGAGACCAGGGGGACGATCACCACCATGATCTGCTGCCACTGTTCCTGCATCAGCCCTCTCGCCGCAGCGATCTTCATGGCGAACCCGGCGACGAGACCGAAGAGGACGCCAACGACGACCGCCACGCCGACACCCTCGAGGAATAACGACCAGAGCTGTGTCCCCTCCTCGGCGGCGAAGACGGCAAGAAAGAACAGCAGCACAGGGAGGGCGATGCCGTCATTGAGCCCGGACTCCACCGCGAGCGCCTCGCGGATGCGTCGCGGGACTTTGGGATTCTGGACGACGGCGAGGCCGAGGGCGGCGTCCGTCGGCGCCAGGACGGTGGCGATGACCGCGCCGCCGATGAGGCCGAGCTCGGGGAAGATAAGTGCCGCCGCGATCGCGCCGGCGCCGATCGTCAACGGCATGCCGATCCCGAGCAGGCGGGTGGCGAGCTCGAAGTCCTCGGTCCATGACACCAGCCGCAGCTTCATTGCCTCGGTGAACAGCACCAGTCCGAGGGTGACCTCGAGGACGGTGGAGGCGCCGGCGCCCCGAAGCAGCGGGTCCCATGCACCGACAGTTGCGCCGAGCAATCCGGCCGTGACGAAATACATGGGTCCGGTGATCGGGCTTCGTCCCAGGCGGCGGGAGAGCAGCGCGTAGACAACCGTGACCACGCCGAGATAGACGATCGACCGGTAGATGAGCCCAACCTCCCAATGAGGGGTCATCGATCGCCCTTCGGCGAGCCGAACCAAACGTCCGACCTGAGACCCGGCAGCAGGCTACCCCGCCGCCTCGATCCGGTCGAAGGCATCGACGATCGCGTCCGCCAGCAGCTGCTTGCGGAACCAGAGAAGGGTGGCGTGGCCTCCCGCGACCCATCGCAACTCGGAGCCCGGCCAGTGCCTGTGCAGCATCTCGGTCGACTCTCTCGGCACGTAACCGTCGGCGGTGGCGGCGACGATCACCGCGTGCCGGGTGTGTTCGGCGGCGGGCACGGCTCGCACGGACGCTTCGAGCATCATCCTGCGCAGCGCCGGCGCCGCGCTTGCCTCGCCGCCCAGTGCCTCCCAGTCGATCCCGCCTCGCAGCGCCCCGTCCAGGTACACCGGCGCAGGGGAGTGAGCGGCGGCCAACGGTGCACTGGCCACAGGAAAGGGCATGGTGGCACTGATCAACGCGGCGACGTTCCCACCCATCGAATACCCGGAGATGCCTGCGGTCTCTCCGTTGTGGTGGATGGTCGCCAACAATGCCCGTCCCTCAGCGATCGCCGCCGAGCCCATCGTGGCGAAGTCGGCGACCGTTCTGATCGGCTGGCCGTCGCGGGGCCGCCGTACTCCGTAATAGGGGTTCTCCACGACGAGGCTGGTGATGCCATGCTCGGCGAGCCGCCTGGCGATGTCGAACCGGGCTTTCGAGTCGTGCTCGTTCCACGCCGCCATCAGGACCACGGTCCTCCGGGTTGGTCTCCCCGGCGCGACGCGGGTAACTGCGGCAAAGCGTGATCGCGGCGGGAGGGAATCAGCCAGCGGGCTCTCGAACAGCCCGACCGAGGTCGCCAGCCCGTTGTCCGACCACTCGTGTACCCACTCGATGGATACCGGATGGGGCGGATCGCTCGGCAGAGACAGGTCGGTCAGGTGCTCGGACCCTCCCCAGCCATCGGTGAAGAAACGAAGGCGGCGGGGGCCCCTGGAGACGACGGCGGCGCCGATGCGGTCGATGAAATGAGTCATGGAGAAGGTGCCAGTCTGCCACTACCCCGGTGCCGGTAGGAGGTGCCTAGTCATTTGGGGATGTCGCCAATGGACCGGGCGAACCCGCAGAACCATGGTTACGCTCCGTAGCATCGAGCCCTTCACGACCGACACCGAACTGAGCGGCCAAGCCAGCCTCACCGTCGCGCAGGCCGATACCGCGATCGAATACGG
Organism: Acidimicrobiia bacterium; assembly: GCA_036985755.1. Taxonomy (GTDB): domain Bacteria; phylum Actinomycetota; class Acidimicrobiia; order Spongiisociales; family UBA5794; genus JACZST01. The sequence goes on along the minus strand of BTQG01000016.1, from coordinate 27,732 downwards.
AAGCGGAGACGTGCCTGTTCTGGCAACTCCCCGGCTGGTCGCGTTATTCGAGCAGGCGGCCGTCGCCGCCCTTGTCGGGAAGTTTGCCGACGACATGACCTCGGTCGGGGCCAGCATCTCGATCGACCATCTCGCCCCGTCGGCGATCGGGGCGACGGTAACCGCCTCGGCCGTGCTGGAGGCCACAGACGGGGCCGCCCTCGAGTTCGCCCTCGAGGCGGTGCAGGACGACGCCGTGGTAGCGGAGGGAAGCCACACCAGGATCATCGTGGAGCGCGAAGGCTTCTTGGCGCGTTTGGACTGAACAGTTAGTCGCGATGACCGGGCGCGGGGGATTCGGCATCCCGCGCTGAGCGAGTGCTCAACGGAGGCCGCCAATCGGCCGATGATGTCTTATGCACCCCAAGAGTGGCTTTTTGTCGAGGCTGGGCACGATGCGGCGTGCCGTGGCGGTTTCGCTGGTCGCCCTCGTGCTGGCCAGCAGCTGCGTGACTCAGAACCCACCGGGGAAGGACTACGTCGAAGATCTCCAGACCGATTTCACGACGCAGGACTATTTCAACCCCTAGCCAGGTGTTTCGTCGGGGTCGACGCAATCTCCGGGCCTGATCAAGGAATTCGCCGGAGTGCGTCCCTGCGGGTTGTATCTACCCCAACCAGTCGACGCGGCACCAGGAGCGCCGTTGGCAGTTTGGACACTGCAACCAGCGGCTGTGTTCCTTGCCAGGGATCCACAGTGAGATCATCGCGATCCTGACCAGCACCTCCAGGTACGAGATTCGTGTCCTCGCCCCGCAGTGGGTGCAATCGACGATGCCGGTCCCGCTCTCGTGTGGACCGACCGAGAACAGGGCGGTACGGCCCTCCCTGAGGTCGAGCGTGATCAGCAGGTCGTCACGCACCGTGTCGTCCACGACCACCGCCGGCGTCTCGAAGAGCGCTCGTTTTCCCTTGGGATCCTTGAGCGTCACGTTCGCCGCTCGATCTCGGCGGCGAGCTCTCGGTATGCCTGCGCGCTCTTCGATGAGCGGGCATGGGTGAGCACCGAGCGTCCTCGCAGGGGCGCCTCGGCGACCCTGACCGACCGTGGGATCGGCGGTTCGATCACCTCGAGGCCGTGGGTCGCTGCGACCTCCTCGACGACCCGCTTGGCGAGCCTGGTCCGCCCGTCGTACATCGTCGCCACCGCCCCCAGGATCTCGAGATCGGGGTTGGTGTAGCTGCGGACGTCGTCGACAGTTTCCAGCAACTGGCCGACGGCCCGATGCGACAGCGTCTCAGCCTGAAACGGGATGAGAACGTGCGTCGCCGCGGTGAGCCCGTTGAGAGTGAGGATGCCCAACGACGGTCCGCAGTCGATGAACGTGTAGTCGTAGTCGTCCACCAGCGGTCTCAATGCCCGTTCCAGGACGAATTCCCTACCGGTCTTGGTGAGTAGATGGATCTCGGACCCGGCGAGGTCGATCGAAGATGGCAGCAGATCGACCGTGCCGTTGTCGGCGAGGGCATCGGTGGCGCCAACCCTTCCCAGCATGACATCGTGGATCGATAGCTCGAGCTCCTCCGGGTTGAGGCCGGTCTCATACGTCAGGCAGGCCTGAGGGTCGAGGTCCACCATCAACACCTTCTTCCCCATCTCGGCGAGGGCGACGGCCAGGGTGTGCACGGTCGTCGTCTTGGCGACGCCGCCTTTCTGGTTGGCGACTGCGATCACCGATCCCATAGAGAAAGTGTAGGGGGCGGTCCGGTGTTGCCGGTCGGCGCAGCTCAGTAGCTCAGCGTCGGCCTGCGTTCTACCGTCGGTTGCGAAAAACGGGCCGGATCGACTTCATAGGCTCACCGGGGGGCACGGTCCGGGAATCCTCCGACGGTCGCCACACGATGTGGTGTCTCTCTGCGAAGGCTGCATCAGGTTGGGTGGCGGCCCGTGGCACACGTCATTCTCCGGCACCCGCCTGGTCCCCTTGGCATCGAGGGATGCAGCCTCTACCCTGAGCCGTTCTGCGGGAGTGGTGTTATGACTGAAGCGGCCCAATAAACGTGCCGATGTTCCACGCATGAACGCGCTCCAGGGCGATCTCGACGCCTTCCCACTGGAGGATGTGATGCGATTCCTCTCCTCTGCGGAGCGGACCGGCGTGTTGCGCGTCGAGGCCGGACCGTATACGGGAAGGACCTTCTTCGCCGACGGGCGGATCACCTTCGCCACCACCCGGACCGGAGACGGGTCGATCGCCGCGCTGCGCGGGTTCTCAACGGTTCCCCAGCGCGATCGGCGCGGCCGAAACCCCGGCGGCAGGTGGCCCCGGGCGGCACGGCCACTCATCCTCCAGCAGGTGGTCGAGGTGCTGGTGAGGTTGCAGCGAGCCGGACAGGGTCGTTTCTGGTTCATCGAGGGTGTCGAGACCAAGGCCTACGGCACGGAGGAGATCCAGCGGCTCGACGTCGAGGAAGCCCTCGAATCGGCTGTTGACCGTCGCAAGGAGTGGGATGCTATCAAGGAGCTCGTGCCGAACGGTACATCCGAGTTCGCCATCCGACCGAGGCTATCGGCGACGACCGATGAGGTCACAGTCGACGCCGCATCCTGGCAGGTGCTCGCTGCCATCGGCGACGGGGCCTCCGTTCAGGAGGTGGCCGAGAAGCTCAAGCTGTTCGAATTCGCGGCCGCCGGCCTCATCTCCGAGTTGGTTGCCGACGGTCTGCTCGTTCCTGTTGATCAGATGGAGGAAATCGCCGACCCGACGGTGCAGATCAGCGTCGAGGATCCCCAGTTCACCAGCGACATCGAGGTGCGGGCGGAAGACGCTGCGGGGTAACGAGTTCCCAAGCTCCCAGTGCCCAGCCTCGGGCACTCAGGAGTGCTGGCCAACTACTTGCCACCCCGTCCAACGGGTATCACGTCCACGTCGCCGGAGCCCGTCGTCACCACCAACACCCGTTCGCCCTCCGTGGCTTGAAGGGCGGTGATGACTGCCTCGGCGTCGACGAGAACCCCGTCCAATCGTTCCACGACGCGGATATGTGCACCCGTCGCCTCGGCGATCGCGGCAACATCGAGCCCGCTGGTGGCGACTACGACGACGTCGCGGATCGGACCGACCGGCTCCTCGTCCGCCAGCACCGTGCGATCCTTCCGATACACCGACCAGTGGTAGGAAGCGATCAGGCCGACGCTGATGAGGAGAGCGAGCGACACAGCGTTCTGATCGATGGTCGCCGCGCCGAGGCCCCCGGAGATGACGTCATCGATGGTGGTCGCGATCACCGTGATGAGAGCGCCGATGGCGATGAGCGCCCCAAGCCCGAATAGTAGGAACAGGTAGATTCGCCGCGATGCCGATGCCAGCTCTGTTGCAGGGTCCGAGGCAGCGTGCCGTTGGATCGAAGACCACGTAAACCACCAGATCGGGGCGCCGATGACGAGCAGCGTGAAGGCGCCGAGCAGGGTGTCGACCTCCGACGACGCGGTCCCGGCGATCGGTCCCGGCCCGAGCGAGTGGAAGAAGGCTGTGAACAGGACGATCACGCCGGTGGCGGCCGTAACCAACCCGAGGCCGACTATCAGGTATTGGTAGACGCGATCGCCCTCCTGCCGTTTGGCAGTGGGGCGTGACCGCAGCACCGCCCGGTGATACCACCAGACCCCCGCGCCGGCGATGAGTGCGGAGAGGGCGCTGTTGAGCACCTCGAAATGGGCGGCGGCCGACGCCTGCTCGGGGCTTCCGAAGAACCATTCCACAACGGCAAACAATCCGGTGCCGAGTGCCGAGACCACCATGATCAGCCCGCCGAGCACCCCGAAGATGAGGACGTAGCCGTACCACAACGGGGTGTGTGCCGATCCTTCGTACCGTCGCAGCCAATGCCACCACCACACCAGGCCCCCGACGATGAAGAAGGCGAGGGCGCCACGCATGTCGCCCCACCAATCACCAGCCGAAAGCACGGTGGAGAACATCTGGTCGTACACCGCACCGAGGGCGACTCCCACCGCCGCCACCGTCGCCGAGGTGGCGAAAATCAAGCCGGCGGCAGAGCCGACGACCAGCTGGGCCTGATTTCGGGTGAGCGACAGCTCCCGCTGGGCGACGCGCCAATGGGCGAACCACACGACGGCGGAAACGATGAGGAATGCCACCCGGTACGAGCCGTAGTCGTCCACCTGGAGGACCCAGAGCAACGTTGCCGCCCCCGTGCCCATCGATACCAAGAGCGAGCCGACCAGCGCGACACTCAGGTAGGCCGCCCACCCAATCGATGCCCGCTCCGCAGGGTCCGAATCGAGCTTGCGCCTGATCCATCGCAGCAGCAACACATATACCGGCACCCCAACGATCACGAAGGCGAGCGCCGTAGCCAATACCCCCGACTCGGTGGCGACGATTGTGTCCGCGGGTGCGATGATCGAGGCGATGAGCTGGGCGGTGCCGGTGGCGGCGAGGGTGAGCGCGATGAGCATGACCAGATACAGGAAGAATCTGCGCAGAGCGGTACCTGGACTCTCACCGCCTGGCTCGACTCGAGACCTCCTCAGCAAGAGCACGAGCAGGACGATGATCCCGCCAAAGAACAGGAGGGTGAGCAGGACGCCGAAAGCGAATCCGACGGGCTCCATCAGCGGAACCCGCATCCGTAGTAGGGCCACGGCGCCCCGGTGATCACCCAGCTATCACCGCTGCCCTCCAGCCAAAACGTCTCGTCGTGGGTCCAGCCACCGTCGCCGAATGCTGCTTCGCCTTCGGTGATAGCGACCTCGACCAGTGCCGTCACGCCCTTGAAAGAGACCTCCCTGAGCACGACCCGGACCCTGGCGTTGTCGGGGTCGGATCGAAGTTCGCTCACGGGTTCACAGGATTCCCGCAACTCTGCAGCCAGATAGCTATGGGCCGTCTCGTCGTCTCCATCGATGGTGGCCTGGAGGTAGGCCTGGACGACCCCCTCCGGGGAGCCCGGATCGAGTGTCTCGACCTCGCCGGCGGAGAGCACGATGGCGGCAACGGCAATCAGCGCAACGATAACGATGCCGCCGATCACCAGGGTCGTGCGCGAGCCGCGCTGTTGCGAAGCGACGCCGTTGACCTCGTTCCCCGACCCGGTCATACCCTGAGTGTTACACACAATTGCGTATTGCGTATTGTGTATTACGGAGAGCTGGGAACTGGGATCCAGCTTGTGCGATCTGGAAACGCTGCACCACCTTCTTTACGACGGGCTCGCGATCGGGTAGAACATGGACATGGAGCGAATCGTTGTTGATCTCCCCAAAGAGTGGCTCTCGGTCGCCGACATCTGTGAGTACATGGATGTCTCCACGTTTGTGGTCACCAGCCAGCTGCGCAGCGGCGCACTGCCAGCGGTGAAATTCGGTCGCGAGTGGCGGGTAGCCAAAAGCGACTTCGAGGATTGGATCAACGAACAGCGAGACACCGTCTCCGAGGAGAAACGTGACCGAGTGGGATGAAACCTTCGACTCCGAGGGTGAGCTCGACGGCGGCGACGTCGTCACCCCGCGTCACAGCACGACCCTGCGCTGGGCGATGCTGTGGTACATCGCGGTCAACCTCGCCATCGGCGTCCCCCTGTTGCTGATCCCGGTGCAGTTCCTCAACGTCATCGGTGTAGATGACGCGACCGCCGTCGAGTTGGGGGGTTTGCGGTGGATGGGAGCGATGCTGACTGCATGGGCCGTAGCCGGGATCATCATCGTGCTCCGACCGGGTGGGCGGGCCTTCTTCGTCACCGCCGGTGCGCTGCAGATGAGTTTCGGCGCCGCCGCCCTCCTCTACTCGTCGGTGGTCGAGGAGCAGCTGGCGTCGTTGTGGTTCCATACGCTGGTCACGGTCGTCTTTGTGGGGACGGCCGTGTATCTGTGGGTGGCGCGGTTTCGCGCCAAGGAAGAGTTCGCCATCGGGTAACAGGTCGTGGCGACTTGCGACTCCTGCTCAGTTGCTGAGCCCGAGGGCCTGTCGCGGCGGCACGAAGTCGGCATCGAGGGACGACGCCACTGCCTCATTCGTCACCACGCCCCCGGTGACGTTCACTCCAGGGACCAGCTCTGGGTGGGTCGCCAGCGCCTGCTCGAGCCCGGCGGCGAGAGAAACCGTGTACGGGAGGGTGGCGTTGGTCAAGGCGTAGGTCGAGGTGTTGGGCACAGCCCCCGGAATGTTGCCGACGGCATAGTGCACGACGTCGCCATCCAGGTAGATCGGATCGGCATGGGTGGTTTCGCGGGCGGTGGCGATGCAGCCTCCCTGGTCGATCGAGATGTCGACGACGACCGTGCCCGGCCTCATCGCCGCTACGTGGTCGCGCGACACAACCACCGGAGCTCGTGCCCCGGCGACGAGCACAGCGCCGATGAGCAGATCGGTGGTCGGGACGAGCTCCTCGATGGCGTGGAGCGACGAGCTGATTGTGACGATCCGCCCGTGGTACACCTCATCGAGGTATCTCAGCTTTTCGACGTTCAGGTCGAGCACGATCACTTCGGCACCCATGCCGGCGGCGACCGAGGCTGCGTTCTTCCCTGCGTTTCCCGCGCCCAGGATCAGCACCCTCGCCGGCCGGACCCCGGCGACACCTCCGATCAACAACCCGCGTCCTCCGGCAGGGCGCTCCAGATAGTGCGCACCGGCCTGGGTGGCCATCCTGCCGGCGATCTCGCTCATCGGGGCCAGTAGAGGAAGGGCGCCGTCCGGTAGCTCGACCGTTTCGTATGCGATGGCGGTGACGCCACTCTCGAGGAGACCCTTGGCTTCTGCGGGGTAGGCAGCCAGGTGGAGGTAGGTGAACAGCAGTTGACCCGGGCGGAGCATCTCTATCTCGCCGGGCTGAGGCTCCTTGACTTTCAGGATCATGTCGGCTGCGGTGAACACCTGTGCGGCGTCGTCGGCGATATCGGCTCCGACGGCACGGAAGTCGTCGTCGGTGATCGACGATCCGGCGCCGGCGCCGGTCTGGATCAGCACCTGGTGGCCGCCGGCCGTCAGCTCCCTGACGCCGACGGGGGTGATCGCCACCCGATGCTCCTCGTTCTTGATCTCGGTCGGGATTCCTACGTGCACCGGCAACCTCGGTCGGGTACCGGCAGTCTTGCAGCTCCGGCAGGGATCCGAGCCGCCCAAAGCCGAGAGAACGCGAGCTCATCGTGTATGAGTCGGGAAAACTGCCCCTATCCGCTCACCCAACTGCCCGGTAGCCTCGGTGGCGCCGGATCAGGAGGTGAGCATGCTCGAACAGGCGACGGTGGATCGCCTCAGGCGGATGGACGGCCAGGGCTTTCCGGTACTGTCGATCTATCTGGGGCTGGAGCCGGGCCCGGCCTCGCTGCGGTCGATCCCGACGCGGATCAAGGACCTGTTGTCGCCGGCGAAGGACATGGCGGATTCGCTCCCTCGCCACCAACGTTTGTCGTTGCGCGACGATGTCGAGGCCCTGTCACGGACATCCACCGCATTTGCGTCTGATCTCGGCAGGGCGGTTGCGATCTTCCGGTCCTCCGGCGCCGGCATCGATGAGCACGTCGAGCTTCCAGGGCCGGTGAGAGATCGAGCGGTGATCGATGCCGTCCCCTACCTCCGGCCACTCGATGCCATGCTCGATCACTACCGCCGATTCTGTGTCGCTGTCGTCGATCGCCGTTCCGCGTCAATCTTCCGCTTCCGGATGGACAATCTCGAGTCGTGGGAGGAGATGCGCGACGAGGAAATCAGGAAGGCCAACTACGGGGGGTTTTCAGGATACGAAGAACGCAGGGTGCGGGCGCGCGCCGAAGAGGTCCTCGCCAAACACTACCGGGAGGTGGCAGCCAGGCTCGACGCTCTCGTCGGCGAAGATCCCGGATATGACCTGTTGATCGTCGGAGGCCCCGAGGTTCACACCGCCGGCGTCCTGGAAGAGCTCTCTCCCCAGCTCACCGAGCGCCTTGCGGGGAGCTTCACCATCGATCCGCACACCATGACTCCGGCCACGGTGCTCGCCGAGAGCAAGCGAGTCGCCCAGGCTCATGAGAGGGGCGAGCAGGAGCGCCTCGTTCGTCGGCTGCTGGACACAGCGGCATCGCGAAGAGACGCCGTGATCGGCGTTCATGACGCCACTGCCGCGGTCAATCGACGTGCGGTGGAGACCCTGGTCGTACAGGCCGACCGCACCACCCCTGGGGCCGTATGCCATTCCTGTCGGTGGATCTCAGGGCCCGAGCAGTCGTCATGTCCGTCGTGCGGCGGGACCATGTACCTCGTGCCCGACGTCGTCGACGCCCTCGGCGACTCCGTGCGCAACAACGGAGGGAGTGTGCAGCACATCATCGTGGACACGCGTCTCGTTGAGTCCGAGGTTGGTGCCTTCTTGAGATACCAGACAGTTTCTGACTGACCGTTGCGACCCAGTTCCGAGTCCCGAGCTGCTGGTGGCCGGTGACCGGCGACCGGCGACCGGCGACCGGAGACCGGCGACCGGAGACCGGCGACCGCCAACTGGCTCGCAGCAGTGGATACGATCTAGTCGTGTCTGCAACGGTTGCCCTCATTGTCGCCAACGACCGTGGAAGCGGGTTCGGCGGGTCGAAGTATCTGTACCCACTTGGCCCGGAGACGATGATCGAGCATGTCGTCGCCAATGCGGCGGCGTGGCCGGTCGATGAGGTCGTGGCTGTGCTCGGGCCCGACGCCGAGGAGATCATCGAATCGACCGATCTCGGAGAGACAACGATCGTGATCGATCCGGAGTGGGCGGAGGGTATCGCGGCCTCGCTGCGGGTCGGGATCGACGTTGTGCGCCGCCAGTCCACGGCCGACTGCCTCGTCATCGGGCTCGGGGATCAGCCGGGTATCCAGCGGGGCTTGGTTGAGGAGCTGCTCAAACGGTCCGGGTCGCAGAACGTCGTGGTGCCCAAGTATCGGTACCGGAGAGGCTGGCCCGTGGTCGTCTCCAACGAGCTGTGGGACAGGCTCCTCGGCTTCGAAGGGCCCGTAGACCTGCACGCCATGTTGGAGAGCCACTCCGGAGAGGTAGAAGAAGTGTGGGTCGACACACTGGAGCCGCCGAGGCTGCTCCATCCCTCGGATTTCCCACCCGGACGGTCCGACGGTTGATATGCGACCCGCCAGCGCTTTGGGTAGGCTCCCGCGCTCGACGCTTTGAGAGATAGGGAGGACGGGCATGGCTTCGATCACGGCGGTCGGTCTTCCGACTCGGGAGGCGACGAAGCTGCGCAAGAACGGGGTCCGCACCACCGATGCGCTCCTCAAGGTCGCGGCAACCAAGACCGGCCGTCGCAACCTCGCCGGCAAGACCAAGCTCGCGGAGCGCGACGTGCTCGGATGGGTGAATCGTGCGGACCTGATGCGGGTGAAGGGCATCGGTCCCGAGTACGCCGACCTCCTAGAGGTCGCCGGCGTCGACACCGTCAAGGAGCTCCGGACGCGTAACGCAGAGAACCTGTTGGACACGATGACCGAGCTGAACACGCGCAAGAGGCTGGTGCGCCGCCTGCCGACGACCGGCATGGTGGTGGGTTGGGTGGGTGCGGCGAGAGAGCTGGAGCCGGTCGTCAAGTACTGATGCGGTGACCTGCCGACCGGCTCCGTGGCCTGCTATTTCTTCGCGGTAGCGGACGTTGAGGTCTTTTTGGTACTCGAGGTCTTCTTGGCTGTCGTCTTCTTCTTCGCACCGCCGTTATCGTCGACCTCGATCTTCACGTTCGAGCTCTTCTTCACCGATGGGTCGAACTGGTCGCGCCAGCTGGTCAGGAGTGTTTCGAGCTGGTCGCGAACGTTGTCGACGGTCTCCTGGAACTGTTCGACGTCGATCGTCTCTTGGAGCTGTTCGACGACCTTTGTTTCCTGCAGGCTGTTGGCGAAGTCGCGACCGGCCGTCTCGAGATCCTTGAATGAGGTCTCGTTCACCAGCGCCATCCCGAATTCCTTGGCCTTCTGGCCCACCAGGACGGGGGCACCGAGAGCGGCATAGAACATTTTCAGCGCAGCTTCTTGCTGCTGTTCGAGGGTCGAGGTCATGATTTCTCCTGTCCATTGTTTCCGATGACGAAGCTGTTGTAGATCTCCGTCATTGCTTGCTTTTGACCGACCGTCAGAGCCTCGTCTTCTTCGATGGCCCCGACGATGTCCGGATGCTCGGTGTGATCGAGCAAACCGGCTCGCTCGAAGAGGTGCTCGGCGCGAAGACCGAGTGCACCTGCGATCGAGACGAGGATGTCTGCCGAGGGCCTGCGAAGGCCGCGTTCGATCTGAGAGAGATACGGATTCGAGATCCCTGCCTTGTCGGCAAGTTTGCGCAGCGACATCGCCGAGCGCTCACGCTGTTCCCGAATGAAACCGCCGACCTCGCGTACACCACGGTTCTTCACAGTGCTCGCAGAATACGGCACTCTGCTTGCTATTGCAAGCAGAGCCATTCTTCGTCTCGTCGTCGCATCGACGACGCAGAGGGGGTGTTGGTTCTTCGTCTCTCCCGCGTAGCGGGGGAGACGCGGCGAAGCTGATGCTTCGCCGCAGAGGGGGCTTTGGGGGAGTGAGTTATTGCGATGGGCTCATCTGGATATACCCGGCTCCAAAAGCCCCCTCCGCTCGCAGAATTTGTCTGCTCGCGCCTCCCCCACTTGGTGGGAGCGACAGCACGGGAACTCAAAAGATCGATCGCCGTTTGGCCAGCATGTCGTCGAGCGCTTCCTGAACCTGGCGCCGGATCTCCTCCGAGCGCTCCAGCATGGCGAGTGGGTCGGGCGCCGAGCCGGGCTCCGCCGGAGGCACCGGAGGGAGGAACCGGATCCGCCACCGAATCGGGAGGGGAAACGGGTTGAGAAACACGGCTATTTGCTCCACGCGTTGCTGTGGGAACACGAAACGCACCAGTCGTGCCAGCGCGGTTGAGACTGTCAGGGCCGGATGGACCTCCTCAGCACCGACGATGGCAACCGGGATCACTGGGGTTCCCGTGCGCTCGGCCAGATCGACGAACCCGCCACGCCCGAACCGCTGCACGTGGTACGCCTGCCACACCGGCTTCATGAAACCACGCTCGCCCTCCGGGAACACACCGAGCAGGGCGCCACGCCCCAGCAGGTCGTAGGCATCGTCTCTGGCGGCATAGGCCGCTCCTACCTTGCGGTACAGGTGTGACAGCCACGGCAGCATGTTGAAGATCTCGGTGCCGGTGATCCGCAGCCGTCGCGGGCGCGGCATCTCGTTGAGCACAGCCAGGGACAGCATCGCCCCGTCGTAAGGCAACGCCGCCCCTCCGTGATTGGCGACAAGCATCGCCGCACCCTGTTGCGGGACGTGCTCGATCCCCTCGACCTCAACCCTGAAGTAGTCGTAGTAGAGACCGTTGAGAACGTGCCACACCATCTCATGGACGACGGGATCGAGCCCGATGGGATCGATGTCATAGGTGGCGAGGGCCAGATGCCGCATCAAGGTCGGCCACGTGTCGAATCCGAGCCGCCCAAAGGCAGGTATGGCCGCGTCGTAGCCGTCCTCGTGATGGAGGGAGCAACGCTCGGAGCCAACGACGACCGGGAGCCCGCACGGATGTCCTTCGATGCTCTTCCAGCGACAATGGTGCTCATTGTCGACGAGCCCGCCAAGACGCCGGTTCAATGCCTGACGCCGGGCGCGCGCTTCGAGACGGTCTTCCTTGCTCACACCGGGCAGTGGGAATCCTTGGGCCGGTTTGGGCGGCGGTTCGGGATCTCCGCTCTCCTGCAGGATCGCTGTCATCAACTCGTCTTTGTTCATCGTCGACCGGCCGCTGACGTCGAGGCTCCTGGCGAGGTCGGCGAGCTCCTTCTTCGTGAACCCTGCAAGGTCGTCCTGGTTCACGCCAGCGTTTCCTGGCGAACCCGCCCGTATCCAGTCAAGGCAACCTGACGGGAGGTGAGCCGGGGAGTAAATCCGAGCTCGTGCGTTGTTGCGGACGTCTCCATGACTCGTCCGTGTTTGAGCAGGGCGACCGTGTGTCGCGGAACCTCGAGGCCCGCCCTCGCCAGGCCTCGCAGCGCTGCGTGCAAGGCCCGCTTCGGCAGCGGCTGAGCGATACGCAGCCCGAGCCGCAATACCCGTGACAGGTAGAGCTGGCCGGGAGCGGCGACGTTGAACGTACCAGGGACGGGGTGGGCGATGGTGTGGATGAACGCAGCCAGGGCGTCATGCTCCCCGATGAACTGCAGCCGGGGGTCGAAGCCGAGAAGGGTCGGCACCCCGGGGAGAGTGAGGTACCGGCTGATCGGGTTCCTGATGGTGGGCCCAAAGACCGGGGCGAAGCGCAAGATCGTGTAGTCGACGTGGTCGTGTGTCGCCGCAACGTCGCGGACAAACTGCTCCATCTGGATCATGTCGCGCTGGAAGCGCCCAGATCCCTCGACGGGCTTCGAGTCGACGCGCGCTACCGAGGGAGCTCGTGGGCTCGATCCATAGACGGCTCCGTCGGAGCGGACCACGACATGGCGGACGGTCTCGCAGCGACCGATGGCACCGAACAGTGCTTGTGCTCCCACCGTCGATTCGTCGTGGCTGCGAGTGCCGCCCATGACCGAGGAGCGATCGACGGTCTGCAGGTGGATCACCGTGTCGGGCCGCGTGTCGAGCAGGAACCTCGCCAACGCCAGGCGGTCGAGACTGAGCCGCTCGAAGCGAGAAGCGAAAGGGACGATCGGGTCGATGTCATCGACGGCGACGACTGTTGTCTCCGCTTCCCTCTCGAGACGCCGTACAAGTTGCCCACCCGTCCTCGTTGCCGCCCCGGTGATGAAGATGGTTGGCATGAGCGGCAGGCTAGGACCGTGCTGAGCGCCGCTGGAACATCTTTCGCAATCCGCAACGGATAATGCGTAATACGGATGGCCGAGCGATCAGTACCCTACGTCCGCTGCACCGATCGGAACCTCATGCCTGGAGATGAAAGCTTGATCATCGTGATGCGGGCAGATTCCACATCAGAAGACGTCGACCGCATCCTGGAGCGTCTCTCCGAGATCGATGCGGAGGCCCACGTTTCCGAGGGTGCGCTGCGCACGGTGATCGGCATCATCGGAGATCGCATCCGCGTTCAGCAGCTTCCCTGGGAGGCTTTCCCCGGCGTCGAGCGGGCCGTGCCCGTGCTGAAGCCGTTCAAGTTCGTCAGCAGGGACTTCCAGCCCGAGGACTCCGTCGTGGCCGTAGGCACCGCCCTCGTCGGTGGTGGAAACTTCGCCGCAATCGCGGGCCCGTGCGCGGTGGAGAGCCGCGACCAGCTGTTCGCTTCGGCGGAAGCGGTGATGAAGGCCGGGGCCACGATCCTGCGCGGCGACGCCTTCAAGCCACGTACCTCGCCCTACTCGTTCCAGGGCCTCGGTGAGCAGGGCCTCGAGCTGCTGGCTTCGGCTCGTGAAGAGTTCGGCCTCCCCTTCATGGTCGAAATCCTCGACCCAAGGGACGTGGATCTCGTCGTGGGCTACGCCGACATGGTCAGGGTTGGGACACGCAACATGGCCAACTTCGCTCTGCTCTCGGAGTTGGGAAGGCAACCGCTGCCTGTCATGCTCAAACGCGGGTTGACGGCGAGGATCGAGGAATGGCTCAACGCCGCCGAATACATCTTCAAAGAGGGCAACCACAATGTCATCCTGTGCGAGCGCGGGATCCGGACGTTCGAAACCGCCACCCGCAACACGCTCGATATCTCGGCGGTTCCGGTCGTGAAGTCGTTGTCCCATCTCCCGATCATCGTCGACCCTTCGCACTCCGGTGGCCGGCGCGAGCTCGTCGCTCCTCTGGCGCGGGCCGCCGTTGCTTGCGGTGCCGACGGTTTCATGGTCGACGTGCACCCGGCGCCGGAGACCGCTCTCGTTGACGGCCCGCAGGCGATTCTGCCTTCGGAGTACGAGGCATTGATGGATGACGTGCGTGCCCTCGCCGACGCCATGGGCACGCCGATCTGAGCGACATGCCGGTCGCCTTCATCTCCGGGACCGGCCTCATCGGCGCTTCGATGGGCCTCGGCCTCGCCGATGCGGGCTGGGACACATTGGGATGGGATCCCGACCGGTCACGACTCGATGCCGCCTCCGCCCTCGGTGCGATCACGGCAAGTGATCCTGAGAAAATCAGCAGGCTCGACGCGGCCGATCTGGTGGTGCTCGCCGCTCCGCCGCGTCCCGTCATCGAAACCTTGCCGGCGTTGGACACTGCAGCACTCGTCATCGACGTCGCCGCAGTCAAGGCCCCGGTGCTGCGATCGGAACGCTCGGTCCGCTTCGTCGGTACCCATCCGATGGCCGGCCGAGAGCAGTCGGGGCCGGAGGCGGCCTCAGCAGGCCTCTTTCGGGGCACGGCGTGGGTGGTGACAACCGACGGTGCGGCCGAGGCCGACCTCGAGGTGGTCGACGGCGTCGTCGACACCCTCGGTGCTCGACCGATCCACATGACCGCCGCCGCCCACGACAGCGCCGTGGCGCGGGTCAGCCATTTGCCACAGCTCGTCGCCGCTGCGCTGCTGGAGACCGCAGCCGCCGATCCACGCGCCATGGACCTGGCGGCCGGCAGCTTCCGGGACTTGACCAGGGTTGCTGCGTCCGATCCTTCGATGTGGATCGACATCATCGAGCTGAACCGTGAAGCGATCGCCGAAGCGACCAGTGCCCTGAAGGGTGCTCTCGACGGCACGAGGGCGGTCGACCAACTCGAGCAGATGCTCTACGAGGCTCGAGCGTTGCGGGCCACGCTGGGCCCGGCCCTTGCCGTCGTCCGGGTTGCCCTCATCGACGAGCCCGGCGAGCTGGCACGGGTCGGTGAGGCGCTCGCCGCCAGCGGGGTCGACGTGCGCGATCTCCAGCTTCGGCACGCTCCGCACGGCGGTGGCGGGATACTGACCATCTCGGTGAGGCCCGGCGAGACCGGTGCACTGTCTACCGCGCTCATCGAGGTTGGCTTGGACGTCATCGAGTGAGTCCTCGCGATGTGAAGGCGCGGCCTGAGCGGCCCGCCGACAAGCAGCAAGGGCAACAAACACTGCGGCGCCTCTGTCGAGATCGCCTCCCACCGCTCGTTGTTCCCTACGCTTGACCCGAGGGAGGAACAATGGGTCATACCAGGCCGACGTTCACCATCGGGATCGAAGAGGAGTACTTCCTCGTCGACCGAGTAACCCGCAACCTGGTCCCGGACATGCCGCCCGGTCTCGTCGACGCCTGCGACAAGATCGCCGTCGGCATGGTGAGTCCCGAGTTCATCCGATCCCAAATCGAGGTCGGGACACCGGTGGCAGCGAATGTCAAGGAGGTCGGCGAGCACCTCTCCGCTCTGCGTCGCCTCGTTGCCGAGGCTGCGGCCAACTACGGCATGGCGATCATGTCGGCGTCGACCCATCCGTTCGCCCAGTGGGCGGATCAGCGCCACACCGACAAGCAGCGGTACAAGGTCCTCGCTCAGGCGCTCCAGGGAGTGGTGCGGAGGCTCCTCATCTGCGGCATGCACGTGCACGTCGGTATCGAAGACGACGAACAACGGATCGACCTGATGAACCAGGTGTCCTATTTCCTGCCGCATATGCTGGCCCTGTCGACGTCATCTCCGTTCTGGCACTCGACGGACACCGGGTTGAAGTCGTATCGCAGGGCGGTGTGGCGGACCCTGCCCCGCACCGGGCTACCCGATGAGTTCGACGGGTGGAGTGACTACGAGCGCCACGCCCAGGCGCTCGTCGACGCCGGCGTGATCGAAGACGCTACCCGGCTGTGGTGGGACATCAGGCCATCGGCCCGTTACCCAACGATCGAAATGCGCGCCACCGACATCCCCACCCGCGTCGAAGACACCGTCACCATCGCTGCTCTGTATGTATCGCTGCTTTCTATGTTGTACCGGCTGCGGGAGAGGAACCAGCGGTGGCGGATCTACTCGCGCATGTTGATCAGTGAGAACGGCTGGCGAGCCCAGCGATACGGGACCGAGGAGGGTTTGATCGACTACGGGATCGGCCGGATCGTTCCCTACGCCGACCTGCTCGATGAGATCATCGAGCTCGTCCGCCCCGACGCCGAGATGCTCGACTGCGTGGAGGAGGTCGAACGTGCTCGCGACATCGTGAAGCGTGGCACGTCCGCCGATCGGCAACGAGTGGTATATGCCGAGGCCGTTGCCGATGGCGCCTCAGAAGAGGAAGCGTTGATCGCGGTAGTCGACTTCCTCATCGATGAGACCGTGTTCGGGTTATGAGCGATCGTCTGCGAATCGCAGGCGCCCAGATCGACCTGACCGTGGGCGACCTTGGGGGCAACGAGCGCAAGATCCTCGAAGCCATGGCGTGGGCGGAAGACCGGGATGCCGACGTTCTGCTGCTGCCCGAGCTCGCCGTCACCGGGTATCCGCCGGAGGACCTGGTACTGCGCGAGGGTTTCGTCACAGAGAACCTCGCTGTTCTCGATCGGCTGGCCGCTGCTTCCGCCTCGGTGGCGACCGTGGTCGGCTTCGTGGACCGGCTCGCCTTTGGTGTGATCGACGACGATGTCGTGAAGCGAGACGTGGCCAACGCCGCCGCCGTCCTGGCCGACGGTGCCATCAAGGGGATCTACCACAAGGAGCTGCTCCCCAACTACGGCGTCTTCGACGAGGCGCGGTATTTCGCGGAGAGCCGCGACCCGGTGCGGGTGTGGATGATGTCGGGGGTGACCACCGGGGTGTCGATCTGTGAGGACATCTGGTCTGCGGATGGGCCGCCTTCGGCACAGGCGGCGTCGGGAGCCACCGTGCTGCTCAACATCAACGGCTCGCCGTATCACATCGGTAAAGGAGCCGAGCGCGCCGCCCTCCTGCGCGATGAGGCGGTGCGGTCCGGCGCCGTGGTTGCCTACCTCAACACCGTCGGCGGCCAGGACGAGCTCGTCTTCGACGGGGATTCGATGGTTTTTCTTCCCGACGGGACCCTTGCCTACCGCGCCGCCCAGTTCACCGAGGAGCTGTTCATCGTCGACGTTGTGGTCCCGGAGCCTCGCCGACCCGGTAGCGAGCCCGTTGCCGTCACCGCAGCCACCGGCACCGATACCGTCGCACCAGACCTCTCCATCGGTGAACGGCTCGACGAGGACGCTGAGATCTATACGGCGCTGGTGACCGGGCTGCGCGACTACGTGCACAAGAACGGCTTCTCCGACGTGGTGGTCGGGCTGTCGGGCGGGATCGACTCTGCGTTGTCGGCGACGCTCGCCGTCGACGCCCTGGGCCCCGACCTCGTGCATGGAATCACCATGCCGTCGCGGTACTCGTCGCAAGGCTCGGTCACCGATTCCAGAGCCCTTGCCGACAACCTGGGATGTCGTTTCGACGTGGTGCCCATCGAGCCGGTGTTCACCGCCTTCCTCGATACCCTCGCTCCGCTCTTCGGCGAAACCTCCCCCGGCGTCGCCGAGGAGAACCTCCAGGCGCGGGTCCGGGGCACGCTGTTGATGGCGATCTCCAACAAGCTCGGAGGCATGGTCGTCGCTACCGGGAACAAGTCGGAGATGGCGGTGGGATACGCCACCCTGTACGGAGACATGGCCGGCGGCTTCGCCGTGCTCAAGGACGTGTACAAGACCCTGGTGTACCGCCTCTCCGAATGGCGCAACAAACAGGGCCTGGTCATCCCGCGATCGATCATCGACAAACCACCATCCGCCGAGCTGCGGCCGGACCAGCTCGATACCGACTCGCTGCCCGCCTACGACGAGCTCGATCCGATCCTCGAGCGCTACATCGAGGACGATGCAACGGTCGACGAGATCGTCGCCGATGGACACGATCGGGATCTGGTGTATCGCATCGCCCGCATGGTGGACCGCAACGAGTACAAACGCCGTCAGGCTGCGCCCGGGGTGCGGATCACCAAGAAGGGGTTCGGGCGCGACCGCCGGCTCCCCATCACCAACCACTACCTGCGCTGAAGCGCGACCCCCCCGAACCCTGGGTTCCCAGGGGGATATATGCCTCTACCAACCCTGGGTTCCCAGGGGGATATATGCCTCTGCCAACCCTGGGTTCCCAGGGGGGTCTCTACCGTGAGTGGGGGTGACCGGCCAGCCTGCTGGTTGAGACCGGTAGGGTCGTGCTTGAAAGTAAACACGAAGGGGTGGAACCATGAGCGACGATCGAGCCGCGGGACGCGACGTCCTCCCGATTCCCGATCGGGCCTACGACGGCCCGGTGATGTACAACGCCAAGGACCCTGCCAGCGCCTTTCCGCCGATCGAGCCACTCCGGCCGCCCGCCGGTGCTCCCAACGTGCTCGTGGTCTTGATCGACGACTGCGGATTTGGCGCTTCCAGCGCCTTCGGTGGACCCGTTGAGATGCCGACCGCGGAGCGACTCGCCGCCGAAGGGCTCAAGTTCAACCGCTTCCACACCACCGCGCTGTGCTCTCCGACCCGGGCGGCGCTGCTCACCGGCCGCAACCACCATGCGGTGGGTTTTGGCGGGATTGCCGAGATGGCGACATCGGCGCCCGGATACAACTCGATCATCCCGAACACGACGTCACCGCTGGCCAAGACACTGAAACTGAACGGCTACGCCACCGCCCAGTTTGGCAAGTGCCACGAGGTCCCGGTGTGGGAGACCAGCCCGATGGGCCCGTTCCATCAGTGGCCGACCGGTCAGGGGTTCGAGCACTTCTACGGATTCATCGGTGGCGAGACCAACCAGTACGCCCCGGCGATCTACCGCGACACCGTGCCGGTCGAGCCGGACCGCACCGCCGAGGAGGGTTATCACTTCACCGAGGACATGGCGGACCATGCCATCCAGTGGGTGCGCCAGCAGAAGGCCTTGATGCCGGACAAGCCCTTCTTCGCCTACTTCGCACCGGGGGCGACCCATGCGCCGCACCACGTTCCCGAGCAATGGTCGGCCAAGTACAAGGGGCGTTTCGATGAGGGCTGGGACGCCATTCGCGAGGAAACCTTCGCCAGGCAGCAAGAGCTCGGAGTGATCCCCGCCGACGCCGAGTTGACCGCCCGTCCCGAGCAAATCCCCGGGTGGGACGACGTCGATGATCAGATGAAGCCGGTGCTGGCGCGCCAGATGGAGGTGTATGCCGGCTTCCTCGAGCATACCGATCACCAGGTCGGCCGCCTCGTCGACGCCCTCGAGAACCTGGACATTCTCGACGACACCCTGATCTACTACATCATCGGGGACAACGGCGCCTCCGCAGAGGGCACGCTCAACGGGACCTTCAACGAGATGCTCACCCTGAACGGTGTGTTGGACGTTGAGACACCCGAGTTCATGGCGTCGCGCATCGACGACTTCGGGACACCGAAAGCGTTCAATCACTATGCCGTGGGTTGGGCCCACGCCATGGATACGCCGTATCAGTGGACCAAGCAGGTCGCCTCGCATTGGGGGGGTACCAGGAACGGCACCGTCGTCCATTGGCCGAACGGCTTCTCCAGCCGTGGCGAGGTGCGGTCCCAGTTCCACCACGTCATCGACGTGGCACCGACCGTGCTCGAAGCCGCCGGGCTGCCAGAGCCGCTGATCGTCGAGGGGGTGGCCCAGGAGCCCATCCACGGGACGAGCATGACGTACGCCTTCGACGATGCCTCGGCCGCCGACCGCCGAGAGACCCAGTACTTCGAGATGTTCGTCAACCGCGGCATCTACCACCACGGTTGGACGGCGGTGACCAGGCACAGCATCCCGTGGACCCTCGCCGAGGCGCCACCCATCGAGGACGACGTCTGGGAGCTGTACGGCCCCGACGACTGGAGCCAGGTGAACGATCTCTCCGCCGAGATGCCGGGCAAGCTCGAAGAGCTGCAGCGGCTGTTCATCCTGGAAGCGGGCAAGTACGGGGTCTTCCCGCTCGATGATCGACGGGTGGAGCGGTTCAACTCCGATCTGGCCGGGCGGCCCGTCCTGATCAAGGGCAACTCACAGGTCCTCTTTGGCGGCATGGGTCGCCTCTCCGAGAGCAGCGTGGTGAACATCAAGAACAAGAGCCACGCTGTAACCGCTCAGGTCACGGTGCCGGACGGCGTAACAACGGGCGTGATCGTCGCTCAGGGCGGATCCTTCGGAGGATGGAGCTTGTACGCCCACGAAGGGAAACTGGCCTACTGCTACAACTTCTTCGGCCTCGACCGCTTCAAGGTCTACGGGAAGTCGGAGCTAGCGTCCGGTGACCACCAACTGCGCATGGAGTTCACCTACGACGGCGGGGGCCTTGGCCTGGGAGGCACTGCGACCCTGTTTGTCGACGGCACCCAGGTCGGGCAGGGACGGGTCGACAGGACCCACCCGATGATCTTCTCAGCCGACGAGACCACCGATGTCGGCGGCGACACCGCCACCCCGGTGAGCGACGACTACGGCCCCAAGGAAAGCCGCTTCACCGGCCGCATCGAGTGGGTACAGATCGACCTCGGTGAGGATGCCGAGGACGCCGACCACTACATCACAGACGAGGAGCGGCTCCGCATCGCCATGTCGATCCAGTAGCGCGGCGTATCGTTCGATGGTGAGTGCGCTCCCGAGCCGACTGGCCACGATCGTTGCAACCTTCGCACTGGTCGTTGCCGCCTGCACATCAACGGGTGAGGAACCGCAGCCGTCGGTTCCCGAAGTGCTGCCAACCCTCACCCCGAGCACCTCGGCACCGGAGCCCGAGGTGCCGGAAACGACGGTGCCGGAAACGACGGTGGCGGACGATGGTTACCTGTGGAGCGTCGGCGACTGCGTCGACCTCGGCACCAACGCCGCGACTGAGCTTCCCTATGCCCCCTACGGCACCGGGCTGCTGGGCGAGTGCGCCGAGCCTCACACCCACGAGGTGTATTTCACGGCGACACTCCCGGGCGCACCAGGGGCACCTTTCCCTGTCGATCTGAACGAGCGCCTGTTCGATGTGTGTTTCGTCGAGTTCGCCGAGCTCATGGGCTTTTCCGTGTCCGACTCCACACTGGATGTGGTTCTGTATCTCCCGGACGCCGAGGAGTGGGACGCCGGGGAGCGCTATCACGCCTGCGTCGTTTACCAGCGCGGCACGGATGTGACGTATCAACCGCTGGTCGGATCGACCGTCGACGATCCCGGTTCGTACCGGTGGCAGGCGACGCCAGGAAGTTGTTACGACATGGTCGACTCGCAGCTTCTGCCGGTCAGCGATCCCGTTGCCTGCTCCGAGCAGCACCGGTTCGAGATGATCGGCGAGGTCGCCCCGGCGCCGGAGGACGCCGGTTATCCCGGCGGTGAGGCGATCGGTCCGCTTGCCGTCGAGGCTTGTGATGCCTTGCTCGCCGAGTACGCGGTGCAGCCGCTCGAGGAGCTGCCCGTGTTGACCTTCGTTGTGCCCTTGGAGTTCAGCGAAGGAGAGTGGGACACGGGGAAACGCACGGTGCGCTGTTTTGCCTTCGCCGCCACCCCGGACCAGGGGCTGCTCATTGTGGCCGGCTCGCTTGGTGACGGGACCTTCGAGATCGTCGGCGTCGACGTCGACGAGGGTATCCAGGCCTGATCAGCATGCGCGCCGCCGTCTATCGCCAGTTCGATGGCCCGATTCTGATCGAAGACGTGCCAGAACCGGAGCCGTCCCCGGACGGTGTTGTGATCGAGGTCAGGGCCTCGGGGTTGTGCCGATCCGATCTCCACGGCTGGCACGGCCTGGACCCCGACGTCGAATTGCCCATGGTCCCCGGCCATGAATTGGCCGGAGTCATCGACGCGGTCGGGTCCGGTGTGCAGCGTTGGACGGTGGGGGATCGGGTCACGATTCCCTTTTGCTGCGGATGCGGGGTCTGCGGGCAGTGCCGGGCCGGGAACACCCAGATCTGTGACGACTACTTCCAGCCGGGCTTCACCGCTTGGGGATCGTTTGCCCAGTTGGTCGCCGTCTCGGCGGCTGACGTCAACCTGGTGGCGCTGCCCGAGGATCTCGATTACCCGGAGGCAGCGATCCTCGGCTGCCGCTTCATCACCGCCTACCGGGCCGTTGTGGAGCGGGGACGACTAGACGAGGGCGAGTGGCTGGCGGTGCACGGTTGCGGGGGCCTCGGTTTGTCCGCGGTGATGATCGCAGCGGCTAGGGGGGCCAGGGTGGTCGCCATCGATATCGACGACACCACGCTGGATCTAGCCCGTTCCCTTGGGGCGGAGGCAACCGTCAACGCCACCGCGGAAGGCGTGCCGGATGCAGTGGTGGCGATAACCGCCGGTGGCGCCCACGTCTCGATCGACGCCCTCGGCAGCCCCAGGGTGGCGGCGGACGCACTGCTCGGCCTACGCAAGCTGGGCAGGCATGTGCAGGTGGGGCTGCTCAACGAGGGCCCGGCGCCGCTCCCTATGGACGCTGTCGTTGCTCGTGAGCTGGAGATCCTTGGAAGCCACGGCATGGCAGTCGGCCACTATGGCGAGGTCCTCGACCTGATCGCCGACCTCGACTTGTCCACGTTGATCACCAGGCGACTGTCCCTCGATGAGCTGCCCGAAGCGCTCGAGTCGATGCGCGGTTTCTCCGGCGCCGGTATCTCGGTGGTCACCTCTTTCGACTGAGTCGCAGGTCGCAATCCTGCGGGCTGACGACTGTCGACTCGCCACTGTCTTACGATTGGGACATGGCGGTCATCGGCAGGGTGCTCATCGACGGCGAGTCCTTCGACGCCGAATCGGCCGCGATCTCGGTGCTCGATGTCGGGTTTCAGCGCGGCTACGGGTGCTTTGAGGCGGTGCGTGCCTACGACGGTCGTTTGTTTCGCCTCGACGCCCATCTTGCCCGGCTCGAGCAGAGCGCGGCAAAGCTGCACCTGCCTGTTCCCGATCGCACCGAACTCGTGACCTGGTGCACGACCGTCGCCGAGGCGGCAGGGGACAGTGTCATTCGCACGCTGGTCTCGGGTGGTACCGATCCCAGGAACCTGGGGACCAACTCGAGAACGATCGTGATCGCCGAGGCGGTGCCGCCCCAACCGTCGATGCTTTCGCTCCAATCCAGGATCGCTCCGTGGCACAGCGATGGCGACTGGTTCGAGCTCACCGGCGCCAAGGCCCTGTCGTACGGGTTCAACCTGGCCGCTTCCGTCGAAGCGCGGAGTGCCGGCTACGACGACGCCCTCCTGATTGGCAGGAGCGGCAATGTGCTCGAAGGACCGACATTCTCGGTCGCCTGGATAACCGACGGCACCTTCCACACCCCCAGTCTCGAGATGGGGATCCTGGAGTCGATCACGCGGCGAGCTTCGATCGAGGTGGCCCAACGCGTCGGCGTTCCGGTCGTCGAAGGCGTATATGGCCTCGACGATGTCTTCAAGGCCGCAGAGGTCGTGGCGCTTTCCACGGTGAAAGAGGTGCACCCGGTGGGTCGGATCGACGATCGCCAGTTCGTCCCCGGCCAGGTCACCGCTGCCCTTGCCGCCGGGTTCTCTGCGCTCGTAGCCGAGGAGCTGGATCGGTGACCGCCTGGCTGGCAGGAGCGGTGGATGATCTCTACCGAGAGGTGGTCATGGGGCCGGAGCGCTGGAACGAGTCTGCATTCGCCGACTGGCTCGAGACCATCGGCCTCAACGCCTTGTCCATCGATCGCGATGAGGCGAAACTATTGCGCCGGGCGATAAGGAACGCGATCAAGCTCCAGACCTTCTGGTTGGCTGCCGATGCAGATCGAAAGGCTGCGGAGCCCTTGTGGAGGGCTCGAGTCGACATCGCGGTCGGCGTACCGGCATGGCGACCGCCACTGGAATTGGCAATGAAAGAGCTGCATGCGAACCCGACGCCTGAGGGGTTCGACGACGTGTCGATGAGATTCCGGGTGGTGAACGGCACACCGTGGCTGGAGGGGACCTCGTTCGAGGGGTGGCAGGCCGAGCAGACCGGTACCAGCGATGCTCGGTAGAGTCGGCGGCATGTGGGCGCGAGTGCTCGTCATCGCAGGGCTAGTAGTCACCACCGGCTGCACGTTCGGTGGCGTCGACACGACCACGACAACTACGCCGGCGGCTACCACGACGCTGCCACCGGAGACGACGGTTGCGACGACCGTCACCACCCTTGCCCCGCTCTCGGCCCCCCGTTTCCCCTCGTATCGGATCGTGACCCGCATCGAGAACGACAATGGTGGAGACACGGTGGTGGTGCTGCTCGACACCGGATCCGTCGAAGTGCTCACCGACATCGATCTCTACGAGGTGGTTGGCGATATGGTCGAGACGTTCCCGCCGATCTTTGAAGCGCACGTCGTTGACACGCTCGCAGCCGCCGAGGCGGTTCTGGTGGAGGACCCGACCGACGAGCAACTTCAGGAACTCGCCGAGCACTATCTCGTCAGCTTCGAAGAGGGCTTCAGGATCGTCTATCAGGGCCCGTTCGCAGAGCTCGGGACGACGGTCTTGGGGAGCTGAGGAGATTCCTCAAGGGGAGAGTCTTCAGTCTTCAGCCCTCAGCAAGACACGGGAGAGTCCTCAAGGGGAGAGTCTTCAGTCTTCAGCCCTCAGCCTTCAGCAAGACGGGAGAGAGTCTTCAGGGAGAGAGTCTTCAGGGGGAGAGTTCTCAGTCTTCAGCCCTCAGCCTTCAGCAACGCAAGAGGTCCGTTCTCGGGCAACTCCTACTGATGACTGACGACTGATGGCTGACGACTGATGGCTGACGACTGACGACTGACGACTGACGACTGACGACTGACGACTGACGACTGACCGGCTACCTCACCAGGAACGACGCGATCAGCAGGAACCCACCGAATGAGACCAGGTCGGTGAACATGGTGAGGAAGATGGTCGAGGCCACCGCCGGATCCTGTCCCAGTCCGCGCAGCAGGATCGGGATTCCCGACCCCACCAGGCCTGCGACGGTGAAAGCGATCACGACCGAGATGAAGAGGATCACCGCCATCTCCGGTGGGGAGACCGTGCTCGCCTGGCCGAAGGCTCCGACGGTGACGGCTCCCAGTGCTGCGGCGAACCCGGCTATCACCAGTCCGTTGATCGTGGTGACCGCGATTTCCCTGCGGATGGCGCGGCCGGCCCGTCCCGGGGGAACCTCTCCGACCGCGATCGATCGGATGATTACCGCCAGGCTCTGTTGACCGGAGTTGCCGGAGAGCAATGCGACCACGGGCATGTAGGCGGCTAGCAGCACCGCGCTGGCAAGCGTCGACTCGAACTGGGAGATCACGAAGGCGATGACGAGGCCGACTGCGAGGTTGAACAGAATCCAGGGCAGGCGCCGACGCACCGACACGCCGACGGGGGTGAACACCGACTCTTCTTCCCCGGCCCCGACCATGACCGCGATGTCCTCCCCTGCCTCGGCCTGGATGGCATGCATCGCCTCGTCGAACCTGACCATCCCGACGAGGCGCGTCGCTTCGTCGACGACGGGGATGGCAAGCAGGTGGTAACGGTGGATCAGCTCGGTGACCACCTCGCGGTCGGTGGCCGGTTCTACCGACACCGGGTCGCCGACCATGACCTCGTCGATGCCCTGTCCCGGCCTGGCAAAGACCAGGTCGCGAAACGAGACCACGCCGCACAACTTCTCGGCGTCGTCGATCACGTAGACGTATGACAGGTTGGAGCCCAGGTCCTCGTGGAGCATCCGTAGCGCCTCGAACGACTCGCCGACGGTCAAGCCGAGCGGGAGGATCGCGAACTCGGTGGTCATCATCCCGCCGGCGGTGTCTGGTTCGTGGAACAGCAATTGCTCGATCTCGACTGCCGTGTCGGGGTCGAGGGCGGCGATGACTGCGCTCTGTTCGTCGGCTTCGAGCGCTCCGACCAGGTCTGCGGCCTGGTCGGCGTCCATTGCCGCGATCAGCTCGGCGGCGGCCTCCGGTCGGATCGACTCGAGAACGTCTGCGGCCGCCTCGGGGCGCATCTCGTCGAGCACCTCTCCGGCGTGATCGGTGTCGAGGTCGGCCAGCAGGTCGGCGGCTCCCACCTCCGGCAGGGCTTCAAGGATGTCGGCAGCGTTCTCCGGGGTGTACTCGGCGAGCTCTTCCCACTCGTCGTGGTGTGCATCGAGGTAGGCCTCGGCCTCGTCCGGGCTACTCCGCGCCAGGTCGCGAATGGTCTCGACGACGGCGCGCGGACCCGGGATCCGGATCTTCATGACCGGAGCACCGGCCGCAGCACGATGGCGTGCGGTTCCGTCCGTTCCACGATCTGCCCGACCCGGTAAGCCCCATCGCCGGACGCCTCGAGCCGGTCGACGAGAGCATCGGCGCGGTCGGGGGAGACCGCCAGCAGCAGCCCCCCGTTGGTCTGGGCGTCGTAGAGCAGGCCCAGGGTGGCGTCGTCGGTCGTTCCGGCGTCCACCGATCCCTGAAGGGATCGCCGGTTTCGTTTGGAACCCCCCGGAAAGTGGCCGGCCTCGAACAGGTCGGCGGCGCCCTCGATGGTCGGTACCCGCTCCGGGTGGAGGACGGCGGTTACACCGCTTGCGTTCGCCATCTCTTTGAGGTGACCGAGCAGTCCAAAACCGGTGACGTCGGTTCCGGCGGCGACACCCGCCGCCACCGCTGCCGCCGAGGCCGAGTCGTTCAGCCTGGTCATGACGACGGTCGCAGCTTCCAGGACGTCCGCAGCTGCGGCACCGGCCTTGAGGGCGGTGGTGATGACACCGGTCCCTATCGGCTTGGTCAGCACCAGCACATCACCGGGTGCAGCCGCGTCATTGGTGATCATCTGCCTTGGGTCCACGGTCCCCGTGATGGCGAAACCGTACTTGGGCTCGACATCGTCGATCGAGTGCCCGCCGACGAGCGTGCATCCTGCTTGGGCCAGCACCGCCAGGCCTCCGTCGATCACGTCGGCGGCCAGGTCCCACGGCAGCGTCTCCCGAGGCCAGGACAACAGCTGGAGCGCGGTCAGCGGTGTGCCGCCCATGGCATAGATGTCGGAGAGGGCATTGGCCGCAGCGATTCGCCCCCACAGCTCGGCGTCGTCGACGATCGGGGTGAAGAAGTCGACGGTCTGCACCAGGGCGAGGTTGTCGGTGATCCGCATGACCCCGGCGTCGTCCGCCCCGGCAAGGCCTACGAGAAGGTCCGGGTGTTGAGTGGCGGGAGTTCCGTGCACGCGGCGCAAGACCTGCGCCAGCTCGTCAGGTGCGAGCTTGCACGCTCAACCCGAGCCGTGACTGAACGTGGTGAGGCGGATGGCGTCCATGCGCCGGAGCGTACCGTCGGCGGTTGCACAGGACGCGCATGGGCTCCAGACTCGATGTATGGACGACAATGCACGACAACGACTCAAGGCCATCAGCGGCTCTCTGGGCATCGGGAGCCTGCAACGCCATATCTTTCTGTGTGCTCAGCAAACGACGCCACGATGCTCGACCTATGACGAGAGCGCCGAGACGTGGAGCCATCTCAAGAAGCGGCTGAAGGAACTCGATCTGGCATCGGCGCCTGCGTCATGGCGGAACACCGGGATGGATCAGCCACCGCCCGAGACCCCGGTGGGAACCGGCACGGTGTTGCGGTCCAAGGTGGACTGCCTCCGTATCTGTGAACAGGGCCCTATCGCCGTCGTCTACCCGGAGGGGGTCTGGTACCACTCGGTATCGACAGAGGTGATGGAGCGGATCATCGTCGAGCACCTCATCGGCGGGACACCGGTCGCTGAGTACGTGTTCGCAGTGGACGACCTGGGAGGAGTAGCTCGGTGTGTGAGTAGCCCAGTAGCTCAGTAGCTCAGTTGCTCAGTTGCTGCGCTACTTCTTTCCTGCGCTACTTCTTAGCGGCTACTTCTTTCCTGGGCTACTTCTT
>BTQG01000015.1:0-36359 GCA_036985755.1 Acidimicrobiia bacterium | reverse complement strand
CGCAAGGCGCAAGTCGCAAGGCGCAAGGCGCAAGGCGCAAGGCGCAAGGCGCAAGGCGCAAGGCGCAAGGCGGAGAACCCTTTGCCTCCCCCTCAGGGGGAGGTGCCGAGCAAAGCGAGGCGGAGGGGGTCAGACCGTTGTCGCGACCACGCCTTGACCCCCCTCCCCTCCCTACGTGTCATGGTCCATAGAGCGAGACGATGCTTGGTGACCACAAGGACTCGCTCTATGGACCATGATCGGGACTCCCCCCTGAGGGGGGAGCAAGTTGGCTCGCGACGGCTCCGGTTCACCGCTCACCGCTCGTCTCGATATAGGCTCGCCTTGATGCTTCCCTACAACATCGACCACGTAGCGATAGCGGTCGGCGACCTCGACACCGCTATCGAAGAGTTCACCTCCCAATACGGGTCGGAGCCCATCAGCCGCGAGATCGTCGCCGACCAGGGGGTGGAGGAAGCCATGATCGCCGTCGGCGGATCGCACATCCAGCTGCTCCGGCCTCTGGACGCCGATTCCCCCATCGGACGATTCCTAGCCACCCGCGGCGAAGGGCTCCATCACGTGGCGTTCGCCGTCCCGGATGTGGACGAAGCGCTGTCCCACCTTCGGGAGGGTGGGGCGCGCTTGATCGATGAGACACCACGGATCGGAGGGGGAGGGAACCGCATTGCCTTTGTTCACCCTGCTTCCTTCGCCGGGACGCTCATCGAACTCGTCGAGGTGTCGATAGAATGATGGTTGATCGATCGAGTTCTTGTTGGTGAGTGGAATGTCTCGCAACCGAATCATCGAGATCAAGGGTGGGGCAGGGCCGGCGCATGCCGCCGCCATCGCCGCCGCCATCGCCCATGCGGAGGCTGCAGAAGCCGACACCAGGGCGACGATACCGCCGGTCCCGCGGCCCAGCTCGTGGGTCCAGGCAACGCGGGCGCGTACCACCGCCCCGCCGATGCGATCCAGCGTCTTCGACGCAACAGCTCAGCTCCCTCCGGATGAGGCGCCGACGCCCTGACAATCGTGACCCACAAGTAGCATTCGGGTCAACGACAGCGGAAGGGCCACCCAGTGACCAGCGTCATATCATCGATCGCCCGGACTCCGATCGGGAAGTTCCGTCGAGCATTTGCTTCCGTTTCCGCCATGGATCTCGGTGCGGTTGCCATCGAAGCGGCCCTGGAGCGTGCCGGCATCACCGGCGAGACCATCGACGAGGTGCTTTTCGGCCATGTGATCCAGGCAGGTCAGGGTCAGCTGCCTTCCAGGCAGGCAGCGGTCGCCGGTGGCATCCCGATGACCGTGCCCTCGACCACGGTCAACAAGGTCTGCCTGTCGGGCATGGCCACCATCGGCGATGCCGCCATGCGCATCGCCGCCGGTGAGTCACAGATCGTGATGACCGGGGGAATGGAGTCGATGAGCAACGCCCCATATCTCCTCAACGGGGCTCGATCCGGTCTCGGGTACGGGGATGCGATATTGAAAGACACCCTCAACGAGGATGGCCTGCTGTGCGCCCTCGACCATCTGCTGATGGGCGAAGCCACCGACGAGAAGAACGCCGAATACGAGATCAGCCGTGTCGAGCAGGATGCGTGGGCCGCCGAGAGTCACGCCAGGGCCGCAGCGGCCACCGAGTCGGGAGCGTTCGCCGATGAGATCGTTGCGGTCTCGGTGCCGCAGCGGAAGGGGGATCCCATCGTCGTCGATGTCGACGAGGGGATACGGTCTGAAACCACCGAGGAGATCCTTGCCGGGTTGAGGCCCGCCTTCACCAAGGATGGGACGATCACGGCGGGGAACGCCTCGCAGATATCCGATGGCGCCGCCGCCCTCGTTGTTGCGGATCGCGCCGCCGCCGAGGCGGCCGGTCTTCCGATCCTCGCCGAGATCATCAGCTACGGCCAGACCGCAGGACCCGATACCAGCCTGCACGCACGCCCGGCGGAAGCACTCGAGATCGCGCTGAAACGGGCCGACCTCACCCCTGCCGACCTCGACCTGGTCGAGATCAACGAGGCCTACGCCTCGGTAGCGCTCTACTCGTCTCACCTACTCGATCTCCCGCAAGAACGGGTCAATGTCAACGGAGGGGCGATCGCCCTCGGCCATCCGCTTGGCGCCTCGGGGGCGCGGATCGTGGTCACGCTGATCAACTCCCTCCGCGCTCGAGGCGGTGGCCTCGGTGGTGCCGCCCTGTGCGGTGGTGGCGGCCAGGGTGATGCCCTGATCGTCAGGGCCTTCTGATGAGCCGAACCATGCCGGACGAACCGGATCGCAATCTCGCGCTCGAGTTGGTGCGGGTGACCGAAGCGGCAGCGGTCGCCGCTGCCAAGTGGCAGGGAAGGGGTGACAAGGATGCGGTCGACCAGGCAGCAGTGGACGCCATGCGATCGATGCTGGCCACCGTCGACGTCGATGGCATCGTCGTCATCGGCGAAGGAGAGAAGGACGAAGCGCCGAGCCTCGCCAACGGCGAGGCGGTCGGAAACGGGCACGGCACCCGGATGGATGTGGCCGTCGATCCCGTCGACGGAACCCGGCTCATCGCCCGTGGTATGCCGGGAGCACTCGCCGTCATCTCGATGGCCGAGCGTGGATCGATGTATGCGCCGGGGAGCCTCGTGTATATGGACAAGATCGCGGTCGGTGAGGCCGCCGCCGGCATGGTCGACCTGGAGGCGCCGGTCGAGCACAACCTCAGCCAGGTGGCAAAGGCGAAGGGAAAGGAGATCGACGAGGTCACCGCCGTGATCCTGAATCGGCCTCGCAATGAGGATTGCGTCCGCCGGGTCCGCGAGGCGGGAGCGCGAATCGCCCTCATCGGTGATGGGGACATCTCCGGTGCAATCGCTACGGCGAAACAAGACAGCGGGATCGACATCCTGCTCGGCATCGGAGGATCTCCCGAAGCGGTCACCGCCGCCTGCGCCATGTTGGCGTTGCGCGGTGAGCTGCAATGCAAACTGTGGCCGAGGGACTCAGCGGAGCGGAAGTACGCAATGGAACAAGGACTCGACCTCGATCAGGTGCTGACAACACGCGACCTGGTCAACTCGGACAACACCTTTTTCGCTGCCACCGGGGTGACGACAGGATCCCTGCTGGGCGGCGTCCAGTTCCTCGGTGATCGGATCAAGACCCGGTCGGTGGTAATGCGGTCGAGCTCGGGAACGACCCGGTTCATCGAGGGCATCCACCGCACCGAATGGATCGACTCGCCGTAATACGTACGTATTACGTATCGCGTATGGCGACGAGGCGTTCCAGGACATCGTCGTAGCGGGGGGCGACCACGCTCCAGTCGAACGCTGCCATGAGCTCGGACAGCTCGGTAGCGATCCCGGCCGCTTCTGTCCCTTGCTGCAGGGCCCAGCGGACCTTGGCCAACAGGTCATCGGGGTCGTCGTATAGGCAGCGGTCCCGATACTCGGGCGGGATGTGCTCCGGATACACCAGCCGGCCAGGCAACACAGGAAACGCCCCCGCCGCCATCGCCTCGACCACCGCGACCCCGAAGAACTCGTGATGGGCCGTGGAGACAACGATGTCCGCCTGTTTCAGCAGATCGGGGTAGGCATTGTCTTCAGCGAAACCGAACTGGACGAGCCGCTCGCCGAGCAGGTCGGGAAGGCGCTCGAATGACGGTGGCATCGACACGAAGCGTTCACCGAGCACAGCAACCTTGACCAGATCCCCGTCGGCGACGAGGGCTTCGATCAGGGCGACGAACTCATCGGGGCCCTTGTCGTGCTCCCATCGCGAGTTCCATACGATCAGCGGAGGACCATCCGAAGCCGGCCGAGACCTCAGCCGCGTCACGTCGATGCCGACGGGGAGCACCTCGCTGCGTTTCTCCACCTCGCCGATGAGGCCGAAATGGGGGCGATCGGGAAACTGGCGCAGGAAGCGCTCGGCCTCATCGAAAAAGGTGGCCCGGTGGTACTCGGAGTTGAACAGGACGAGATCGGCCGCCGCTGCGCCCGACCAGTTCGTCATCGGATAGGTCAGGTCGGGACGGTCTAACGGCGACAGCGGGTAGGTGAATTGACTCTCGTGGAAATAGACCGCTACCGGTGCCGTGCCAATCGTCTGCCTGGCTGTGCCCAAGAATGCGGCAACGTTCATCATCGACGACAAGAGCACCACATCGGGCGCTTCGTCCAATACAGCGTCGACCTGGTCGGCAAGCGTGAGGTGGGCGCCGTGCATGCGCCACTTCCAGAAACGAGCTTCGTGGGTGACCAGCGTCACCTCATGCCGGCTCGTCTCCACATAGCCATCGGCCCAGGCTCGGTGGGAGCCGCCGTAGTACGGCTCGACGAGGAGCACCCGCATTCAGAGCTCTCTGCGTCCGACCAGGGCACGACCGAGCGTTATCTCGTCGGCGTAGTCGAGGTCTCCTCCGACGGGCAGACCGGATGCCAGCCGGGTCACGGTGACACCGAGCGGCTTCAGCAACCGGGCGAGATACAGCGCGGTGGTGTCCCCCTCCACGGTCGGGTTGGTGGCCACGATCACTTCCTTGACCGATTCCGCTTCGATCCGGTTCACCAGCTCAGCGACGCGGAGCTGCTCGGGCCCGACACCGGCAATCGGGGAGATCGCTCCACCGAGCACGTGGTAGCGGCCGCTGAACTCCTGTGTCTTCTCCAGGACCGGGATGTCCTGAGCGCGTTCGACGACACAAATCATCGTCGGGTCGCGGCGTAGATCGCGACAGATCGAACACTCTTCTTCTGAGGTCACGTTGAAACAACGGCTGCACAGCCGGACGTCCCTGCGCATCTCGACGATGGCGTCGGCGAGCCGGTTGGCATCGACTTCTTCGATGTTGAGAATATGGAAGGCCAGACGCTGTGCGGACTTCTGCCCGATGCCCGGCAAACGAGCCAGCTCGTCGATGAGGCGCTGTACCGGCGGCTCGAACATCAGCCGAGCAACCCGCCAAGATCCATTCCCATGCCGAGATCACCCATTGAGCTGGCTGCATCCTCTGTGGCAGCGGCAAAGGCCTGGTTGGCCGCAGCAACGACGAGGTCCCCCGCCATCTCGGGGTCTTCGGGATCGAGGACCGTAGGGTCGAAGTCGACCGAGACCAGACTCCCCGCTCCGTTCACCACCACGGTCACCGCACCCCCGCCTGCGGTCCCTTCGTAGGTTTTGGCGGCGAGCTCTTCTTGAGCCGCGGCCAGCTGTGATTGCATCTGCTGTGCCTGCTCCATGAGCTTGCGCATGTCGTTCGCAGGGCGTTGAGCCATACGGGAAGGGTAGTGACCCGTCGGTCGAACCCCGTACTTGGTACCTTGGCGTCCATGCCTCTTGACGTCGATGCGATCCGGGCCCAGTTCCCTGCACTGCTCCGCACCGTCGGTGATCGGCCGGCGGCGTACCTCGACGGGCCCGGAGGCACCCAGGTCCCGGATCGGGCAATCGCGGCGATTGGGGGGTTCCTCCGTGCCGGTGGCAGCAACCTGGGGGCTCCGTTCGTCACCTCGCGAGAAACGGCGACTGTCACGGAATCGGCCCGAGTCTCGATCGGTGCCCTATTCAACGCCTCGCCCGATGAGATCGTATTCGGGCAGAACATGACAACGCTCACCTTTGCGATGAGCAGGGCTCTCGCCGCAACCTGGGAGCAGGGCGACAACATCGTGCTCACCCGGCTCGATCATGACGCCAACGTGTGGCCATGGGTGCGGGCTGCGCAGGAAACCGGTGTTGAGCTGCGTTGGCTCGATTTCGACCCCGACGCCGGGTGCCGCCTCCACGGGGAAACGTTGAGCGGCCTGCTCGACGAGCGAACCCGGCTGGTCGCCGTCACCCACGCCTCGAATGCGGTTGGGACGATCGTGGACATCGGATCCGTCGTTGAGGATGCCCACCGCGCCAATGCACTCACCTATGTCGATGCGGTCCACTACTCACCGCACCGGCTCGTCGACGTCGCCGCCATCGGCACGGACTTCCTCGTCGCCTCTGCCTACAAATTCTTTGGGCCGCATACCGGATGCCTGTACGGGCGCCGCCAGGTGCTCGACGAGCTCGATGCCTACAAGATCCGCCCGGCCCCGGACAAGGCGCCGGACAAGTGGGAGACCGGGACCCAGAGCTTCGAGAGCCTGGCCGGCGTGACCGCCGCCGTCGACTACATCGCATCGCTCGGGGAGCAAACCGAAAGCAGTCTCAGGAGCCGCCTCGTCTCGGCAATGGCCGCCATCGGCGACTACGAAGAGACCCTTTCTGCCCGCTTCCTCGACGGTATCGATGGGATGGGCCGGGTGACGCTCTACGGCGAAAACAATGCGGAGGGGCGAACCCCGACGTTCGCCCTCTCGGTCGAAGGTGTGCCCCCCGCCGAGGTGTCCCGCCGCCTCGGCGAGCAAGGGATCTTCGTGTGGTCCGGCGACTACTACGCGGTGGAGGTGATGCGTCGCCTCGGAAAGGCGGACCAGGGCCTGGTCCGCATTGGGTTTGTGCATTACAACACCGCTGGTGAGGTTGATCGCGTGCTCGAGGCGTTGGCGGGACTTTGAGACGTATTACGTACAACGTATTACAAAACCCAGCGCGAGGTGGTCGTGATACGTGATACGTAATACGTGATACGGCGAGCGCAGCGAGCGCTTTCGCCGCTACGGCAGCGACGCGATCAGCTTCCTCGTGTACACATGCTGTGGGTCGTCGAACAAGGCGTCGACGGGGCCCTGCTCGACCACCTCACCGCGGTACAGCACGTAGGCTCGATCCACCACCTGACGAACCACCGCCAGGTCGTGGGTGATGAAGAGATACCCGATGCCAAGCGCCTCGCGCAACTCCTTGAACAGGTTCAGGATCTGGGCCTGAACCGACACATCGAGCGCCGACACCGGCTCGTCACACACCAGAAAGTCTGGCCGAACCGCCAGCGCCCTGGCGATCGCCACCCGCTGCCGCTCTCCGCCGGAGAGGCTCGCCGGCTTGCGCCGTGCGTACGAAGCAGGGAGGCCGACCTGCTCCAGCAGCGATCCGACCGTCGGCTCCTCCGCCGACGTGTCTCCTTCATGATGGACACGAACCGCCTCACGGAGCGCTCGCCCGACCGTGTGGCGCGGATTGAGCGATGAATACGGGTCTTGAAACACGATCTGGATCGTTCCGCGCAGCCGGCTCCGATCGAGTTTGCCCAACCGCTGATAGTTGGACGCATCGATGCCGCCGATCTCGATCGAACCCGATGACGGCGTCTCCAAGCCCACCAGGCAGCGACCGAGTGTCGTCTTGCCCGAGCCCGACTCTCCGACCATGCCCACGCTCTCACCACGGTCGAATGCCACCGAGACACTGCGCAACGCCTCGACCTCCCCTCCACCATCCTTGAACGTCTTCGACACCTCGTTGACCGCGATCAGCGAATCGACCACGGTGTTGACCGCCGGCGCCGCTTCGACGTGGAGGGCCGCAGACCGGCGGAGCTCGAGCATCTGCGGGCGGATCTCGTCGAGCCGGATACAGGCGCTGAGACGCCCCGGCTCTGCCTCGACCAGAGCCGGCTTGCCTTCCCAGCATCGCTCGGCGACCCAGGAACAGCGAGGGGCAAAACTGCAGCTTCCGGCGACCTCGTCCGGCTCAGGCACCGAACCCGGGATGGCGACCAGCTCCGGCTGGCGTCGATCGGCGGCTGGCTCCGACAGCAGCAACCCCAGCGTGTACGGGTTGAGCGGCTCACGTTCCATCGCCGGAGCCGGCGACATCTCGACGACGCCGCCGGCGTAGAGCACGTGAATTCGATCGCATACAGAGAAGGCCACCCGAAGGTCGTGAGTGATAAGGAGCACTCCCATCCCCCGGTCCTGCTGCACGGAGCGAAGCAGCTCCAGGATCTCGGCCTGAGTCGTCACGTCCAGCGCCGTCGTGGGCTCGTCGGCGATGAGCAGCTTTGGGTCGCGAGCCAGCGCGGCGGCGAGGGCAACGCGCTGGCGCATGCCGCCGGATAGCTGGAATGGGTAGCGCCCGGCGACCGCGTCCCCGTCGATCCCGACTTCTGCGAGCCTCCGCATGACTTCGGCCCGGCGCTCGGATTTGGACAGCCGGCGGCGGTCGGAGAGCGATTCGTCGATGTGTGCCCCGCACCGAAGCAGCGGGTTGAGCATGGTGAAGGGATCCTGGAGCATCATCGAGATCCCCGACCCCCGGACACCGATCATCGCTCTCTCGTTCAGATCAAGCAGGTCGCGACCCTCGAAGACGACCCGGCCATCGGCGAAGACTCCCGGTGGGAGTAGACGCACGATCGCCCTGGCGGTCATCGACTTTCCGCTCCCCGACTCCCCGACGATGCCAACGGTCTCGCCGGCTTCCACGGTGAGGTTCATCCCTGTGGTGATGGCCCGCTGCTTTCTCCCCGCATCCGATGACACCCGCAGATCGTGGACATCGAGCAGTGGTACGGCGTCGTTCACGTCACTGCCGCAGACTGAACCGGTCGTACATCCAGTCACCGACCAGGTTCATTGAGGCGGCAGTGAGGATGATCAGGAGGGCGGGAAGCACCGCCGCCCACGGGTTCGTGAACAGGATCCCTTTGTTCTCGGCGAGCATGCGTCCCCAGTCGGCGGCTCCCGGCTCGATTCCGAGTCCGAGGAATGACAGGCCTGCCAGGGCCACCAGGGCGAAGGCGAAGTCGAGCACGACGTAGGCGAAGATGATGGGGAGGATGTTGGGGAGCACGTGCCCGAACATGACCCGGGGTTTGGATACCCCGAGGGTGCGGGCGGCCTCGATGTAGGGAAGAGGGCGTTGTTCGAGCACCGCGCTGCGAACGATTCGGGTGTCCGGGGCCGCGAACAGCAGGATGAGCACCAGGACCGCTACCCAGAACCCTCCACCGAACACCCCAACGACGACGATGGCGATGAGCAGACCGGGAAGCGCCAGCATCAGGTCGGCCCAGCGCATCACGCCGGCGTCGACTGCACCCCCCAGGTAGCCCGAGACGAGGCCGAGCACGGTGGCGATGGTGAAGGCCCCGACCGAGACGGCCACCGCCCCGACGAGCGCCGGTCGAGCTCCGATGATGGTGCGCGAGAATATGTCTCGGCCCAGCTGATCGGTTCCGGCCCAAAACTCCGCGCTCGGTGGTGTGTCGCTGATGAACAAGCGCTGTTCCTCGTGGTCGTTCGGGGTGATGGCGGTCCCGAATGCGGCGAAGACCACGAGGACGACGAGAAACACGAGCGACAGCGCAACCATCAACGTGATGCGTCTGCGCTTGGTCTCCCTACTGCGTCTGAGCTCGAGCGCCTCAGCCATCAGGACTCTGCGCTCCCGAACCGGATTCGTGGATCGATCACGGTGTACAGCACGTCGAGGCCGAGGTTCACCACGATCACGAAGATGGCGGTCAAAAGAACCAGGGCCTGTACCACCGGGATGTCCCTGGTCAGCACCGAGTCGACCAGCAGCGTCCCCAGGCCTGGCAGTCCGAAGGTGACCTCGATCAGCACTGCGCCGCCGAACAGCCCGACCACGATCAGCCCGGTTACGGTGACGACGGGGATCAGCGAATTCCTGAGCACGTATCGGCTCATGATGCGGCGGCGCGACAGGCCTCGCGACCTGGCGAATGCGACGTAGTCCTTGTCGAGCTCATCGATCATGGCTGCCCTGGTGATCTTCACGATCAACGCCAGGAGCGCCAGAGCCAAAGCGAGGGCGGGAAGCGTCAGGTGGTACGCCCGGTTCCAGAATCCCTCCCCGCTACCGAACGTCGGGAACCAATCGAGCACGACACCGAACACGTAGAGAAGGAGCAGCCCCACCGCAAAAGTAGGGGCGCTCACCCCGAGCACGGAAACGCCGACGACGGCACGATCGGTCCTCGAACCCCGTCGTAACGCCGCCCACATGCCAAGCGGGATGCCCACGACAAGGGCGATCAGGGTGGCGTAGAGGCCCAGGAAGATGGTGAGCCCGATCCGCCGCCCGATGGCGGCGGTCACCGCTTCGCCCGACTGGATCGATCTGCCGATGTCACCGGTCACCACTGCCTTGAGCCACAAGACGTACTGGAAGAGGAAGGGCTCATCCAGGTTCCACTTTTCGCGGATCGCCGCGATCGTCTCCGGCGAGGACTGCCTGGCACCGAGCAGCGCCCGCTCCGGGGTCCCAGGTGCCAAGTGGATGAGGGCAAAGACGGCGAACGTGATCACAATGAGCAGCGGCACCGCGATGAGCAGGCGTCCCGCGACGTAGCGGGCCATCCCCTTGTCCCTCACCGGTCGTTTCCTCGATTCAGTCGATCGGCCCGCACCGGCCCGGGGAAGCCCCCCTCCCCGGCCTCCGGCTGGTTCTCCCCCCTAAGGGGAGAGAAACGAGGACTACTTCGCGCCGAAGCCGCGGATGGCCCACGGGATGTTGTAGTAGAAAGCGTTGAACCCATCGAGCTTGAGGTCAGAGCGAATAGCCATCCCGGTATTCAGGTAGTACACGGGGATCGTTGCGACGTCTTCCCTGGCAATCTCGAACATCTCCTTGAGGGCCACTTCCCTCGACGCCGGGTCGGGCTCAGCGAGCGCTTCGCCGATGAGCTCGTCCACCCGCTCGTTGACGTAGTTCGATGCGTTGAAGCCACCGGGCCCGGCCGACGGACTCCACAGGAACAGCGTCGGGTAGTTCACAGGATCGACAAAGTCGGCCGCGTACTGCATGACCTGCATGCCGAGGCCTGGATCGTGGGTGAAGTAGGTCTCTTGCCAGGTGGCGTCGTCGACCTCCTCGACGGTCATGGT
This sequence comes from Acidimicrobiia bacterium, assembly GCA_036985755.1. GTDB lineage: Bacteria > Actinomycetota > Acidimicrobiia > Spongiisociales > UBA5794 > JACZST01. Next base: position 25,587 of record BTQG01000015.1, on the reverse strand, counting down.
CACCCCGATCGTGCTCAGGTTCTGTGCCAGGCTCAGCATGGGGTTGAGAATCAGGTCCGCCCCGCCCGGTACTTGAACCGTGAACTCGAAGCCATCAGGAACCGACGACTTCGCCAGCTCGGCTGCAGCCTTCTCCAGGTCGAACTCGTACGGTGGCAGGGTTGCATAGAACGAGCGAGCCTCGTCACCGGAGATCACCGGGGTCCACGTATCCGGCGGGCTGACTGCGGTGGCCTTCTCGCCCTGCCCCTTGAGCACCGCCGAGACCAGCCCTTCCTGGTCGAGGGCGTAGGCGATGGTGCGGCGAACGTTGATGTCGTCGAACGGCGGCGTGTCATAGTCGAGTGTGATCACGACGAGCCCGAGAGCGGGCTTGGTGATGACGTCCACGTTGTCGAGGCCCTGCCACTGGTCGATCTCGGTCTCCGGCAGCTCGAAGGTGCCATCGATATCGCCGTCACGCATCGCCAGCAACCGCTGTTGTGGGTCAGGGATCTGCGTGATGTGGATCCGCTTGGCCGGGCCGTTTTCACCCCAGTAGCCGTCGTAGCGCTCCAGCACCACCCGCTCACCGGGTATGAACTCGACCACTCGATACGGGCCGGTGCCGATCGGGATTAAATCAGGAGTGCCCAGGAGGTCGATGTCTGCGCTCGCCAGCTGGCTCGCCGGCATGATGAAGCCTGCCATCAACGCCGGGACATATTGCCAGGTCACGTCGGGCTCGAACAGCGTCACGGTGACCTCACGATCACCGGTGGCCTCGATCGACTCCACCGAGAAGTAGAAGAAATCGACAAACGAGAAGTTCTCCGGATCGAGGTTCCAGCTCATCGAAGCCGCCACGTCTTCGGCGGTCACCGGGGTGCCGTCCTGGAACGTGGCACCCTCCCTGATGGTGTAGACGTAGGTGAGGTCGTCGAGCTGCTCCCACGATTCGGCAAGGGCCCCGGTCAGTTTGAGGTCGTCGTCGAAGGCGAGAAGCCCTTCCTGAGCAAGCGACACGACCACGCCCTGGGCGGTGGTCCACTCAAAGGGCACGTAGAGGCTGTCGGGAAGGAACGGCAGCGCCCAGGTGATCTCCTCGATGTCGTTCGATGCCGGGGTTTCCGCGGCGCCCCCTCCCGTGGGACTCGCTCCGCCTTCGGTGGTTGTGCTCGCTCCACCTCCGGTGGAGGTCGTGGCATCGTCGCTGGTGGTGCACGCCGCGGCGACCAACGCGACCGCAGCCATGAGGACTGCCAGGCGCGCGGTAGCGCTGCGGGGTGATAGGAAACGCCTGCGATGCTCCATGTCGATCCTCCAGTGCGCCGATCGAGTAGCGGGAAAAGGACACCTTCCCAGGAACCCCCCTAGGAGGCGCAGAGCCTAGACCGCCCGCGCCACTCACCCAACGGAATTGTGAACGCAGGCCCACCACCCGTCACCTGCGACTGAGTCGCACCGGCTCACTACGCTCACCCTCGATGCGCTACCAAGCTCTCTACCGCAAGTATCGCCCGCAGCGCTTCTCCGAGATCGTTGGCCAGGACCATGTCGTCGGCACGTTGCTGCGCGAGATCACCGATGACAAGATTGCCCACGCCTACCTGTTTGCCGGGCCACGCGGGACGGGAAAGACCACATCGGCCCGCTTGCTGGCAAAGTCGCTGAATTGCACCAACAGGGGTGCAGACGGTGAACCGGACAACGAGTGCGCCTCCTGTGTGGGGATCACCGAGGGCACCTCGTTGGATGTCATCGAGCTCGACGCCGCATCCCACAACAAGGTCGAGGACGTGAGGGAGATCCGCATCAACGTCGGCACCGTCGCCGCCGCCGCCGGAGCCCACAGGGTGTACATCCTCGATGAGGCACACATGCTGTCGCGGGCGGCGGGCAACGCTCTGCTCAAGACTCTCGAGGAGCCACCAGAACACGTCGTCTTCGTCCTTGCCACGACCGAGCCGTACAAACTGCTCGACACGATCCGAAGCCGGGCCCAGCGTTTTGACTTCCACCCGGTGGCCGCCGAGGTCCTCGGGGCCTACATGGCAGAGATCGCCTCCAGAGAGGGGTTCGAGACCCGACCCGATGGCCTGGCCATGATCGCCACCCATGCCCGAGGCTCGGTCAGAGACGCCTTGAGCCTGCTGGAGCAGGTCGCCGCCCTCGGCGAAGGAACGGTGGACGCCGACGGGGTGAGCAGGGCTCTCGGGCTCGCCGCCGGAGATGCCTTCACCGGGCTGGCCGCAGCAATCGCCAACCAGGACGCCCCTGCTGCCCTTGGCCTCGTCGCCCGGCTTGCATCACAAGGGGCCGACCTGAGACGTTTCGTCGCCGATGCCCTCGGGTTCTTCAGGGGCGTCTTCCTCGCCCAGTACGCCCCCAACCTGGAGGAGATCACCGATGACCCTGCCGACGTGCTTGTCGAGTGGCGTCGCATCGCCTCGGAGCTGCCGGCGACCGACGTGCTGCGGGCGATCGATCAGTTCTCGGACGCCCTGCTCCAGTTACGCGCCGGGCGTGAGGAACGGCTGGTGCTCGAGTTGACGCTGATCCGCCTCACCCGGCCGGAAACGGCGATGGATACGGAGGCACTGGTCGCCAGAATGGAGAGACTGGAGCAGGCAAGTCGTCAGTCGCCAGTCGCCAGTCCTCTGCAAGAGTCGTCGGTCATCAGTCGTCAGTCATCAGAGGAAGAAGATGATCTGATTTCCTCCCCCGTCGGGGGCGGTGGCGTAGCCGCTGACGAAGGGAGTCAAGCGTCCGTCGATGGAGAGCCCGACTTGGCGACCAAGACCGATGATGACGAAGTCTCAGATGGGGAACCGTCTGACCCCCCTCCCGGCCTGACGGCCGGACTCCCCCCTGAGGGGGGAGCAAAGGCTGCCGCCGAATTCACACTTGCCGAGTTCCAGGCTGCCTGGCCTGCGATCGTTGCCAGCGTTCGCACCCAATTCGGGGCCCGGCGCCACGCCTTTGTCAAGGTCGCAGAGCCAATAGCGGTCGCCGGCGGTGTCGCCACTCTCGGAATGCCAAGCCATCAACATTTCCATCTCGAGCAGCTCAACGCCGACAGCGAGCTCCGGGACGCGCTGGACAGCATCGCCGCCGAGCAGCTCGGCGGCGCCATCACCCTCGAGTTCGTGACTGACGACGGTCCCACCCAACCGGCAACCGTCGAACCAGAGCGCGCCCCCGACAAGGACCAACTCATCGACGACGGCACCCCGCCCGACGACCCCGCCGACCTCATCGCCGACATGCTCGGTGGCGAGGTGGTATCGGAATGACGACGTCGGAACATGGGGCGATGCGGCTCGGGATCGACCTCGACGGCGTGGTGGCAGACTTCACCGCAGGCTGGATGACCCGGTACAACGAAGAGTTCGGGACCAAGCTGCGTCGCGAGCAGGCGAAGACGTGGGGAGCAATGCTCGACCTCTCCCACTTCGAGTCGATGGACGAGTTCTGGGAGTGGACCGCCGGCGGCGATGACGGGTCGATCTTTCGGCACCTCGACACCTATCCGGGCGCCCTCGGGGCCCTGGATCGCCTCAGCCGATCTCATGACATCGTCATCATCACCACCAAGCCTGACTGGGCGGTGCACGACACCTTCGCCTGGATCGCCGACCGGCGGATTCCAACCCATGAGATACACATCACGGAGAGTAAGTGGCGGGTGCCATGCGACGTCTACCTCGACGATGCGCCACATCAGCTGGAACGGCTGGCGACAAAGCGCCCCGATGCCACCGTGTGTCGGTTCATCCGGCCGTGGAATCAACCGCTGGCTCGGGTTCACGACATCCACGACTGGGATGAGTTCGAGACGCTGATCGAGCAGCGTTTGTGCTGACGAAGCAGGCGTCGATTCACCCTATTAGCCTTCCCGGCGGGTGCGGGCACCACGCCTGCGTTGACGGAGGAGATACCTTGATGAAACGGACCGGGTTACTCGCGCTGATTCTTGCGTTCGGCCTGCTCGCCGCGGCGTGTAGCAGCAGCGACGACACAACAACGACTACGGCGGCGGCGGCGGCGCCACAAGCAACAACGACGACGGCGGCGCCCGCGGCGACGACGACCACGACGGAGGATCCGATGGCCGCCTGGCCCGAGACCATCGTCTTCGGGTTCATCCCGTCAGAACGCCAGGAGACCCTCTCCGACACCGTGCAGCCCTACATGGACTTCCTGAGCGAAACGCTGGGCATCAATGTCGAGGGTGTCATCACCGCCGACTACAACGGTCTGGTGGTGGCGATGGGGGCCGGTCAAGCCGATCTTGGCGCCTTCGGGCCCTTCGGCTGGGTGCAGGCCGAGGCGCAGTATCCGACACTCGAGCTGTTGATGCAGTCGATCCGATTCGGGGCGAAGGTCTATCACGGCCAGTGGTTCACCAACGACCCTTCCATCTGTGAAGAAGGAACGTTGCAGTCGGGCACCGCCCTGGTCGGTCAAGCCGAGGCAGAGGCCATGGGGATCGCTGATGCGGGTCTCGTCAACCAGGTGCCGTACTTCGACGCCGTGGCGCTCGAGGTCGGCGTTGCCTTCGGCGACAACGGCAAGGAGCCCGAGGTGCTCGAAGACGGCACACCAGTGGACGCGGCCACGTCATGCATCGCAGGGCTGGAGAACGTCGTCGGTAAGAACGTGTCCTTCACCTCGCCCACGTCGACCTCAGGCGGGGTGTTCCCGCAGCTCCAGCTGTTCAACGAGGGCATCGACATCGAGAACGACATCGAGTACTCGTACCTGGTGTCGCACACCGATTCGGTATCCGCCGTCTACAACGGCGATTTCGACATCGGCCTGTCATTCGACGACGCTCGACGCGGCATTCGTAAGGACAGCCCAGACGTCGGCTCCAAGCTGATCGTGTTCAACATCACCGAAGATATCCCGAACGACATCGTGGCCGTTCGTGGTGAACTGCCGGACGATCTCAAGCAGGCGATCTTCGACGCCACCAAGGCGTACCTCGACACCGAAGAAGGCGAGTTGATCTTCGACGAGATCTACGGCTGGACCGACATCCAGGAGGTAGTCGCCTCCGACTTCGACGTGGTGCGTGAGGCCGCTGAGAAACTGGGCGTAACCGAGAGCTAACAAAACGATGGTGGAGGGGGTCGGTGCCAACCGACCCCCTCTCCCTGCAAGAGGCCACATGCCGATCATCGACTTCACCGACACGTCGGTGACTTACCCGGGTGGGCTGATTGCCCTCAAGAACATCAACCTGGACATCGCCGCCGGCGAGTTCGTGGTTGTTGTCGGGCTCTCCGGTGCCGGCAAGTCGACGCTGCTGCGGTGCGTCAACGGTTTGGTGCCGGTGTCAGGGTCGGTACTCACCGACGGTATGGAGGTCGTCGACGCCTCCCGCTCCGAGATCAGGGAGATCCGGTCCAAGGTCGGGATGATCTTCCAAACCTTCAACCTGGTGAATCGCTCACGGGTACTCACCAACGTGCTGGTGGGCCGGCTCGGCCACGTTGCAAGATGGCGCAGCATGTTCGGGCTGTGGCCCGATGAAGACAAGGAGATCGCCTTCCAGTCGTTGGAGCGTGTCGGCATCGTGGAGAAGGCCTACGTCCGGGCATCGGACCTGTCCGGCGGACAACAGCAGCGCGTCGGTATCGCCAGGGCCCTGGCCCAGGAGCCCCAGATCATCCTCGCCGACGAGCCGGTGGCCAGCCTGGATCCGGTGACATCGCACATGGTGATGCGAGATTTGCAGCGCATCAACCGTGAGCTCGGCATCACCACGCTGATCAACCTGCACTTCCTCGACCTCGCCCGTCAATACGGCAAGCGGCTGATCGGCCTGAACAATGGCGAGGTCATCTTCGACGGCGACATCGCCGACGTCGACGACGGGGTGTTTCGACAGATCTACGGACGCGCGGTCACGCCCGACGATCTGCTCGAAGGCGCAGGGGCGTGACCGCAGTCGCCACCGAGGCCAGGCCGGCCGAACCCACCAAAGCCATCGGCTACGTGTTGCCGATGGTGGTCGGGATCGTGGCCGTCGGTGCCACCGGGGTGCTCGGATCCATCGGTCCGCTGTGGGGCCTCGCCATCGCCGCCGTCACCTTCGGCATCTTCGCCTGGCAGGGCGTCACGAGGTCGGTCCTGGACGCGGTGGTGATGGCGGTGGCAGGGGCGGCCGGCATCGGGTTCTTCGACTGGGTGCTCAGCGGCCGCACCTCGGTGATCGATATTCGGCTGGGACTGCTCGCCTCCGTGGGTTGGCTCGTTTTCGGACTGGCCGCAGGCTACGTCGTGGCCAGGAACCGGCCCGCGCTACGACCAGGATCCGTCGTCGCCCAGGGATTCGCCTGGGCCGGCGGCGCCTTTCTGGTGATGCTCACCGCGGCGTCGATGGGTTTCATCGACCATCTGAGAGCCACCGAAATCGCCGCAGGGGAGATCCAGTCGCTCACCACCACACTCTTCGTCGCCACCGGCGTCGTCGCTGCTGCCTTCGGTCTCGCCGTCGCCCTCTCCCTGTGGACCAGCCTCCCGGTGTTGCTCGCCGGATCGGTCGTGGCTGTCCTCACCGTGCTCGCCTACAACCAGATCGGGTTCTCCATCGCCGAGGTCTTCACCCAGTTGGGGCGGATCGGAGGGTTTCTCGCCGACTTCTGGCCGCCGGTATGGACCTGGCCCAAGAGCCTCGGGCAGCCGCCGACGAACAACATCGTCGAACCGTATATCGAAACGGTGCAGATCGCCATCATCGGGGCCACGACCGGTTCGCTCCTGGCGGTGCCGCTGGCCTTCGCTGCGTCCCGGGCAACCACCCACAACCGCTGGGTTTACGGCATCTCCAAGAGCTTCATGAACCTGATCCGGACCATCCCCGACCTGATCTGGGCCGTGTTCTTCGCCACTGCGGTCGGCTTCGGCAACCCGTTCGCCGGGGCACTGGCGCTGGTGATGTTCTCGCTGGCCATCATGTCCAAGCTCCTGTCCGAAACCGTTGACGCCATCGACCTCGGGCCCCTCGAGGCCGGCAAGGCCTCCGGGGCAGGCCACTCTCAGGTGATCCAGTACAACGCATTTCCCCAGGTTCGCCCCAACTACGTCGCATACGCCTTCTACATCTTCGAGCTCAACATCAGGGCCTCGGTGGTGCTCGGGTTCGTCGGTGCCGGCGGAATCGGACGCCTTCTCAACGAAAGAAGAAGCTTCTTCCAGTGGGACCAGGTAATGGCGATCGTGCTCGTCATCTTCGTCACGGTCCTCATCATCGAAACCGTCTCGATCTTCGCCAGGCGGAAGCTGCTATGACCGTCCCCGATCTCGCACCCGACACCAAACATGAGCAGGTTCGGCCCGAGGAGCCGCGTGCACCGAAGATCATTCGCTGGGTGGTCACGCTCGCCATCCTCATCCCGTTCATTTGGTCCGTTGCCGGTCTCGACATCTCGATCAGCCGGCTACTGCAAGCTCCCGGTCAGGTATGGACCCTGCTCGGCGGCCTGTTTCCCCCGGATTTCACCGACAGCGGCAGGATCTGGACCAAGCTGCTCGAATCCGTCTACATCGCATGGATCGGGACCGTGATCGGTGCCGTGTTCTCGTTTCCACTTGGCTTCATGGCGGCTACCAACGTGTCGCCGCGCTGGCTGGCGGTGCCAACCAGGGCCATTCTCTCCGCGATCCGAGCGTTCCCCGAGTTGGTGCTCGCCATCATCCTCATCGTCCCCTTCGGGCTTGGCGCATTCACCGGGGCGCTGGCAATCGGTATTCACTCGATCGGAACCCTGGGCAAGCTGTCCTCCGAGGTCATCGAGGGAATCGACGAGGGACCTCGCGAGGCCATAACCTCTGCCGGAGGCACCATCGCCCAGGAGATGCGGTTTGGCATTACGCCACAGGCGATGCCGACGATCGTTGCCTACTGGCTATACCGGTTCGAGATCAACATCCGTGCATCCGCCGTGCTCGGCCTGGTTGGGGCAGGAGGGATCGGCGCCGAGATCGTCGCCCGCCTTCAGTTCCGCGCCGACTGGGCCAAGGCAGGTGCGGCGCTGCTGGCCCTGGTCATCGTGGTCCTCGTCATCGACACGATCTCGGCGACGCTGCGGAGGAGAATCATCACCGGGCAACCGTCGGACAGCGCCTTCGCTCGATGGACGAGCCTGATACTGGTGGACAAGGCGAAGCTGAGCCCCTACGAACCACCACGATGAGCGACGCCGAGTTCATCCTGCGAAACCGTGTGGACGCGGAGCGCCTGGAGAACGAGCAGCTGGCTTCGGCGGCGACTCGCTCCGCCGATACGGGCGGCCGAGCGATCGCCGAGGAACCCGACGAATGGCGCACCGTCTTCGAGCGGGACCGGGACCGGATCGTGCACTCGAAGGCATTCCGACGCCTCAAGCACAAGACTCAGGTGTTCATAAACCCCGAGGACGACCACTTCGTCACCCGATTGACCCACACGCTTCAGGTGACTCAGATCGCCTCTGCGATCGCTCGCTACCTGTCACTCAACATCGCGCTGGCGGAGGCAATCTCTCTGGGACACGACGTGGGTCACTCGCCGTTCGGTCACACCGGGGAAGAGGCGCTGAGCGAGTTCGTCGACGGCAATTGGCGTCACTCCGAGCAATCGGTGCGGATCTTCGAGGTGCTGGAGCCGCTCAATCTCACGACTGAGGTCCTCGACGGGATCAGAGCGCACCCGTGGAAGGTGGAAACCCCGCCGGCTACGGCGGAGGGGAAGCTCGTGCGCTTCGCCGATCGCATCGCCTACCTCGCTCACGATGCCCTCGATGCGGTTCGCGCCGGGATCCTGACCCCCGACGAGTTCCCAGCCAGTGCTCTCGAGGCTCTCGGGCGGCCGGGTCGGGCCTGGGTCGAGGGCATGATCACTTCGGTCGTCAACGAGTCGATGCGCGCCGGTGAGATCGCCATGTCCGAGGAAACGCTCGATGTGCTGCTCGACGTGCGGGCCTTCATGTTCGACTACGTCTACCTGCGGGGCGAGGCCGAGTCGCAACGGCGCCGGGCCAGAGAGATCATTCGAGATCTCGTCGGCTACTACCTCGCTAGCCCGCACGAGATCCCTGAGACCTATCGGCACAATGACGCAAGCCCTCTCACTCAGGTCCTCGATTACGTCGCAGGGATGACCGACCGCTACGCACTGAGGGTCCACGATGACCTGTTCCGCCCCAAGCTATTTCTGAGCTGAGCCACGCTTCGTCTCTCCCGCGAAGCGGGCGAGACGCGGAGTTCCCTCTTCGTCTCTCCCGCGAAGCGGGGGAGACGCGGAGGAGCGCCAGCGACGACGCAGAGGGGGCTCTGGGAGCTCGCCGGACCCGGAGTGAGCTCATTACAACCACAAAACTCCCAAAACCCCTCCGCTCGCAGGCTTGCGCCTCCCGCACCACACGTGGGAGAGGCGAAGCTTCGCTACTCGACCACGGTCGCGATCACGGCGAGGGCCGCGAAGTTCGCCAGCGTCCACAGCATGCACGTCGCTGCATAGGTGCGGAACCAATTCCCCCAGGTTTCGGATCGGCCTCCGATGGCGGCACCGAGTAGGTACCAGAGGGGAAGGCTGGTGACGAGGCCGAAGACGAGCACGGTCATGCGGGTGACGTCGATGAAGTCAAAGGAGACAAACCACACCGTCGGTAGGGCCACCACGGTGAGGATGGACCCAACAAAGCTGGCGGCGAAGTCCTGGAGGTCACCCGCCTTGCGGAACCCGACACTCAGGCTGAAGGCGAGGAGCAGCAGCGGGTACACGAAAGCGGCGACGCCGCCGCGGAGCCTGCCGATGAAGGTCCGCCTCGAGGCAAATGAGACGTCTATGGAACCCTGATCGGTATTCGTCATAGTCTCAAGGCTACCCACTCAGGCAATTTCGTCGAGGTCGCTGCCGAGCCGGGCGCGATCCAGGGGATCTTCAACCTTTTCTGCTTCCTCCCGCGCTAGAGCGAGCCACTCGTCGCGCAGTTCCAGCCGGTCGGTCTCACCGGCCAATCGGGCGAGGGCTTCATAGGCATAGCCGGTGAACACCGGGCCGACATCATCGGATTGGCTGATCTCGAGCGACCGGTTGGCGTACCGCTCCGCCTCGTCGTACCGACCGGCCTCGGCGTAGGCGCGGGCCAGTTGCCAGGCGCTGATCGCGAGGTTCTTCGGCCCCACGTCGTGGCGTTGGGACCAGTGCCATGCCGAAGCTTGGGCGAGGGTGATCATCTCCTCGACCTCGGCCTGTGAGCGATCCTCTTTCTCGATCAGGTCCCACGCCGCGTTGAACGCTTCGACAGAGAACACGCGGTGGGCGGGCTCCGGGTCGAATGCCTCATCCGATTCGACTTCGTCTGACGTTTCACTCGTTTCAGCCATGGCGGCGAATCTAGCGGGGGGGCGACAATTGGGAGCAAGCGCTAGCCTGCCCGCTCGTATGTTTGAACGGGTTCGACCCCTGCGCCACCTTGTTGTCTTCGCTCTCCTGCTAGGCCTACTCGCCCTGGCGCCGATTGCCGCCAATGCTCAGACGAAATCCGAGGTCGAAGAGCGGGAAGCTGCCAAAGACCACGCATACGAGGATCTGCTGGCAGCCAACGAGGCAGTCGGCCAGGCCATCTTCGAGCTAGAGGGCATCGAAATCGAGCTGGAAGAACTGTCGTACACCATCGTCCGTCTCGATCGCACCATCGAGGAGTTCGATCAGCGTGCCGCCGCGTTGCGCATCAACGCCCAGGAAGTGGTCGTCGAGGCGTACACCAGTAGCGGAAACGGGTTGGTGACCGCCGCGTTCAGCGCGGCCTCGATCCAGGATCTCATCACCAGTCAGACGCTGATCGACAATGCGGCCAGCAAGGATCTCGCTGCTCTCGACCTGCTCACCGCGGTCAACAGGGAAAACGACCGGCTGAAGCTCGAGGTTGCAACCACACGAGCCGACGTGGAGGTGCTCGAGGCGGAGCAGGTTGCGGCCGTTGAAGTTCTCGGTGCAGCGAGAGAAAAGGCCGACGGCATCTATACAAGCGCGAGGGCTGAGTACAAGGACGCCTACGCCCGTTACCAGGCGGAGCTCAGACGCCAAGCCGTTCTGGCGGCAGCCCGACGGTCTGGCGGCGGCAGCGGCCTGCCCCCGGCCTCCACCTCAGGAGTGATATGCCCCGTGGCCGGCTCGTCCTGGTTCATCGACACCTGGGGAGCGCCGCGTTCCGGTGGTCGGACCCACAAAGGGGTCGACATGGCAGCTACCTACGGCACCAATCTGGTTGCCATGAACTCGGGCAAGGTCAGGCTCAACTGGAACTCGCTCGGGGGTCGGCAGGTCTACATCTACTCCGGTGACGGCAACTTCTACTACTACGCCCACCTGTCTGGTTACGCCCCCGGGCTCGCCAACGGGCAGCGGGTGAGCAAGGGCCAGCTCCTCGGTTATGTCGGCACCACCGGCAATGCCACCGCATCGGTCCTCCACCTTGGGCTCGGCCTCATCGGCGGAGCCCTGGTCAACCCCTACCCGACGGTGCGAAGGGTGTGCTGAGCAGCACGGACCCGTCGTACGTGTCTGGACATACCGTGGCGGTATACCCAGACACGAACGAAACCTGGCGGTTCAGCGGAAGCGGGCTGGATCGATGGCGCCGGCCTCGAGGCCGGCGGCGATGACGTCGTCCGGCAACCGATGCCCGGCGACGAGAGCGGCGGCGGTTCTCGCCGCAGCCGGAGCCGTCATGATCCCGAAACCACCCTGTCCGACCAGCCAAAAGAACCCGGGATGATCGGGGTCGAAGCCGATGGCGGGCACGCGGTCGGTGGTGAAGGTGCGTAGGCCCGCCCATGAGGTCCTGACGTGGCGGATGCTGAGTGTTGTCGCCGCCTCGATCCGCTGGATCGCCAGTGCCACATCGACTTCCTCCACCCCAACGTCTTGGGGGGTCATCGGCGTTTCCTCGGCAAGGCTGCCCATGAACTGGCTTCGCTCAGGCTTGAGGTAGAACTCCTCTTCGACATCGATGATCATCGGCCCCAAGGTGAAATCCGGCCCTTCGGGGCCGGCAAAGGTAAAGGCACTCCTGCGGAACGGAGTGATCCCGAGCGGGGCGACGCCGGCCAGCTCGGCGACCTCGTCACCCCAGGCACCGGAGGCGTTGACCACCACCGGCGCCGTCAGCGTCTTGCCACCGGCGCCGACCCGCCACCGGTCGCCCGCCGGTTCGATGGCGGTGGTTCTCGATTCGAGCCGGATTTCCCCGCCGCGTAACCGGATGCCGGTCAGGTACCCCTGGTGGAGAGCGGCCACGTCGATCTCCATCGCCCCCGGCTCCAACGCACCGACCACGATATCGTCACCGAGGATCGGGCAGTACTCGGCCAAGGCGGCGCCCTCGATCACCTCCACGGAGTCTGGAGCTTCCTCAACGTAGCGGTCGAATGCCTCGCGCTGCTCCGCTCTGGCGATGATCATGACCGGCAGGGGCGTCAACAGCTCGGTGCCCGCAAGCACATCGGGTGGATGTTCGAAAAAGGGGCGGCTCGCCACCGCCAGTGCCTGCACCGGCCCGCGATGGTACGTCTCGGTGAACACCGCGGCCGACCGCCCGGTGGTGTGATAGCCGGCGACGGGCTCCTGTTCCAGCACCACCACGTCGTGGTCCCGTGCCAGCTCGTAAGCCACCGAGGCCCCGGCGATTCCGGCCCCGATCACCACCACGTCGACGTCGGTCATGTCAACACCCGTCGCCGCAGTGACTTGGCGCTCAGCACGATGAAGAAGAGAACAACGGGAACCACCGCCATCGTCGCCGAGCCCGATGTGTTGGCGTGGTAACTGACGATGAGGCCGATCACCACCGAACCGACACCAATGACCGCCGCGGTGACCATGATGCTGGGCACCCTCCGTACCAGGAGGGCGGCGGTGGCAGGGGGCCCGACCAGCAGTCCGAACACCAGGAGCGTGCCCACGGTTTGGAACGACCCGACGATGGCGAGCGTGATCAAGCCGAGCAGGATCAGATGTGCCCGGCGGGGGTGCAGACCGTACAGGGCGGCCTTTTGCTCGTCGAAGGCGAGAACGAGGAACGGCCGATAGAAAAGGATCGAGGCGGCAACCGCCACCACCGCCACGACGGCGAGCACAACCAGGTCCCCGGTGGTGACCCCGAGGGCGTCGCCGAACAGGATCGTGTTCAGCTCGCCGGCAAACGACGGGGTCCTGCTGATCAGGATCACCCCGAGCCCGAGCATGCCGACGAACAGCAGCCCGATGCCGGTGTCTTCGGAGAAAGTGGTCTGGCGGTGGATGAGGTTGATGCCGGCGATCATCACCACCGCGGCGGCAACCGCGCCCAGAAGCGGGCTGAAGCCGACGAGCAGCGCCAGCGCGATGCCGGGGATGACGCCATGGACCAGGGCGTCGCCGAGGAAGGTCATGCCACGCAACACGACCCAGGTACCAACGACCGAGGTCGCCACCGCGGCCAGCGAGCCACCCAGCAGCGCCCGCTGCTGAAAGGCCAGCTCGAAGGGGGCGGTCAACCAGTCCATGGTGTCGAATCTACGCCACCAGGCGCCGGGGACATGGTCATGATCCGAGCGCGTTGGCTATCCGCTCGGCATCGACGAGCAGCATCCCGATCAGGGCGTCTGCCACCGTGCCCGGCTCACCAAGCGACCCGGTGAACAATTCGACGACGGCAACGTCGGCTCCGAGCTCGGCGGCGACCGCATCGGCAAGGGCTTTGGGTTCGATGCTCTCGGCAAAGATCGCCGGCGACTGTTCACGCTCGATGACCGCCACCAGCTCGGCCAGGTCCGCCGAGCTCGGGTTGCCGAGCGACGAACCGCCGGGAATCACCGTGCCGATGACGGCGAAGTCGTAGCGATCGGCGAAATAGCCGAGCGAGTCGTGATTGGTGACCAGCTTGCGTTGATCGGTGGGGATAGCAGCCAGCAGTTGCCGGATCGTGTCGTGGGTTGATTGCAACTCGGAGACGTAGGTCTCGGCGTTCCCATCCCAATCGACGGATGGGGCGACCGCGGTCAGCTCGGTGGCGATGAGCCGGGCGGTTTCCATCATGCGCACCGGATCCATCCACACGTGGGGGTCGAGGTCGTCTCCGTCGCCGAAGGGCAGCGGGTCGAGCTGCGGGGCAACTTCGAGCACGTTGACCCCATCCCCCCTCGCCGCCTCCAGCACATCGGCGAGACCGGCCTCGAGGCCGAGCCCGTTGGCCACAACCAGATCGGCGGCATAGATCTTGGCCACCTGCCGGGCGGAGGGCACGAAGCCGTGCGGGGTAGCGCCGATGGGCATCAACACCTCGACATCGGCATCGCTGCCAACCACGTTGCCGACAACGTCGCCGAGGATCGTGGTCGTGACCACCACCGAGATGCGGCCATCGTCTGCTTGATCTGCGGAGCAGCCGGCCGCGATGAGCGCCACCGCGAGCCCCAGAGCGACCGCAAACCGAGCCATGTCCCAACTCCTTGCACGAAATGAGAATGGTTCCTATTATCTCCTAGAACGTATCAGGAGAAGCGATTTGGTGCAACAACTGGAGCGGGATGTGAAAATGCGACTCGCCGCTCGCGGCGTGCGACTCACCCGCGGGCGCCGGTTGGTGCTCGATGCGGTGGCTACCGCCGACGGTCCCCGCACCGCCTCTGAGATCCACGGCACACTCGACACGGTCCCCCTGTCGTCGCTGTATCGAAGCCTCGCGGTCCTGGTCGAAGCCGGGGTGTTCGCCCAGCATCACGGCGCCGACGAGACCACGCGCTACGAACTGGCGGAGTGGCTCACCGAACATCACCACCACCTGGTGTGCGTCTCATGCGGTTCGATCAGCGACGTCACCGCATCCGAGGACCAGGAAGCCGTTGTCGGCCGGCTCGTCGAAGCGTTCGCCGGATCGAGCGACTTTGCGGTCTCCGGGCACCGCTTCGAGATCGAAGGCAGGTGCGCCTCGTGCCGGTGAGCGGCGTGGCCGTTCGGGCCGAGCACGTGGTGTTTGCCCACGACGGGCGGATTGCCATCAGCGCTTCTTCGTTCGACATCCCCAGGGGCAACATCACCGCCGTCATCGGGCCCAACGGCTCCGGCAAGTCGACCCTGCTCGACGGCATCGCCGGTCTCTTGTCTCCATCGAGCGGGACGCTGGTGGTGTCTCCGGCCGACCAGCTTCGCATCGCCTACGTGCTCCAGACCAGGAAGGTCAACGAGACTCTCCCGGTCACGGTGCGCGAGGTGGTGACGATGGGGAGGTACGCGGCCAAGGGCGCCTACGGCTGGTTGCGGGCAGCCGACAGGGAGACGATCGATAGGTCCCTGGATCGGATGGCGATCTCGGACCTCGCCGACCGGCATCTGAACGAGCTATCGGGTGGACAGCGACAGCGAGTGTTCGTGGCGCAGGGCCTGGCCCAGGACCACGACATGCTGCTACTCGACGAACCGATGACCGGGCTCGACATCACGTCGGCACAGGCGATCGATTCGGTGATCCATGATGAGCACGCTCACGGTTGCACGGTGGTGATGAGCACCCACGACCTCTCCGAGGCACGGGCCGCCGACCATGTGGTGCTGCTGGCCGGGCAAGTAGTCGCCTCAGGGCCGCCCGAAGAGGTGCTGACGGCCGACCACCTGGCAGGGGCATACGGCGGTCTGTCGGTGCATGGCGACGGCGACGGACTGGCCATCGACGACCCGGCACACCAGCCGGTCGAAGAGCGCCATGTTCACCGTGACCGAACGATCCACACCGAGCCATTCCCGGACGACCGTCACGGCGGGGACTAGTCGACGGCAACTGCGAGTCCTGCGGGTGAGGCCATGCACCGCGTTTCTGCCCATCGTCAAATAGTCACCCGTCGGTTGGACAGGCTCCAAGCTGGGCGACTATGTTCAGTCCGGGCATACGGGGAGCCTTCCGGCGCACCCGTACATAGACCGCCAAAAGGGGAGGAACGCATATGGACCAATGGGGATACGAGACGGCAGGCGTAGCCGCCGTCGATAGAAGGGGAACACGCCGGGTGCTGGTCATCCTTGTGGCGTTCCTGGTTGCCGCGGCAGGATTATTCCTTACCGCGCCGCCGGGGCAGGCTGAGTCGGATCCCCAAGTAGGCGTTGGTACCGCTGTGGTGACCTGCGGTGAGGGCTCTCTTGTCACCATTCCGATCACCAACAACTCGTCGTACAACATGTATATCAGCGACCTCAACGTCTGGGACGGTGAAACTCTTGTTTGGGACCTTTCCGAGGTATACGAGGGAGAGGGAGGGGTCCTCGTCCTCGCAGGAGATACCCACGATGTGGAGATCTGGGGGCTAGACGACGGAGGCTACGACTTCGACGGCAACGTCTACTGGGCGAGCGAGGCCAGCGCCTCATTCGAGGGTAGCTTCTCCGTCGACTGCGAAGGCAACGGCGAAGGAGGATTCGGCGACCCCATTTCCTGCACCGCGGGCGGGTGCGAAGAGTTCGCCGACCCGGACGGCAACTGGACGGCCACGTGCAACGGCTGCTCCGGATCGGTCATCCTCCAGGAGCCTGGTGAGAACGTCGCCGACGTCGAAGTCACCGGGTCAGACCCGTTCAAGCTAAAACTGACCACCAAAAAGGGTGTTGGCCCCAGGGCGCGCCATGCCAAGGTGTTCAAGGTCACGGATGACGGAGAGGTGGAGCTACCGCGATGCACTCGCGGGCGCAGCCATAAACACTGGCAGAAACACTGGAACAGGCGCCATCCCGGGTTCTTGTGGCACAGGCACTGGCACCGGCACGACCGGGTAACCACCAACTGCGTGATCGTCAAACAGAAGCACCACCGGATCCAGTACATCGTCAAGTTCACCGACGACCCGAGGTTCAGGTTCCGTTAAGCAAAAAGGCAACGCCAGACCTAAGAGGGGGCCACCCAGGTGGCCCTCTCTTCTGTCTCCACCGCGTCGAGCTCGGGGAGACGTACCACACCGAGGTGCTCCAGGATCTGGTCCCGCTCCCGGAGCCGATCCGGTGGTTCGGAGGTTCCCTCCAGCTCATCGAGCCGCTCGAGTGCGGTGAGGGTCAACGCCACCTCGAAGTCCAGGCCGTCGTCGCGAGCGCCCCGTTCGGCAAGCTCGAGCTCAACTCGCGCACCTGCCAGATCGCCGGTACGCAGCAGCGCTTCCCCCTTGAGGCGGTGCAGGGTGATGAGGAAATCCGCAAGCTCGGAGGTCGGGTCGGGAGTCTCCAGCATCTGATCGAGCAACATCAACGCCCCCTCATCATCTCCCCTGAGAATCAGGCTGTCGGCACGATTGAGCTCGGTACGGAAGACCTCATCCTCGAGCCCGAGCTCACCGAAGCCCCGGCGGGCAGAGTCGAACAGGGCGTCCGCCTCGTCGAAGGTGCGCCGGCGTGAGGCTCCCACGGCGAGCAGCCGCTCGGTGAAGGCGATCCCGAACGGATCGCCACTGGCAGCAAAAATGCGGTGGGCATCGACAAGACGGGGCTCCGGGGAGTTCACGTGTCCCTGATCGGAGAGGATCTCGGCGATATTTCCGCTGGCGATGGCGGCGTCGACCGGATTCCCCATACGGGTCTGCACTTCCTCGGCACGCTCGTAATAGACGCAGGCATCGTCCCATTCCCCGGAAAAGTAGGCGTAACCACCAAGGTTGAGCGAGGAGGTGCCGACCCCGGCGAGATCGCCGAGCTCTTCGTAGATCTCCAACGCTTTTCGGGTCCAGCTCGGCCCGTCCGAGACGCCGAGACCCATCTCGGCGAAATCCCTGACGAGGTAGGCGCGGGCGAGCGCTTCCTTGTGATCCGCCGCGGAAGCCTCCTCGATGCCGCGCTCTGTCCACTCCAGCGCATCGTCGAGGCGGCCCTGATAGGCGCGGATTGTGGCGTACCAGACCGTTAACTGGGCACGGGTCGCAGCCGCCTCGCGATCGTCGAGTCCCTCCAGGGCCTCGTGGCCGCGACGGATCCAGCGCAGCGCCTGGGACAACTCCCCCTGCCGCTCTCGCATGAATGCCTCTTTGAGAGCGAGGCGGCCCTCGTCGGCCCGGCTACCACGGAGCAACCCTCTCGCTCGGCGATAGGCATCCTTCGATTCGTCGTACAGGCCGGCGAGCTCTCTCACGTCACCCAGCGACTCGAGCACCCCGGCGCGATCGGTCGCCTCCAGCGACTCGACCCAACGGGCGGAGTCGATGGCACGTTCGTAGAGGACCGCCGCTTCGATGTTGGCGTAGATGTCTTTGGCGTGGTCGCCGGCGGCGAGCGAGTACTGCCATGCCTCCGGCCACCGTCCCGCGGCAAAGTAGTGAACCGAGAGCAGGTCGGCGCCACCGCTGGATCCCTCGATCGATTCAGCGACTCTGGCGTGCAGCTCCCGACGCCGCCGGTACGGAAGCCCCCGGTAGGCCGCTTTGTGGACCAAGCTGTTGCGGAATTTCACCCACTCCCGGTCGACCTCGAGAAAGTCCCTGAGCCTGGGCAGCGCCGCCCGTGCCGCACCTTCAGGCAGGACGACTTTGGCAAATTCGGGGCGGAAGCCGGTACCGAGCACCGAGAGATGGCGTAAGGCGGCCCGATCGTCGGGGAGCAGGCGATCCAGTCTGGCTGCGATCACCGCCTCGATCGAATCCGGCATCGCATCGATGTCGCCCTCGTCCATCGCCCCGAGCAACTCGAGCAGAAACATCGGGTTCCCCTGGGCCCGCTCCACGATGGCGGCGGTCACGTGTGGTTGCAGCGGTGCCTGCTCGGTGATCTGATGGACGATGGCGGTGGCGTCTTCTCCTGCAAGGGGGTCCAATGTGATCGTTGGGCCAACGACGTCATGATCCGCAGCGCCTTCCGTCACCCCGCGCCCCGACACACACAGCATCCATGGTCGACTGCCGGTTGCTGCCGCCAGGGTGGCGAACAGGTCGGCGGAGGCGTCGTCCATCCACTGGCTGTCGTCGATCCACAGCAGCGTTGGCTCGGTGAGCAGGCCGGTCAGCAATCCTTCGACGGATGCCTCGAGTCGAGGTTTTCTGAACTGGTCGCCCAAGGCAAGCACCGCTTGGGATTCGGGGATGTCGAGCCCAAGGGCGTTGCCGATGAGCGACAGATAGGGCATCAGGCTCGGGTCGACAGCGTCAACGATTTGCTCGAGGCGCGCAACCGAGCGCTCCGGATCGAACCGGTTGATGCCGAGGATCTCCCACAACAGCAAGCTGACCGCGAAGTAGGGGGTGGACGCCCGGTACCGGCGACACGCCGACTGGTAGGAATCCACTGCCTTGGCCGCCGACGCAAATTCGGCCATCAGCCTGCTCTTTCCCGACCCTCTGTCACCGGCCACCAGAACGAGAGATCCCTTGCCGCCCATGGTCTGTTCCCAGATCCCGAGCAGCGTTTTCATCTCATCGTCCCTGCCGAGGAATGGGGCGTCATGACCGGCGACACCCGACCGGGCGCCACGCGCCTCGCCGACGGCGAACGCTTGGATCGGCTTCAACTTTCCCTTCACCAGGAACGGTTCCAGCTCGGTCGTGCCGAATATGGTGCGAGAACCCCTCAGCACCGGGTCGGTGGCCAGGATCTGACCGGCTTCCGCCCGCGACATCAGCCGAGCCGCCAGGTTCACCTGATCCCCCATCACCGTGTAGCTCCGGCGGAAGGTGGTCCCTACCTCGCCGGCGAACACCGGGCCCCGGGTGACGCCGATGTGAAGCGGGAGGGGCCGCTCCTTGCTCACGACCTCGCGCAGGGCAAAGAGCATGTTCTCCTCGTCGTCCCCGGTGGTGATCGGTGCCCCGGCACTGAGCAGGATCTTGAGCCCGTCGGGGTACACATCGGTGTTCAGGATGGCGATGTGGCGCGGCGCAGTTGCGGCCTCGACGTCATCGATCAGCTCGGCAAAGACCTCGGTGGCTGCCGTGGGGTCCTTGTCGAGTAGGGCATCGGCCCCGGAGAACCGGATGAACGCAGCGGTGGCCGGGCGATGCTCCGAGACGACGGCATCCCTGGCGATGAGATCGCGCAGGGCCGAAGGGATGAACGGGGTCAGATCGTGCTCGACCGCATACACCGTCTGGCCGGCGGCCTCGACAGGAAGCAGGGTGCCACGAAGCAGACGACCCGTTTCTCTTTGAGCGCCGAGGTTCTTGCTCGGGAGCGCTCGGGCTGTGTCCTCGCTGACGATGATCTGACCGGCGCCGGCCTCGCCCTCGACACGGCCGACACGGGTGGTATCGGAACCGGCCATGATGAGCTCGCGGAAGGACGAGCCCACCAGAAAGAAGTGGAACGTCCCGGTGTGCACTCCCTGAGACATACGCAGGGTCACATTGCCCGCCGGGGTCACGATCGGCCCCATCGATCGCAGTGCTCGTCGCATCTCGAGCGCCGAGCTGGCCGCCCGCAACTCGTGGTCGTTGCCGCCGTAGAACAGCAGCAGGGCATCGCCACCGAACTTGATCAGCTGGCCGTCGTATGAGTAGGCAGGCTCGAGCAGGCGATTGAAGGCATTGGAAATGACCTCGGTGACCTGTTCTGCTCCCTCCTGGCCAATTCGGTCCAGGCGCTCGGAGAGCTTGGTAAACCCGGAGATGTCGGCGAACAGGGCGGAGCCGTCGAGTCCACGATGCGCTACCCCGGGATCGGGCTCGTTGAGCCACTGGCGCACCAGTAGCGGCACGTACGGGGTGAGATCCGGGGCGGATTCAGTGCCAGACATCGGTTGTGAAGGCTAATCGAGCGCATGCCGCGGCTCCTCGGCGAGACGAGCCCGGTTCCCTCTCGGAGATGTGGCAGCGCCACCGACGGAGGGGGCCAGCCGAGATAGCCGACCTCGCGGTGCGACTACCCGGAGCGATGGTCGGCGCCAACGATTGACCGCCCTCCGATCGGAGAGGGGGAGGCCGAGAAGCCCCTGCCCTGCGGGCGGTACTCCCCCCAAGAGAAGAGCAGGAGAAACAGCGGAGAACGGACCGCCCCCGACCGGAACACTCAGCCACTGCGGAGGGAGAGCCCGTCGGCTCGATTACCGTCGTGGCGATGAGAGAGCTGAGGCGCCCGGCGGGCCTGGTGGGGGTTGCCATAGCGGTGCTTGTTTTGTCCATCCTCAGCGCCGTCGGAGCGCGCTCGCTGCCCGGCACAACCCGCTCCCTGGCCCTGTCGTGGACGGTCGACGTCATCCAGATCATGCAGGTCGGGATCGGCGTTCTCATCATCGCCGCCATCCTGTGGGGCGTGGTGGCTCAGCGCCGCAACGACGAAAAGCAGCAAAGAAGGGAACTGCCGCGCCGGAGGTCGTCGGTCGCGGTGCTCTTCGTGATCGCTGCCCTCGCCTTGCTCATTCTGATTATCCCGCGCCGGGCGCCGTCTGTCGTCGATGAGCCGCCTCCTGACCTCAACTTCTCGGAGGTTGATTTCCTCCCCATCGAGAACGTCGGCGCGGCATGGCCGCTGCTGGTGCTCATCGCAGGAGTAGCGCTGGCGGTATTGGCCGTTCACCTGCTCACCCGCCAAGAAGAAGACATCGACGAGGAGCGAGCGGACCCCGGGGCGCTGGTTGCCGATAGCCTCACCGCAGCCATGGACGAGTTGTCCTGGTCCGGCGACCCGAGGTCGGTGATCATCAAGGCATACCGCACCATCGAAGCCGCTCTAGGAAGAGCCGGACTGCCCCACCGACCCAGCGAGGCCCCACGCGAATACCTGCACCGGGTGTTGACCAGAGCCCATGTCCAGCCGGACTCGATCACCCGGCTCACCACGCTGTTTGAATTGGCGAGGTACAGCAACCACGCCATCGATGCCCTCGACCGAAGGGATGCGATCGAAGCAATGGAATCGGTTCGCTCAGAACTGGGCGCATCCAGGCCATGAAGCGTCTCGCCTGGCTCACCGCTCTGGCGACGATAACAACGGTGGGCGTGCTTGCACTGGCCGACGGCATTGTCGAGATCCTGGCCTTCGAGCTGATCGTCGCCGGCCTGGTAGCGGCAGGTTTCATCGCGGTCGGCCCGTTGCGGCCGGCACACATCGCCGAGCGCACCCCGATCACGGTTTCGCCGGTCGCCCAAAACCGCCCCCCTCAGCTGCAACGGTTGGAGTGGCTGGTGACGTTCGCCACCACGGCCTCCGCCGACGCCGAGCTCCGCCTCATCCCCGAGCTCCGCGACCTCGCCGCAGCGCGACTCGAGCAACGGCACGGCGTTGACCTGAATACCGACCCAAAGACGGCAGCCGCGCTGTTGGGCACGGGAGCGTGGGCGTATCTGGATCCGCAACGCCCCGGCCGGTTTGGTCGCAGCGGGCTCACCCCAGTGCAACTGGAAACGATCGTTTCCGCGATCGAGGATCTGTGACGCGGCGCCTCCGGCCGATGGGCTCTTAGGATGCCGGGATGGTGACCGCGGACGAGCGCATCACGATCGACGAGGCAGCCGACACCGCCAAGTCGGTGCTGAGCGAGGTCGGGCGAGCCGTCGTTGGCAAAGACGATGCCCTCGAGCTGTTGCTGATGGCCCTGCTCGCCGACGGCCACGTCCTGATCGAGGACTTCCCAGGCCTGGCCAAGACCTTGATGGCGCGTTCTTTTGCCGTTGCCACCGGTCTCGACTTCGCCAGGGTGCAGTTCACCCCGGATCAGATGCCGATGGACATCACCGGTGCCCCCATTCTCGACCCCGCCGGTGGCGATTTCATATTCCGACCGGGGCCGATCTTCACCAATCTGCTGCTCGCCGACGAGATCAACAGAGCCCCGGCAAAGACACAGGCGGCGCTGCTCGAAGCGATGCAGGAACGCCAGGTCACCGTGGACGGAGTCTCCCACCCCGTGCCACGACCGTTTCTGGTGGTCGCTACCCAGAATCCCATCGAGTACGAGGGCACCTATCCGCTGCCGGAAGCCCAGCTCGATCGGTTCCTCATTCGCATTGGGGTCGGCTATCCGTCGCCGGAGGCAGAGTGGCAGATCCTCCACGACCGGGCGGACCGCGGCACCGACGAGGTGGAGCTCAGCCCGGTGATCGGCTCCGGGCGCCTTCGTGCCATGCAACAAGCTGTCGAACGAGTCCATCTGGAGGAGGATGTCGGCCGGTACATCGTTGCCCTGGTCAAGGCGAC
The DNA here is from genome assembly GCA_036985755.1 of Acidimicrobiia bacterium. Lineage (GTDB taxonomy): Bacteria > Actinomycetota > Acidimicrobiia > Spongiisociales > UBA5794 > JACZST01. The sequence goes on along the minus strand of BTQG01000015.1, from coordinate 2,486 downwards.
CCGTTCCCACAGTCAGGTCCTCGTCGGCGCCAGCCCTCGGGGGTCGTTGGCGATCATGAAGATGGCCAGGGCGAAAGCGCTGCTGGCCGGTCTCGATTTCGTGACGCCCGACGACGCAAAAGCGGTTGCCGTGCCCGCCCTGTCGCATCGGCTCATCCTGCGGCCGGAGGCATGGGTGCGAGATGTCACCAGCACCGAGGTGGTGGAGGAACTCCTGGACACCGTGCCCACCCCATCGACCGCACCGCATTGACGTCGAAGCCGACGGCCCGGGCGTACCTGTTCGCGACGATTGGCTTCGTCGGAGTCGCCGCCGGCGCCGCGTTCAGCAGCCCCGAGCTGGTTGCGATTGGCGCTCCGTTCCTCGTGCTGCTCGCCGTGGGACTCGCCGCCCAACGTCCGAGCGGTCTGGTTGCCACCGCCGAGGTGGGCGAGATTCGAAGCATCGAGGGGGACCATGTTGGCCTGCCGCTGACCGTGTCGGCATCAGGTCGTGTGCCGCGCACCGAGGTCCGGCTCAACCTTCCTCCGGCACTGGTTATCGCCGAGGCTGCCCCGCCGTCGATCGCGCTAGGGGACGACACCGTTGGTGTCTCAGTGGACGGGCGGGTCGAGCTAGAAGTCGACCTCGCCTGCCTGCGATGGGGCGCCTACGAACTCGATTCCATCACGCTGTTCACCATGGGGTACCTCGGGCTCACCTTCGAGCGGGTCCGTGCCACAGATGCACCGGTGATCAAGGTGTTTCCACAAGACGAAACCGCCCGTCGCCTGCTCAAACCGATCGAGACCCAGCTCGCCTACGGAGATCTTGTGGCTCGCCAGCGTGGGCAAGGGATCGAATACGCCGAACTCCGCCAGATGCAGGCCGGGGACGATCTGCGCCAGGTCAACTGGCGGGCCAGCGCTCGAAGCACCGGGATGTGGGTCAACGACCGTCACCCCGAACGCAACAGCGACGTCGTCCTCTTCATCGACACCCTGCCGGAGGCACGCCGCGGCGTAGAGCCCACGCTCGACCTGTGCGTCCGCGCCATAGCCGGGCTCGCCAAAATGCATCTACGGCGGCACGACCGGGTGGGGTTGATCACGTTCGGCGAACCAGTGCGCTGGGTCCAGCCGGGTATGGCTGAGCGGCAGCGCTATCGGATCTTGGACACGCTGATGGCGGCGCGGCACAGCCGGCATCTGTATTGGAGAGGCATCTCGGCTATCCCGCGCCAGTCCTTGCCCTCCAAGGCACTCATCGTGGCGGTCACGCCACTGCTCGACGACCGCATCATCAGCGCCATCGCCGACTTGCACGGCAGAGGGCTCGATGTCGCCGTCATCGAGATCCCGGCCGAGCACTTCCTCGACACCCCCGATGATCAGACCGACGCCATCGCACGCCGGATATGGGAGCTGGGCCGCGAGACGACCCGGCGTCGGTTCTCCCGTCACGGTGTGCCGATCGCGGTATGGAGCCCCAATGAACCATTCGAACGCCCCCTAATGGAGGTGCAGGCATACAGACGACACATGACTCGCGCTCGGGTGTGATCCTCGCCGTCGTCGCGCTGGGCGTGGTGACGGTGCTGGCGATCGTTCCGGCTTTGGAGGCCGGGGAAGCAGCGCCGATAGCGCTCGGCGCAGGGACCATCGCGCTCGCCTTCACCGGTTGGGCGCTGATGACAGGGGCGACCCCGCCACTGCTCATGGCGGCATTGCTGCTGTTTGCCGAAATCGCCGGCGCCATCGTATTCGGCAGCGCCCGCCCCGCCATGGTGCCGATCGCGGCTGCAGGTCTCTTTTTGCTCGTCGAAATGTCCGTCCGCTCACTCGAGACACGGGGTCGCCACCCGGGATGGCGCGACTTCCGTTGGTCGGATGCCGTGCGTTCTACCGGTGTGGCGACCCTTGTTGGCTTGATGGCGTGGCTGGTTTCGGTCTCCGCCACCGGTATCGATGTGTCAGGAGGCATCTTCATGCACAGCGTCGGCATCGCCGCCGCGGCGGCGGTGATCGGGGTGATCTGGCTCCTGGTCGGCCGGGGCGACACGTTGCACGACTGACCGGTCCCTGGGGTGGGAATATGCGATGCGTGCTCGACGCTGCACCGGCTATGGATTCAGCCGTCGCCAAGGCGCTCAACGAGGGGGGGATCGCCGACATCACGACGACGGGCCGCAACAGCGGCCTGCCACGGCGCATCGAGATCGGCTTCCACAGTTTCGACGGCAAGCACTACATCACCGGCCGGCCGGGGCGGAAGCGAGATTGGCTGGCCAACATGAGCGCCAACCCCGAGTTCACGCTGCATCTCAAACGAGGTCTCCAAGCCGACGTCTCGACGACCGCCGAGCTGTTGACAGATCCGGAGGAGCGGGAGGCGGCGCTACGCCTGATCCTCGAAAGTTGGGACAACTCCCCGGAGAAGATCGATCACATCATCGGCCGTTGGGTAGCCGGCGCCCCCCTGATCCGGTTTGAGGTCAAGGGCTAGT
>BTQG01000014.1:0-36989 GCA_036985755.1 Acidimicrobiia bacterium | reverse complement strand
CTGGTACTGGTCGGTGAACAGAAACCCCTCGGTCAGGGTGCGGCGATCATAAGCCATCGTCCTCCACGATACCTGCGGTGGCTCGACCGGGGACGAGCAACCAGGCGCGGGCCCTCAGCGAGCGCTCTTGATTTCCACCTCGATCGTGTGCGCCTCGGAGACGATGAGCGCTGCGTGCTCCTCGCCGTCGGACCAAATCGTCTCTCCCGGCCTCCGCTCGACGACGGTCACACTGCCGTCGGCGGTCGTTGACTCCAGCTCATATCCATTGATGGCGATGATCACCCGCGGCGGATGCGAGTGCATCGCCAGCCGGCGCCCGGAAGGCTGGTGTATCTCCAGTACCCGGACGTGGTCGTTCTCGAAGGCGATCCGATGTCCTGTTGGATCAACCTCGGTGGAATCAGGTGCTTTTTCCATTGTTGCTCCCTTGGGGGTACCGATCGTAGGATTTCCGTACCGTGCTGTATGCAGTTTCGAACTCGTCATCCGAGTCCCTGACTTCAGGGGTCGGGTAAATCGCGATGGCTTCCCTTCCCACGGGCACCGTCACCTTCCTGTTCACCGACATCGAGGGCTCGACGCGTCTCCTGCATCAGCTGTCGGATCGTTATGCAGATGTCCTGGAAACTCACAACCGACTGATCCGCGAAGCGATAGCGGCCTATGGGGGTGTCGAGATTTCGACCGAAGGCGATGCCTTCTTCTGTGTCTTCGACACCGCACCTGATGCGGTTGCCGCCGCAGTAGCGATCCAGCGTGCCCTCGCCGCCTTTGCCTGGCCGGAAGAGGGCAAGGTGCTGGTTCGCATGGGACTCCACGCCGGGGCCGCAACGCTCGGAGGGGACAACTATGTCGGCATCGATGTGCATCGTGCAGCTCGTATTGCATCGGCTGCCCACGGAGGTCAGCTCCTCGTCTCAGACACGGTGCGGGCGCTGACAGAGAGCGATCTGCCGGACAACGCCACGCTGCGCGACCTGGGAACACACCGGCTCAAGGATCTATTGGCGAGCGAGCACCTGTACGAGATCGTGATCGACGAACTCGCACCCGTGTTCCCACCACTGCACACGCTGGAGGCAACACCAAACAACCTCCCGAGCCAGCTAACCAGCTTCGTCGGCAGGGACGAGGAAATGCGGGAGCTCGCCTCACTTGTGGTCACAAATCGCCTCGTCACCCTCATGGGGCCCGGAGGCGTCGGCAAGACTCGCCTCGCCATCCAGTGCGCTGCCGGGCTTCTCGAAGACTTCCCCGATGGCGTTTGGTTCATCGATCTCACCGCTACTCGTGAGGCCGAGCTGCTACCGACGCTGGTTGCCGAACCGCTGGGTGTCCGTGACCTCGGGGGCGTCAGCAGCCGCCCCATGAGCGAGGTGTTGGCCGAGTACCTCGCCGAGAAGAAGCTGCTCCTGGTATTGGACAACTGCGAGCACGTGATCGCCGCCATCTCCGAATTGGCCGAGACCCTGCTCACCAGCAGTAACCAACTCCACATCGTGGCCACCAGTCGAGATGCCCTCGGTGCTCCCGGCGCCATCTTCCATGTGCCGTCGCTCCGTATCGAAGATGGGTCCGGAGACGGGGCCGAGGACTCGGAAGCCGTTCACCTGTTCATCGATCGCGCCTCCCAGATCAAACCGGACTTCTGGATAGAAGGCAGCAGCGAGGCTGCGGTCGCTGAGATCACCCGGCGCCTCGACGGCCTGCCGCTGGCAATCGAGCTGGCAGCCTCTCGAGTCAACGTCCTCACTCCCGAACAGATATTGGAGCGACTCGAAGATCGATTCAAGTTGCTCCGGTCCACCCGGACCGGGGCACCGGCCCGCCACGAGACCCTCCAGGCCACCATGGACTGGAGCTACGACTTGCTCAGCACGCCGGAGAAGGCAGCGCTGCAGCGGCTGTCGGTCTTCAGCGGCTGGACGCTGGAAGCCGCAGAAGCTGTGCTCGGCGACAGCGCCGATGCCGTCGACCTGCTCGGCAGTCTCGCCGACCGGTCCCTCGTCGAGGTCAACGTGCAAGCCGGCCACAATCGGTACCGGCTGCTGGAGACGGTACGCCAGTATGCCTTCGCCAAGCTGGTCGAAAGCGGCGACGAACAATCCGCCCAATCTGCCCATGCCGAATATTTCCTCGCCCTGGCCGAGGCCGGCGACGCCGGTCTGCGAGGTCCAGACCAGGCGGACTGGATCAAGCGGCTCAAGGCCGAAAACGACAATGTGCGCGCGGCCATCGCCTGGGCGATCGAGACCGAAGACAGCGATCTCGCCCTGCGTCTGGTCGCCGCAATGAGCTGGTACTGGTTTATCGACGGCTATTGGCAGGGCCCGCTGCAACTATTCCGCCGCGTGTACGACAAAGCAAGGAACGCCGACCCATTGCTGAGGGCCAGAGCGGTCTACAAGGCAGGCGGCATCGCCCTCTTCTGGGGATGGTTCGAGGAAATGACACCCCTGATGGAGGCGGCGCACCACACGCTGCTCGAGGTCGGCGACGAGTTGGATATTGCATACGCCACCCACTTCCTCGGAGACGTCCATGCGAGCCGGGGCGACTCCGACGCCGGCGAGCTGCTCGAGGCGAGTATCCGCATGTTCGGAGAGCTAGGAGACGACTGGGGACAGGCGTTTGCCCAGCGCTGGACGGGTAGCGCCGTCGAGCAATCCGGAGATCCGGCCAAGACGATCGACCACCAGCGCGCCTCGGTGGCCGCCTTCACCCGCATCGGCGACCGGTGGGCAGCGTCGTGGATCGCCTTCGTTCTCGGCTTCAACCTCGTTGCGGTCGGTGAGCTCGACGAGGCCCAACAGGCGCTGGAGCGGAGCCTGGAGCTGGTCGAGGGCATCGAGGATCACTTGGTGCTGCCCCACGCCAAACGCGGGCTGGCGATGGTGGCGGCGCGGACCGGCCGTCCCGAGCTCGCGCGGTCCATCCTCGACGAAGCGCTCCCGCTGTACAAGCGCATCGGGGATGAGAGCTGCATCGCCATCTGCCACCTCATTCTCGGCGAGCTGGATACTGACGCCGCCGACCACGCTGCGGCTGAGGGTCATCTCCAAAAGAGCCTGGACGGCTTCTTGCTGTTGGGAAACCAGCTCGACCTCGCCCCCGTGCTGCGCCGCAGCGCCGAGCTGGCGGCAGCGGCGAACGAGTATCAGCGGGCCGCCACCCTTGTCGGCGCCGCCGAGGCGATCAGGGAGTCGGCAGGCGGAGTGCTCGGCGAGCACGATCGCGCCCGATTCGAGGAGGCAGGGACTCGGACCGAAGCCGCCCTCGGACACACGGAGTTTGCCGGTCTTGTCGAGCAGGGCGCCGCCATGAGCCTCGAAGACGTGATCGAATACGCTCGAGGGGCGTGAGCTATCCGACGCCGTCGTTTCCTCACACGCCGCTCGGCCCAGATATCTCAGTCGAGGCAGAAGGTCGTGACCTCGGCGACTCCGATCACCGGGTCGCCGAACCGGTAGTAGTAGGCGGTGGCGAAGAAGTCGGCGTCCGACGCGGTCTCGAAATAGATGGCAACGGCGATCGTGTTCGGATCTTTCCCAAGCGCCGCTGCCGACCCTTGATCACAAGCCAGCTCTCCGCCGAAAAGGAACCACCGGTACCCGAGATCGGTAAGCCGGTCGATGGCGATGGTCGATTCCGATGCGTAGTCCGGCTCGTCGTCCGTCGCGAGGTAGACGCCCCACGACATGCCGCCGTCCACCCCCGGCGCCTCCTCCGGGAAGAAACTGGGCTGGAAACACGCCTCGGCCGACTTGGGCCCTTCGTTGCCTGCGGCGTCCACCGCGCTCACCTCGTAGCAGTTACCAGGTTTGACCGCCGCCTCCGGGCGGGGGAAGTCGAGGTACGACGTGGTCCCACTGGGAATGTCGGCGAGGTTGCTGTAGACCCCACCGGAGCTCTCCGAGTAGTAGAGCAGGTAGGAGGCAAGATCGGGAGCAGCGCTCGGCGACCAGGCAACCATCATTTCCGAGCTGCCGCCTCCGGTGCCAACGGTAACGCCGGTGATCGCATCTGGCGGATCGTCGTGGATCGTGGTGGTTGTTGTGGGTGGAGGAAGAGTCGTGGTCGTCTCCACCGAAGTCGTAGACGTGGCGCCGGTTGTGCTCGTCGGTTCGACGGTCGTTGTGGTCGACGCCGCTGTGGTCTTCGTCGTATCTGCGGCGTCACCGCCGTCGTCGTCCCTCAGCAGCAAAACCAGCAGCAACAGCAGGAGAAGCAGGGCGATAATCCCGCCGATCCCGAGCGCCGCGTAGCGGAACCGATCGTCTCCCATCGCATCACGACTCTACTCGCGCCGAGTCTGGCGTGGCGTGTCTCAGGCAAGGATCGGGTCTGTCACCGCCACACTCGATCTATGAACCGCCTTCGGTCATCGGGCGCACGTCGAGGGCGGCGTCGAGCTCGTTCGGAGGCAGCACCTCCATCTCCAGGGCGATCTCGCGGACGCCGCGACCTTCCTGAAAGGCTCTCTTGGTGATCTCGGCCGCCCTGTCGTAGCCGATGTGCGGCACCAGGGCGGTGGCGATGATCGCGTTCTGGTCGAGCAGGAACGCCGCCCGCTCCTCGTTGGCCACGATGCCGTCGACCGTCTTTTCCTGCAACACATGTGACCCGTTGCCGAGCAGCTCGATCGATTCCAGCATGGCGTGTGCCATGACCGGCATCATCACGTTGAGCTCGAAGTTGCCGTTGGCGCCGGCCCAGGTGATCGTGGCATCGTTGCCGATCACGCGCGCCACGATCATCATCACCGCCTCCGGGATCACCGGGTTCACCTTGCCCGGCATGATCGACGAACCCGGCTGCAGGGATGGCAAAGTGATTTCGCCGATGCCGTCGCGAGGGCCCGACGACAGCCAGCGCAGATCGTTGGCGATCTTGAACAGGGAGGTCGCCACCGTCTTGAGAGCACCCGAAGCGCTGACGTAGGCATCCTTTGCCGCCTGAGCCTCGAAGTGGTTGTCTGCTTCGCGGAACTTGTATCCGGAGCGGCGGCTCATGATCTCGATGGTGCCGGCGGCGAATCCCGCGGGAGCGTTGATGCCGGTTCCGACGGCGGTCCCGCCGAGAGCCAGCTCGAGCAACTCGATGTCGGCGATGGCGATACGATCGATGCCCTTGGCAATCTGTGCCGCGTAACCGGAGAACTCCTGGCCGAGCCGGATCGGTGTCGCGTCCTGGAGGTGGGTGCGGCCCGATTTGAGCACGTCGTCGAACTCCTCGGCCTTCGCCGCCAGGCTCTCCTGCAAGGCGCGCAGCGCCGGCAGCAGATCTTCCGCGATCGAGGCCACCGCAGCCACATGCATCGCGGTGGGAATGACGTCGTTGGACGACTGACTGGCGTTCACCTGGTCGTTCGGGTGCACCAGCTGGGATCCGAGGTCGCCACCCAGGATCTCGGCTGCCCGGTTGGCCAGCACCTCGTTAGCGTTCATGTTGGTCGAGGTTCCGGAACCGGTCTGAAAGATATCGACCACGAACTGGTCGTCGAACTCGCCGGCCATCATCTGCTCGGCTGCGGCGACGATGGCTTGTGCCACATCGGCATCAAGGACCCCGAGCGATGCGTTCATCTCGGCCGCCGACGCCTTGATCAAGCCGAGCGCCCAGATCAGACAGCGACCGAAGCGCAGGTCCGAGATCGGGAAGTTCTCTACCGCCCGCTGCGTGCTGGCGCCGTAGTAGGCGTCGTCGGGCACGGCGACCTCGCCCATGGAATCGCGTTCGATGCGCATTGCCTTCCTTCCTTAGCGGTCCCGTTGAGGTTACCGGCGCGCCGTCGACGGGACAGAGTCACAAGTCACAACGCAAGCTTGCGTCTTGCTAGCGGAGAGCGAGCTCGACGGCGGGCGGGAACACCCTCCCCAGGTCGCCCTCGATGCGGAGTGTCACCACCGGTAGGCCGTCGTGCTCGGTGGGGCCCTGGTTCACGATCACGTACGGCGTGCCGAGCATTGCCGCCTCCAGCGGTACGTCCGCTGCCGGCGTCACCGAGAGTGTCGACCCGAGCGAGATCACCAGGTCGGCGTGGTGTGCCGCGTCGAAGGCTCTGGTGACGTCGATGGCCCTCAGTTGCTGCCCGAAGGAGATCGTTGCCGTCTTGAGATATCCACCGCACCGGCACATCGGCGATTCGCCCGTCTCGGCGAACCAGGCCAGATGGGGCCCGGGCTCGCTGCGTTCGTGGCACGACTGGCATTCGATCTCACGGGCCGTCCCGTGGATCTCGACGAGCAGGTCGGGCGAGGTGCCGGCCTCGCTGTGGAGACCGTCGACGTTCTGAGTCACGACCAGCTCCATCTTTTCTGCCCGCTCCAGTTCGACCACCGCATGGTGGCTCGGGTTCGGGGAGGCCGCTTCCAATGTCTCGGCGCCTTCCGCTTTCTGTTGCCAATACTCGACCCTGGCATCGGCATCGGTCATGAACGCCTGATAGAAGATGGGAGTCCTGGTTTTCCAGATCCCCTCGGGGCCGCGGAAGTCGGGGATGCCGCTTGCGGTCGAGATCCCGGCACCGGTGAACACCAGGATGTGCTCGGCGCCACGGATCAACTCAGCGAACGGGTCGAGGCCCTCTGCGGGGCCGACCGGTGAAGTCATGGGTGGATTATGGACGGTTGCAGGTCGCAACTCGCGAGACACAAGTCACAGGAGACAGGCTCAAAAACGAACGCTTCAGGTGTCGTTTGGGCCCGGGTAGCCGAGAGGCTCGTCTAACTCGGATGCCGTGCAGTTGGGGAATCCGAAGACGAAACCGTGGCGATGATGAACAACACGATGACTGCGAGCATGGTCAGGAAGGCGACGAGCATCGTCGTGTTTCCAGGCCGGTCGGAGAGGTCGTCTGGCACTGCGCACCGTCATAGCTCGATTCCAGTGGATTGTTCTCTGGGTATCGGATGGAAGCTGACATCTCTGATGGCAATCTTTTCGCGAGGTTGAGCCAAGCAAGGAACCGGCTACTGCGGCTTGTACCCTTCTGCCTCCAGGCGCTCTGCCACCTCAGACCCGCCGGACTCGACGATCCGGCCGTCGACCAGGACGTGGATCCGGTCGACGGTCATGTAGCGCAGGATCCTGCTGTAGTGCGTGATCACCAGGACCCCGCGCTCCCGGTCGCGCAACGACTCGACCATCTCGGCCACGTCACGAACCGCATCCACGTCGAGGCCGGAGTCGATCTCGTCGAGAATCGCCACCGTCGGGGAGGCCACGGCAAGCTGATACATCTCCGACCGCTTCTTCTCACCGCCGGAAAGCCCGACATTGACGAAGCGAGACAGGAATGGCTCCATCCGCATCCGCTCGGCGGCGCCGTGGGCTCGCGCCTCGACATCGGGGTCGTCCGAGGCGTCCTCCATCTCGTTGCTCAGCTCTTGGAGCGAGATCCCCGGCAGCGCGACCGGGTACTGGAACGCCTGAAACAATCCCGCCCGCGCCCGCTCGTGAACCGAAAGCCCGATGATGTCGACTCCGTTGACCAGCGCAGATCCCTCCGTTTGGTAATCCTCGTGGCCGGTGAGCACATGGGCCAGGGTCGATTTCCCGGATCCGTTGGGGCCCATCAAGGCATGGATCTCACCAAACGGCACCGTGAGATCGATCCCCTTCAAGATCCGATGCTCGCCGAGGCTTGCGGTGAGCCCTTCGATCTGAAGTGCGTTGGCCGTCATGGCGAATCCTCTGTCACCGTCAGGTACACATACCCGTCACGCACTTGGGCAGGAAAGGCCCGAACCGGTGTGGTTGCCGGCAGCGCCTGGGGTTCGCCGGTCACCAAATCGAAAGGTGAGCCGTGCCGCGGGCACTCCACCTCCCCATCGAAGATTTCCCCCTCGGACAACGACGCCCTGGCGTGGCTGCACCGATCACCGATGGCGCGGACCTCGTCGCCGGTGCGGAACACGGCGATCTCCAAATCACCAATCTCGACCTTCACCCCGCGACCGTCGGGCAGCTCATCGAGCGCGGCGACCTTGACCTCCATCACACCCTGCCGGCAACCTGGGCGGTCACGAACTTGTCGTTGATCCAGTCGCGCACCGGTCCCACGATCTCGGGTTGGGGGAGCTTGAGCAGCGCCTCCTCGAAGAAGCCGTGAACCTGAAGGCGATCGGCCCGTTGCTCGCCGATACCACGGCTCATCAGGTAATAGCGCTGGCCGGCATCCAGGGGCCCGACGGTGGATCCGTGACCGCACCGCACGTCGTTGGCAAGGATCTCGAGATTGGGAACAGACTGTGCCGACGCCCCATCGGAGAGGATGAGGTTTCGATTGGTCTGGAACGCCTCGGTCTTCTGGCCGGACTCCTCGATCCGGATCATCCCGGTGAACACCGATCGCGCCTCGTCCTCGACCGCTCCCTTGAGGAACATGTCCGAACGCGTGTTGGTCCCGATATGGCGCATGAAATAGCGATAGTCGAGGATCTGTTCCTTATCGCCGAAATAGGCACCGACGACGTTTGCCGACGAGCCGCGCCCTTCCATCCGGACGTCGAGATGGAGCCGAGCCAGTTTGCCGCCAAGACCAATCTCGGCAAACCGCAACCCAGCGTCGCGCCCGACGACGGCGTTGGCGTTGCCGATCGCTCGGGTGCCGTAGCCCCAGTTCTGTACCACGGTGACGGAAAGGTTGGCGTTATCGCCGAGGGCGGCGGCGATCTGGGGAACCACGATCAGGTCATCCTCTCGGCGGGACCGGAAATGGATCACGATCGAGACCTCAGCGCCTTCGTCGACGGCGATGACGATGCGGGGAAACGAGGCGGATCCCGGTTTGGTGGCCTGGGTCTCCACGTAGATCACACCGGGGGCCACCGTGCCCTTTGGGATGTGGATGAAGGCACCGTCACCGCCGAAGGCCGTCGCCGCCAGGGCGAAGCGATCCTCGAGGCCGGCGAGGCCGGTACCCGTGACCACGGACTCGATCAGTTCCGGTTGGCGGCTCGAGGACCGATCGAGTGATGCGACGGTCACCCCGGCGGTCTCGACATCATCACCGACCCAGTAGCCATCGACGAGCTTGACGGCCACCGCGGCGTGGGCCGCGTCGAGCAACGGATCGTCATCGAGCGACGGCCCCGGCTCGAGGGCGGGCGCGTAATCGTCGAGGTCGAATCCGAGCTCCACATACCGCCAAATCTCCTCGGACTCGTTCGGCATCGCCGTAACCAGGTAGGTCTCATAGGCGGCCGATCGGGTGGCGGCCCGCCACGGAGCGTCGTTGGCCCCGGCTGCACTGACGGTCTCATGATCGAAGCTGGGCAAGGGATCCTCTGGTCGGAGTGTCGCGGAGGGTAGGTACGCAGCGGCGGCTAGTCGGAGGGTGCTTGCGCTGCGATGCACTCGCGATCGGTGTCGCTATCTCGACTCTCCACCTACGGTTTTCGACAAGCCAGCGATGCCGGGTTGTGGTGGTGCCACGAGGCCGGCAAGGAGCCAATCTTTCATGCAATTACTTCTTCGCGTCGCGCTCGTATTCATGCTCGCCGTCCTAACGGTACCGATGTCGGTGCCGGCGACGGCAGCGTCCACGGCAGATTCCGGGTTCGAGATCGAGGCGTTTCCCCATGATTCGCGTGTGGTCACGATCCGCGACACGTGGGGGGCGCCTCGGCCCGGTGGCAGGCATCACCAGGGGATCGACATCATCAGCCCCCGCGGCACGCCGGTCGTCGCCGTTCAGGCCGGTACGGTGACTGCGATGGGATGGTCCCGCCTTTCCGGGTACAACCTCAAGATTTTGCATGCCGGGGGCTGGGTCAGCTCATACCTTCATCTCAACAACGACACGCCCGGCACCGACGATGGCCTGGGTGGCGAGGAGGCAGCCTTCGCCCGCGGCCTCGACGTCGGTGACTCCGTGGAGGCGGGACAGGTGATCGGCTGGGTCGGCGACTCGGGGAACGCCGAGCACACCACCCCGCACACCCACTTCGAGCTCAAACGCGGTTCGGAGAGGGTGAATCCCTATCCGTACCTCATGGCGGCCTGGGGGCGCACCGCACGAAATACCGGCCACTTCTCCCCGATGACGATCAGCCCCGTCGCCATCTAGCGCGCCAGCTCGCTCGCCCTCGAGAACACCGCATCGAGCATGGGCTCGGTGAGCTTCCCGGTGAACGTGTTCTGTTGGCTCGGGTGATACGAAGCGATCACGACGAGGTCATCGGAAATAGTCACCTCGCCCCCATGGGCGAATGCGGGGCGTGGCCGGGGCATCGACAGGCCACGATCGGCCAGATACCGCCACACCGAACGGTAGGCGTAGTCGCCAAGGGCAACGAACACGGCGGGATCGAGCAGGTCGAGCTCGGCATCGAACCAGGACCTGCAGTTGTCGCGCTCCTCGGTCGTCGGCTTGTTGGCAGGCGGGGCGCATCGGACCGGTGCGGTCACCCAGGCTCCCGAGAGGGTGAGCCCGTCATCGGCGTCCGTCGAGGTCGGCTGGCTGGCAAAACCCGCCCGATACATTGCCCGGTACAGCCAGTCACCGCTCCGGTCGCCGGTAAACATTCGGCCGGTGCGGTTGGCGCCGTGTGCGGCCGGGGCGAGCCCTACGACGACCAATCGAGCCTCCGGGTCGCCAAAACCCGGCACCGGCCGGCCCCAGTATTCGTCGTCGGCAAAGGCTGCTCGTTTCTCGCGTGCAACCAGCTCGCGCCACTCGACGAGCCTGGGGCACCGTGCGCAGCCGGCGATCGAGACCGACAATCTCGCCAGCTCGTCGTTGCGGGCGCCGTTGCTCATTGCTGGGGAAGGATCTCGGATGAGTAGCGGGCGGAGTTCGACCAGAGCATCCACCCCATGTCGCGGCCGGCGGCCGCACGCTGGATATTGACAACGTCCTCTGCGGTCACCGTCCACGTCTGCAGCCACGGCCGGATGTAGGCGAAACCCTCCAGCCTCGACATCCCGCTGGCCAGGGCCTCGTCGACGATCTGGACGGCGTTGGCGTCTGGATCCTCGAACCCCTTCCACCCCGGCCCGTAGTTGGTCGAGTACAGCGTCGGACTCAACACGTCGATGACGCGCGACATGCGCCCCGGCCGCTGCCCGACACCCTCATCAAATGGCGATTCGAGCGTGATCCCGAGCACGCTGGCTCCGACGGCGCAGCCGAGCGGGTTGAGCACGGAGTAGGCGCGCTCGAGGAACTGGACAATGGAGTCGACGCGGTTCTCCTCGTTGTTCTCCGCGTCGAACACCGCGGTGGCCCGGCTCCCTCCGATGGGAAACGAGGCGAAGTCGAACTGCGTCTCGTCGAAACCGGCCCGACAGGCTTCCTCGGCAAGCGCAATCGGATACTCGTACGAGAAGGGGTCGGATGGATCCATCCATGCCTCATCAGCGTTGTTCCGCCACACTTCACCGGTCTCCGAATCGAATACCGCGTGATCGGGATTGGCCACGGCCATCGGTGTGTCCTGGAACGCCACGATCCTGGCGATCTTGTACAGGCCGGCATCGTCCATGTCCTGGATCACCTCTGCGAGGTCGTATGCCGCGGAAACGGCCCCCACCGCCTGGGCCTCGGCGACGCCGGTGTCGTGGAACACGGTGCCGAACTCGTCTTTGATGTCGACAACAAAGGCATTGACGCCGGTCGAGCCCGCCAGCCGCAGCAACTCGGCCCAGCGCACCGCGTCTCCCGGCGCCGCACCCGCCACTCGGATGCCGATCACCTTGAGCGGCTCCATGGATATGTCGATCTCGTCGATGGCGCCGTCCCAGAAGATCACGAGATCGTTCCAGGCGGGCCGCTCGAGTTCCAGGTCGCCGGGGACCGCCCTGCCGATTTCGAACAGCCCGTCGTCGTTGGTGACGTCGGTGGCGGCTCCGAGTCGCACGTTCGTCCCCGGCAGAGACAGCCCGATGTTCGTCGTGACCCGGCCACGGAGAATGACCGGCTCGAGCCGCACCTCGATCCTCCCTCCCCCCGGCGGCTCACCGTACGTGGAAGTCCACGACTCGAATCCGGGTTTGGAGACGGTCACGGCGATCTGCTCACCCGGCCACGTGAAGGATCGCTCCACCGGCGTTTCCCCCGCCGAGAGCGGGACCCCATCGACCGTGACCTCGGCGGAGATCTCTGACAGGTCGTCGCCTGCGAGCACGACGATCTCGATCGTGGGCGGGCCCATCTCCGGCGGCCTGACACCGGACACATCGAGCGGCGCCGGCCCGGTACACGAGGCGGCGACCACGGCAAGGCTCGTGCCGAGAGCGACAATGACGCGGCGGTAGACAATGGCTTGCATCGAGACCCGGTTGAGGGTACCGACCTATTGCCGGATGCGTACCCGCGTGATAGGTTCCTTCGGCCATACCGGAAGGGCGGGGCGATGGACGCTGCTCGTGCTGCCGGCGACGCGGTCGGCCGTTATCTGGGCGAGGTATCGAGTCACGACCTGCTTGATGCGGACGAGGAAGTCGACCTCGCCCGTGCCATGGAAGCAGGCCGCAAGGCCCAGCAGGGCCTCGACGAAGGAGACAGTCTCGACGCCGCCGAACGCGCCTCGCTCTACCGTGCGATTCACGAGGGCGACGAGGCAAAGGCGACGTTTATCCGCTCGAATCTTCGTCTCGTGGTATCGATCGCCAAGCGTTACACCGGTCGCGGTCTCGACCTGCTCGACCTGATACAGGAGGGCAACCTCGGCTTGATTCGAGCCGTGGAGAAATTCGATTGGCGCAAGGGTTTCAAATTCTCCACCTACGCCACGTGGTGGATCCGTCAGTCGATCACCAGAGGTCTCGGGAACCATGGCAGGACGATCCGGCTGCCGGTGCACATGATCGATGTCGTGCGCACCGTCCAGGAGACCGACCTGACGCTCCAGGAACGATATCGGCGACAGCCGACCGTCACCGAGATCGCGGTGGTCAGCGGGATAGACGAAGAGCAGGTGATGATTGCCAAGACCGCTCCCGGCGAGACGGTGTCGCTCGACCGGCCGGTGAGCAAGGAAGGTGACGCCCAGCTTGGCGACTTCGTGGAGGACGAGGGCACCCCCGACCCGTTCAATGCTGCCGCCGAGACCGTTCGCTGCGAAGAAGTGGCGAGAGCCCTCGCCATGCTCGATGAGCGCGAGGGCACGGTCCTCACGATGCGTTACGGGATCGGCGGCGGCAGGCCCCGAACCCTGTCCGATGTGGGCACGGCGCTCGGCGTGACCAGGGAAAGAGTGCGACAGATCGAGACCAGGGCTCTCAGCAAGCTGAGAGATCCCGGAGCAGTGCTGGATCTGAGGAGCCTTCTGTAGAAAGGCTCCAGTCATCAGTCATCAGTCATCAGAGCATTGCTGAAGACTGTGGGCTGAAGGCTTTCTCTGGCTGAGGACTGACGACTCAAAACAGCCGCAGCACATCGCTCTCGGCGCCGGCGAGCTGCTCGTAGTCGACCTCGCGCCAGTTGATGCCGCGATCCTCGGCCAGGGTTCGTGCCTGTGGTTTCACGATCTGAGCGGCGAACAGCCCGCGAACAGGCGCCAACCGGTCATCTCGATTGAGAAACTCGAGATATCGGGTCAGCTGCTCCACCCCGTCGATCTCGCCACGGCGCTTCACCTCGACGGCGACGGTTCCGCCGGCCCCATCCCTGCACAGCAGGTCGACGGGACCGACCGGGGTCGGGTACTCGCGCCGGATGAGCGTCATCCCCTCCTCCAGCGTGTCGGGGTGCTCGGCAAGCAACCGCTGCAGCTCGAGCTCGACGGCGTCCTTCTGCAAACCGGGGTCCTCACCGAGCTCGATCTGAGTGTCGAAGTGCACCTCGTGGAGATCCACAGTGAGCCGCTCCCCCTTGCCGTTGGTAATCGACCACCGCCCCTCCTCCTCGACGAGATAGTTCGGGGTCGTCATCCAATTGAGTGGCTTGCCGCTGGTATCGGCGTGGACGAGCACGGTGCCATCGGCCTTGACGACGATCAGACGCCGGGCCCGGGGAAGGTGGGCGTTCAGACGCCCCTCATAGTCGACCGTGCAGTCGGCAACGATGATGCGCATTGGTGGGAAAGGCTACTTGAGAGCTACCCGACCGAGCCCTCCATGGCCAGCTCGATGAGGCGGTTGAGCTCGACGGCGTACTCCATGGGCAGCTCTTTGACGATGGGCTCGATGAAGCCTGCGACCACCATGGCCGTGGCCTGCTCTTCGCTGAGCCCGCGGCTCCTCAGGTAGAAAAGCTGGTCCTCGCCGATCTTGGACACCGTTGCCTCGTGACCGATGTCGATATTGGACTCTTCGATCTCCATGTACGGGTAGGTATCCGAACGCGACTCCTCGTCGAGGATGAGCGCATCGCAGCGCACGAACGATTTGGCGTTCTCTGCGCCCGGTTCGACCCTGACCAGACCTCGATAGCCGGCCCTGCCCCCACCCTTTGCCACCGACTTCGACGTGATCAGCGAGGTTGTGTTGGGAGCGACGTGGACCATCTTGGCTCCGGCGTCCAGGTGCTGACCGGGGCCGGCGAATGCGATCGAGAGCACCTCACCGTGGGCACCTTCCTCCATCAACCACACCGCAGGGTACTTGGCAGTGAGGCCAGATCCCAGATTCCCGTCCACCCACTCCATGGTGGCGTTTCGGTAGGCAACGGCTCGTTTGGTGACCAGGTTGTACACGTTGTTGGACCAGTTCTGGATCGTGGTGTAGCGGCACCGGCCGTTCTCCTTGACGACGATCTCGACCACCGCGGAGTGCAGCGAGTCGGTCGAGTACACCGGCGCCGAGCATCCCTCGACGTAGTGCACATAGGCACCCTCGTCGACGATGATCAAGGTCCGCTCGAACTGCCCCATGTTCTCGGCGTTGATCCTGAAATAGGCCTGGAGCGGCTCGTCGAGGTGCACACCGGGCGGCACATAGATGAACGAGCCACCCGACCACACCGCAGAGTTGAGGGCGGCGAACTTGTTGTCGTTGGGCGGGATGATCGTGGCGAAGTACTCCCGGACCAGTTCTGGATGTTCGCGGATGGCGGTGTCCATGTCGGTGAAGATCACGCCCATCTCGGCGAGGTCCTCGCGGTTGCGGTGGTAGACGACCTCGCTTTCGTACTGGGCACTGACCCCGGCGAGGTACTTGCGCTCTGCCTCCGGGATGCCGAGTTTCTCGTAGGTCTCCTTGATCGACTCCGGGACCATGTCCCACTCGTCGGCCTGGCCCTCGGTCGGCTTGATGTAGTAGTAGATGTTGTCGAAATCGATGTTCACCAGCTTCCCGTCGCCTACCCACATGGGCAGGGGTTTGCGCAGGAATCGCTGATACGCCTTGAGCCGGAACTCGAGCATCCACTCCGGCTCGTCCTTCATCCGGGACATGTCACGGATGATCTGCTCGCTCAGGCCCTTTTCGGGTTTGTAGACGTAGTCCTCTTCGTCGGACCAGCCGAGCGAATAGGCACCGAGGTCGATGTCAACGGTCGTCATGTTCTCACCAAATTTCCACTATGGAGATAGTGTCATTGTAAGGCACCCCGGGGCCACAGGGCGAGGTTCCTTTGTGGCCCTCAGAAGCTCGCGGATAGGGAACGATCATCGCGGTGCGGCCGGCAGAGTTTCCGAAGGGCGACGCCGCCGGGGCGGGGAACGAGTGGGAGTCGGGAAGACCGGTATCCGCCCCAACGGGTCGCCTGTGATAGATACAACGCAGGTGTATGTCGTTTCGTTCCCGGTTCAGCCCCAAGACGCAAGTCGCAAGTCGCAAGACGCAAGACTGATCCAAAAAACTCCTTCCTGTGACCTGTGACTCGTTTAGAAGACTTCCTCGCACCATGGGGCGACGTCGGTCCGGAACAGGCGGTGCAACAGCGCAACGTGCCCGGGTGCCCCGTCGATCAAACCCGCAGCCGCCAGGCTCAGGGCGTTGCCGCCACCGAGATACAGGGCACCGAGACCATCGATTCCCAAGTTTAGGTCGGCGCTGCCGTCCGCTCGAACGCAGCTGCCGAGACCATCGGAAACCGACAGCTCGTAGACACCCGAGGTCGCCGGCCGGAAGGGGTCGTCGACTCCGATGCGGATGGTGCCATCCGATTCGTAGCCGCGGACGCCCAGAGCAGCGGGCACGTCGATGATCCTGATCCACAGCGCATCGGCTCGTTTCCTCTCAACCCGTCGGGGCTCGGCGAGTTTCCACCACAGTGGATCGTCGATCGGCAGGTTCCAATACCGGATCCTCGGGAACAGATCGACGTTGGTCAGGAAGGACCACAAACCGGTGTGAGCACGGCCGGTCGTCGTTATGACCTCGGTGACACGGATCTGGCCGTTTGCGTCGAACTCGGTCCAGTCCGACTTTTGCACATAGATGGCGTATCCCTCGGCGACGCCGTCCGCCTCGTACACCACGAAGCGTTTCGCAGATGCACCTTCTCTGTGATGCGGCGGATCGTGGAGGACTTTATGGGTCCACCATTCAGGCGTGCGCGAGAGCATGCCGGGTCTGCTCTGCCACACCTCGTTGTAGATCGGGGCGAACAGCCCGGTCACCTGGTCAGCCTGAATCGCCCGAACCGCACCTGCGTCGGTGCCACTCACGGTCACTGTGTGCTTGGGAGCCTCGATGGAATCCCGGCTGGTGGCCCGCCCGAAACCGAAACGACCATAGATGGTGCTTTCCGACGCCCACAGCCCGACCAGTGGCGCCTGCATGCCTGCCGCGTCGTCGAGGTGATCTCGCATCATCGCCCTCAGCACACCCTGGCGCCGGTGGGTGGGCTGGGTCGTCACCACGGTGGTTCCAAACATTGCAATCTGGGCCCCGCCGGGAACTGTCACCTCGAACTCGTAGGTTCCCAGTGTCCCGACCATCTGATCGGCATCGAATGCGGCAACGGTGCGGGCGAGCGGCAAGGTTGCCAGAAACCGCTCGGAGCCACGGTCCTCCTCTGCCACGTCACCGCCGAATGCGGCGTTGACCCGCTCTCGAAAGACGAGAACCTCGTCTTCGGTGATCGGCCGTGTCGTGATCGCCATGGCAGGCGAGCCTACCGATCGTCATCGGGCTATAACCGGCGTGGGTATGGTCCCGTCCCGCGCGCCAAGGAGCACTCATGACCCGCATTGCCGTCCAGTTGCAGCCCCAGCACGCCGACTACGGCCAGATCCGTGACACGGTGATGGCGGTCGAGGAAATGGGAGCAGACGTCGTCTACAACTGGGACCACTTCTATCCGCTGGACGGTGGAGACCCCGACCCGAACGTCGGCAAACACTACGAATGCTGGACCATGCTCGCTGCCTGGGCGGAGCAGACAGAGCGCATCCAGTTCGGAGCGCTGGTCACCTGCAACTCCTACCGCAACCCCAATCTGCTCGCCGACATGGCGCGCACCGTGGACAACATCGCAGGAGGCAGGCTCATCCTGGGCCTCGGCTCGGGATGGTTCGAGAAGGACTATGACGAATACGGCTACGAGTTCGGAACGGCCGCCGGTCGGCTCCGCGACCTCGACGCGGCCCTCCCGGTGATCAAGGCCCGCCTCGCCAAACTCGACCCACCCCCGACCCGGGACCTCCCCATCCTCATCGGCGGCGGTGGGGAGAAGGTGACGCTGCGGATCACGGCAGAGCAGGCCGACATATGGCACTGGTTCGGCAGCCCGGAGACCTTCGCTCACAAATCCAGGGTGCTCGACGAATGGTGTGAGAAGGTGGGCCGCGATCCCGGCGCGATCGAGCGGTCGATCGGGGTCTCAGCGCGAGCTGTGGACCTCGGAGATGAGTACGTGGCGCTCGGGGCGGACGAGATCACCGTCGGTATCACCGGCCCCGAGCTCGACCTGAGCAACGTGGAACGCTGGATCGCGTGGAGAGATAGCTAGTCGCAAGTCGCAAGTCGCAGGATCCCAGTTGCCAGTTCCCGGCTACCTGCCCGAGAAGCGGACGACGGAGGGCGCTACTTCGATTCCGTCGAGCAGCCTTGGATCCGGCTCGGGTTCGCCGGGGCTCGTCGTCAGCGGGATCACCCCTGCCCAAATGTCGAGCTCGTAGTCGGCCTCGTCATCGACCGGCGGACCGGAGCGTATCTTCACCGAGTACTCCTCGATGGGGAGAGCGAGGATCGAGGTGCCCCTGTTCTCCACATCCGATGGCTGTCGCGACTCCGACCATCTCCCCGGCAGCACGTGCTGGGTGACCATCTCCAAGGCCAGCAGCCTCTCCTCGTCGTCATCGACGAGCCGAGCCGAGCCGAGAACCACCGCCGAGCGGTAGTTCATCGAGTGATGAAACGCCGAGCGGGCAGCGACGATCCCGTCGACGATCGTCGCCGTGACACAGACATCGGCGCCCTTCTTCATCAGTCGCAGCATCCGGCTCGCCGGGGATCCGTGAAAATAGATGGTGTCATCGTGCCTGGCATGAATGGTCGGGATCACATAGGGGTCCCCATCGGCGATGAACCCGACGTGACAGATCAGCGCCTCGTCAAAGATCTCGTCCAGCTTCTCCCTGTCGTAGACCCCGCGCTCTGCCAGGCGGCGGACCCGGACGCGCTCTGAGAATGCCTCGGCCATCCCGCCAGGCTAGGCCCCGGCCGGTACTTGGTACGTACTCAAGCCACCCCGCTCTCCCATACCTCGACGAGGTGTCGATACTCGGGGCTGGTTTCGACCAGGGTCTCATGCGATCCGTCGGCGATGATGCGACCGTCGTCGATCATGATCACGCGATCGGCCCGCTCGGCGGACCGGAGCCGGTGGGCGATCACGATGGCAGTTCGCCCAGAAAGCAGGATGCGCAGTGCGCCCTCCACCTCCAGCTCGGTCTCCGGGTCGAGGTTCGAGGTTGCTTCGTCGAGCACGATCACCGCCGGCTCGGCAAGGAAGGCACGAGCCAACGCAACCAGCTGCCGCTCTCCTGCGGAGAACCGGCTGCCGCGCTCCCTGACCTCGGTATCGAGGCCGTCGGGCAGTGCGCGGACCCAGTCGTCGATACCCATCGCCCGCAAAACGTTCCACACATCATGCTCGCTCGCATCGGGTGCAGCGAAGGCGATGTTGTCACCCAGAGTCCCGGCAAAGAGGAACGGGTCCTGGGGGATGAGCGAAATCGCATCGACTCGCGAGGCATCGGTGACGTCCACGAGATCATTGTCGTCGAGGCTCACCGATCCAGAATCGGGGTCGTAGAAGCGCAAGCCGAGCCTGGCGATCGTCGTCTTGCCCGCCCCCGTCTCACCGACAACGGCAAGCCGCTGACCGGCAGGGATCTCGAGGTCGATGTCGTGGAGGACCGGTCGATCGGGGTCATAACCGAAGGTGACGTCCCGAAAGCTGATCGCACCCCGCACCGGCTTGTCCACGTCGTAGGCGCCGGGCCGTTCTTTCACCGCCGGCTGCTCGTCGAGCATTCCGAACAGCTTCGCCAGCGCCGCCATGGCCGACTGGAGCAGGTTGTACACGTTGGCCAGGTTGATCAACGGTTGGAAGAACCAGTCGAGGTAGAGCAGGAACGCCACAATGGTGCCGAGAGAAAGGCTCCCGTCGATCACCCTCAACCCGCCGATGACGAGCACGGAAACGATCGCGGCCACGCGGAGGTACGCGATGATCGGGAAGTACCAGGAGATGGCGCGCGCCGCCGACATGTTTGCCTCGTAGTAGGCCTCGTTGACCCTTCCGAATGACGAGGCCTGGACCCTCTCCTGGGCAAACGCCTGGACCACTCTGACGCCCGCAATCCCCTCCTGGAGGCCCGACAGCACGGCTCCAATCCGCTCGCGAACTTCGCTGTAGGCACGAGACGCGTACCGCTGAAAGATCACGGTGACGACGATGAGGATGCCGATGATGAGGTACACGGCTACGGCCATCTGCCAGTCGACGAACAACATCGCAAGCGCCACCCCGACCACCGTCAGGACGTTGGTGAGTGCCATGACCGCTCCATCACCGGCGAACTCCTGGAGCGACTCGATATCAGACGTCATCCGGGCGACGAGAACTCCGCTCTTGGAACGGGAGAAAAAACCCATGTCCATCGTGACGATGTGGCCAAAGAGGATCTGACGAAGCCGCAGCAGGTATTGCTCCCCGACCCAGGAGATGCCATAGCGCGAGATGGCGGACAGCACGTACTGCATCGTCAGCAAGCCGACAAAGACCAGCGCCGCCACCGTCACCGCCCGCTTGTCCCCGTCGGCGATCCCCTGATCGATGCCGGCGCGGACCGCAAGTGGCCCGGCGAGCCTTGCCAGCGTCGCCAGGCCGGCGACGATGAGCGCAGCAATGGCAGGAAGCCGCAGCGGTCTGCCGAGCCTCGCCGCTCGCGCCAGCAGCTTGCCCCTGTCCTCGATGTCGTAGTCGCCGGCGTGCTGGACGTACCTCATTCAGAAGCCCCCCTCCCCGGCTGCGCCGGTACTCCCCCAACCGGGGGGAGAGATGGCAGCTCGGTTCCCGCCTGCTCGCCCGAAGCAAGCACCTTGGCGTATCGCGGGACCGACTCCAGGAGCTGCTCGTGGGTTCCGACCGCGACCACTTGACCGCCTTCGAGGAAGGCGACCAGATCGGCAAGGGCAAGCGTCGACGTGCGGTGGGCAATGATGATCGTGGTGCGATCCTGCATCACCCGTCGCAACGCCGCCTGGATTTCGGCCTCGACGACCGCATCGACGGACGACGTGGCGTCGTCGAGAATGAATACTCCCGGATCGCGCAGCACGCTCCTCGCCAACGCCACCCGTTGCCGCTGACCCCCCGACAGCGTTGCCCCGCGCTCGCCGACCACGGTGTCGTAGCCATCGGGGAGATCGCTGATGAACTCATGCGCCTGAGCGAGGCGGGCCGCCGTCCGGATCGCCCGATCATCGGCGCTGGGATCCCCCACCCTGAGATTGTCGCGGATCGATGCCGAGAAGAGGAAGGTCTCCTGGAACACGACGGCGACCTCCCCACGCAGCTCGTCGAGCGATACGTCGCCTATCGCTACGCCGTCGATGGTGATCGAGCCAGAATCGATGTCGTAGAACCGCGGTAGCAACTCGGCGATCGTCGATTTGCCCGATCCGGTTGCCCCGACGATCGCCATCGTGCTCCCTCCAGGGACGACGAGGTCCATGCCGCGCAGCACCGGCTCTCCCCCCGGGTAGGAGAACCAGACCCCATCGAACCGCACTTCGCCCGGTCCGCTGGGCAGGGCGATTGGAGACCCGGGGTCGTCGATCTGAGGGGCTTCCGCGAGCAGCTCAACGATTCGCGCACCAGCCGCCGCAGCTCTCGGAAGATTGGCAAAGAACCAGCCGGTGATCATCAGCGGTAACACGAGCATCGCCAGGTATTGCGTGAAAGCAACGAACTCACCGGCCGACAGCGCGCCGTCGATGACCCTGAAGCCTCCGAGCCAGAGCACGGCGACCGTACCGAAGGCGGGGATCAGCTCAAACAGAGGGGCGAACGCCGCCCGGTGACGAGCCACCCTGATCGTGTTGTCGTAGATCCCGATTGCCGCTTCGCGCAGGCTGCTCTCCAGGCGCCGCTCCTGCCCGTACGCCTTGACCACCTCGATGCCGGCAACCGACTCTTCGACCACCTGGGCCAGGTCGGCGAGACGCTCCTGGATGCGAAAGGACAGATCGATCACCTTGCCTGCGTAACGGTTCGACGTGACGACCAGAGCCGGCACCGTGAGCGATGCCGCCGCGCCCAGCACGGGATCGATGACGACGAGCACGACGATCACAACCAGGAACATGACGATGTTGGCGAGCACGATCGGCAGCAAGGCAATGATCAGACGAACCTGGGAAAGATCCGAGGAGGCTCGTGACATGAGCTGGCCGGTTGGCGCCTCGTCGTGGAAGGAGAAGGCGAGGCGCTGAATGTGGGTGAACATCCGGTTGCGGAGGTCGGCCTCGGCCCGGTAGGAGAGTTTGAACCCGTGGTAGCGCCTGACACCGATCCCGACCGCCTGGATGACGCCGATGACCAGCAGCAGCCCGACGAGAGCAAGCAGCAATGTTCGGTCCCCTGCCAGGATGGCGTCGTCGATGACCAGGCTGATCACATACGGGATGGCAACCACCGAAGCCACCCAAACCAGGGCACCGACGATGGCGACGACCGCCGTCACCGGGTAGTGACGCAGGGTCCTGGCGATCAGCCGGAGCCCGGCATCGAGTTCCGCCCTGCGATCGGGCTCGCTCACTCGGGCTTACCCCGAATGACGAGCTCAGCAGGTCTGGTCAGCGCAGGGACCACGATGATGACGTAGCCGAGCGCGAACAACCACACCAGCACGATGCCGACCGCACCGAGGGCCGCCAGCGTTGTGCCACCAAAGCTTGGAGCGAGAAATGCCGCCGCCCACGTCATCAGGCCGATGATGATGGTCGCCAACACCGCGGCGATCAGCGATCGGTCGGTCGGGACCGGCGGGCCCCATCGGTAGATGGCAAAGAGCAGCAGCACGACCCACACAAAGAGAACTCCGACCGTCAGCCCGGTGATCGACCCCACATCGAGCCCCACCCTGGCCAACCCGTCCATGAGGGCCCCGCCGAACAGCACGATGACGTAGCCGCCGACCAGAGCGATGCCGGCGGCGAGGGTGAACAAGATGCCGAGGCCACGGACCTGCCACCAGGGGCGCTCCTCGCCAACTCGCTCTATCTGGCGCAGCGCCTTCTGGACCGTGTAGATGCCACGAGAGCCCGAATACAGGGCGATCAGGAGGGCGAGGCCGACGACGGGCCCCTGCCAGCCACCGACAATGTCCTGAGCCTCCTCGATGAGCGAGATGATGAAAGCAGCGACCTCCACGGGAAAGGCCTCCCTGAGCAGCTCCTCGATGTTGGTGAGGCCTTCTTCGCTTCGTCCCACCGTCGACAATGCGGCAACGGCGGCAATGGCCAGCGGCACGAGGGCAAAGAAGAAGTTGTAGGCGATGGCCGCCGCCATCAGCAGCGGATCGGCGGCGCGGATGCGCTCGAGCGGCAGCCGCAGTGGGTCGAAACGGGCAGGGATCGGGAGGAGAGCCACGATTGCAGGATACGGCGACACCGAGTCCGACGGTCACCGACAGTCCAGTGGTTGCGCTGGGGACGCTGTCTCTGCCAGACCATCGGCGCGACTAGGTGCCGTGCGGAAAAGCCGGTGCTTCCTACACTCTCGCTCCATGCCCCGCCTGACCGTGCTCGTCGCCGCCCTGGCCATGGTCGCCAGCGCCTGTGTCGCCGGCGCCGACGTCGTTCCTGTCGACCCCGATGCCCCGACCTCCACCTTCGAGCCGGTCACCACCCTTGCCGGCCTCGATCCGACGACGACTACCCCGGAGACCACCGTTCCGCAGAGCACCACCCTCCCCAGTCGCCCCCAGGGGGTCGTGCCCCCGGAAAGCGTCGGGCAACCGTGGGGCTCGACGGTCGGGCTCACCATGTTCCGCGGGAACCCCACCCGCACCTGGTTCGGCACCGGACCGATCCCGAAGACGGCCCCATCGGTTCTGTGGCGCTTCCCGCGGGATCCGATGTGCGGTCAGTCCCCGGACGGGCCCAACCCCAAGACCTGGTGCGGAAGTGGGTGGACGGGCCAGCCGGTGGTCTGGGAGCGGGACGATGGAGTCACCGAGGTCATCTTCGGGGCCTACGACAAGAACATCCACTTCCTCGATGCCGACACCGGGGAGCGCACCCGGCCGGACTTCCCCATGGGCGACATCATCAAGGGCTCGGTGACCCTCGATCCGGATGGTTATCCCCTGCTGTACACGGGGTCGCGCGATCCCCGCTTCCGCATCATCGCCCTCGACGGTGAAGAGCCGCGCGAGGTGTGGTCGCTGCATGCCAACTCCGTCGACGGCATGTGGAACGACGATTGGGACTCAAACCCGGTTGTTATCGACGACATGATGTACGAGGGTGGCGAGAACTCGTGGTGGTTCGCCGTCAAGCTCAACCGCGGATACGACGAGGACGGCAAGGTCACCGTCGATCCCCGAGTCGTGTACCAGATACCCGCATGGACACCAGAGCTGCAAGAGATCTTCGGTCGGCAGCATTCGATAGAGAACTCGACGGTCGTGTTCGATCAGCGAGCCTTCTTCTCCACCTCGGCGGGAAGGATCGTCGGCGTCGACCTCAGCGACATCGAGGCAGGCAACGGAAAAATCGTCTTCGACTTCTGGGACGGGGACGATACGGACGCCACGATGAGCATCGACGCCGAGGGGTTCCTGTACGTGGTTTCTCACGGCGACACGGCAAAGATATCGAACATAGCCGCCCGGCGGGTCCGCGAGGTCGGAGATTTGGTCAAGCTCGACCCGAACAAACCCGATGATCCGATCGTGTGGTCTGCGCACATCTCTGCGGCACGAGGCCAGGACGCCGGGGCGTGGGCCACGCCGGCGCTCCTTGCCGACGCCGGCCTGCTCTTCGTCGCCACCGATTCGGGCGACCTCCTGGCCGTCGACACCGACACCGGCGAGACGATCTGGCAGGACTTCATCGGTGGCAACGCATGGTCGTCTCCGGTGATCGCCGGAGATGCACTCGTGGTCGGCATCGATTGTCTCACCGAGCGGGCCGGCTTCCGTGCTTACGACCTCAGCGACCCGCGATCGCCAAAGAAGCTGTGGGATATAGAGGTCGGGGCGGGCTCCTGCGTCGAGTCGACACCCGCCGTCTGGGACGGCCGCATGTATGTCGGGTCGCGCGACGGCTTCTTCTACGCTCTCGGTTCCTGATGCCCCTGGCACCTCACAGCGCCACGCGCATCGCCACGACCGGTCCCATCTCACGGACGGTCGGGTTCATCATGGTTATTGCGGGGTGGACCGCCTCGCTGGCCACGGTGCTCGGCCTGTTCGGAGCGAAGTGGTGGCCGCTCGACGTGCTCGCCGATTGGCGCCTCCCGCTCGGGGCGATCCTCATCGTCGCCGCGGTCATAACCGGCCTCGGCTATTCGCGCGGGTCCGCTGTTGTGTTCCTGGCCGCTGCCATCTTCAATGTGGCGCTGATCGCTCCCATGTACCTCCAGGAGCAGCCACAGTCGAGCTCGAACGAGCGGATTCGGGTCGTATCACTCGACGTCGGCAAGGCGCCCGACGTGCGCCCGGCGGTGCTGGAATGGGTGAATACCGTCGAAGCGGACATCGTCGTGCTCGTGCGCGCCGGCGGCAACTGGTCGAGTGCCATCGAGCAACTCAACATGCCGTACCGGGTGGTCAACGACCCCGGAAAGAGCGGTGGCATACTCGTGCTGGGGCGCAACGGCTTCCCTGTGAGCGTCGCAGAAGACCCTGTGGGGTTCGAAGGCGTCGATGCCGTGATCACCACCAGCGTCGGTGACCAGGAGATCACCATCCTCGGCCTCAGCGTGGAGCGGCCGGTCAGTGCGCGGGCAGCCGAGGATCGCATCAGGCGATTCGAGACCGTCGGTGTCAACGCCCGCAAGATGCAGGGCCCGGTCGTCATCGTGGGGAACCTCGAAGCATCCCGATGGTCGTATGCCTTCAAGACCCTCGCCGACGGCCTGACCAACTCGGAGGACGGCTACGGCTACGCCGCCACCTACGCAGTTCTGGACTGGCCCCTGATCGGCGAATACGCCGGTATCCCTGTCGACCACGTGCTGTACACGGGGCCGGTTGCGGTGACCCTGCGCAAGGTTGGCCCGGATCTGGGGATCGATCACCGGCCCCTGCTCGTCCATCTCTCGCCTGCGAGCGGTTGATCGGGCAGCGCACCTAGCCTCCCGAGACATGGCCTCCGACGACCTCCTGACCGACTACACCGCGATCACGGCGGGTGACGTAACCGGGATCACCGACACCGCCATCCAGCAATCCGATTCGCTTGTTGCCGGTGTGATCGGCGTTGCAAACGACCGCACCTATGCCAACACGATGCAGCCGCTCGACGACCTCACGATCATCATGAACGAAGCAGACGGTCGAGGGGTCTTCATGGCGCGGGTCCACCCCGAGATCGAGGTTCGGAAAGCGGCAGTCGCCTCCGAAGAGGTGATGGCAAAGTGGGGAAACGACCTGGTGATGCGATCCGATCTGGCCGCCGCCATCAAGGAGTACGCAGACACCGAAAACGCGGCGAGCCTCAGCGGGCTGGAAGAGAGGAACCTCGATTTCTGGCTGCGGGATCTGCGGCGAGCCGGCCACGATCTCGAAGAGGCGGATCGTGACAAACTCCACACGTTGAGACAGCGCCTGATCGAGGTCCAGGTCGCCTATCGCAGCAATCTCGACGAATGGGACGACGGCATCGACATGACACGCGACGATCTCGCCGGCCTCCGCGAGTCGTACATCGAGCGGCTCGCCCCCGGATCCGAGGCGGGTACCTACCGGGTGTCGATGGCCTACCCCGACTACATCCCTTTCGTCGAGGAAGCGGAGCGGCGCGACCTGAGACAGCGGCTCCAGTTCAAATTCTGGAACCGGGCTGAGGAGGCGAATATGCCCCTGATCGAACAGGGCATCGAGCTTCGGCGCCAGATCGCACTCCTTCTCGGCTACAACACATGGACCGAGTACTCGATGGAGGTGAAGATGGCCGATCCCGCATCGGTCGACGATCTCTACGACTCCATCGTCCCCGGCCTCACCGTGCGGGGCACCGGCGAGCTGGCAACGCTGCAAGACCTCGCCACCGACGACATCGGCGGGGCGCCGATCCAGCCCTGGGACTGGGCGTATTACCACACCGAACAGCGCAAGCGTGATTACGGGATCGACCAGAACGAGGTCGCCGACTACTTCCCCCTCGACGGTGTCATCGAGGGCATGTTCGATATCACCGGTGAGGTGTTTGGCCTCGAGTACCGCAGGAGGGAAGACGCCAGGGCCTGGCACGAGGACGTGGAGCTGTACGAGATCTACGACCCGGGCGGAGATGAGCCGATCGCCTCCTTCTACTTCGATCTCTTCCCGAGGGATGGCAAGTACGGCCATGCCGCCTGCTTCGATATCATGGGCAGGGCTCGACGCCGGGATGGCTCGGTGCGGACGCCGGTAGCAGCGGTCGTTGCCAACTTCACCAAACCCGGGCCGGACAGCCCCTCGCTGCTCAAACACGACGAGGCGCTGACGCTGTTCCACGAGTTCGGCCACGTGCTGCACTTCTGCTTGACCGAGGTCGACCATCCCCGTTTCGCCGGCTACGACACCGAGTGGGATTTCGTCGAGGCGCCGTCACAGATCATGGAGAACTGGATGTGGGAGCCCGAGGTGCTCGGCCGCGTGGCCCGCCACTACCAGACCGGCGAGCAGATCCCCGACGACCTGGTGAAGCGCATGGTCGACGCCAGAAACCAGAACGAAGGTTTGACGACCCTGCGCCAGGTGTATCTGGGGAAATTCGATCTCGCCCTGCACGCAGGGACCGAGAACCCCGACATCAACCAGATCTACCGGGAGGCGTTCGCTTACTCGCTGCTCCCCTTCCACGAGGGCACGCACTTTGCCTCGTCGTTCGGCCATCTCATGGGCGGTTACGACGCCGGCTACTACGGTTACCAGTGGGCGAAGGTGTACGGCGACGACATGTTCTCGGTGTTCGCCAAGGAGGGCATCCTCAGCCCCGAGGTCGGAAAGCGGTACCGCCAGGAGGTGCTGGCGATGGGGTACTCGAGGGACGCCATCGAGCATCTTCGAGCGTTCCTGGGCCGGGAGCCTTCAGCGGACGCCTACCTCGAGCACCTCGGCCTGCACTCCGACTCGTCGTGAGTGCCGGTGTGCTCGATCTCCACGATGCAGAGATCGCACGTCTCGACGAGTCGCTCGTCGCTCTCGGCGCGCCGCACGACATCGATCTGGTTGTTCACTCGACCCGCAAGGGCATCAAGCGGCTCCGTGCCCACCTCCGGCTCGCCAGGGCAGCGATCGAGGAGACCGCCTATCGGGCAGAAGACACCGACCTCAGCGAGATTGGGCGCCTGCTGGCACCGGCAAGGGATGCCCACGTGATCGGCCAGACCCTCGGCGCACTGGAGTCGACTGAAGGCTGGAAAGCGGCTTCTGACTACATCCAAGCCCATCACCGCTCTGCTATCGACGAACTCCTCGCAGGGCCGCTGCGCGAAGCGCGCACCCGGCTCGGCA
Organism: Acidimicrobiia bacterium; assembly: GCA_036985755.1. Lineage (GTDB taxonomy): Bacteria > Actinomycetota > Acidimicrobiia > Spongiisociales > UBA5794 > JACZST01. The sequence goes on along the minus strand of BTQG01000014.1, from coordinate 8,910 downwards.
GGGTGCGCCGGCGGTGGTCCACCCACCCGATGCATCTGGACGCCGGCACCGTCACTGCCGCCGTCGTGTCAACCTACCGCAGAGGCCGTTTCGAGCAGAAGAGGGCGATGGACACCGCCCGGGCCAGGGCCTTTCATCAGTGGCGGAAGCGGGTGAAGTACCTGCGCTACCAGCTGGAGGCGATCGGGGCCGCCGAGGCCAGCGTCGCCGCCCTGCTCGAGTTGGGCGATACCCTCGGTTTCGAGCACGATCACACCGTCTTCATCGACTTCTGCGACGAGCACATAACCATGTGCCCGGACCGGCGGGACCGGTATGTGCTCATCGATCGCGCCGAGAGACGCCGTGACCAGCTGCGAGCTTCGGCCCTGTCCACCGGTGTCTACGCCCAGGATCCGGGCGTATTCGTGGCTACCGTGCTGAACGAGTAGGACCGTACCGGACAATGGACCGTGCCAGGAGCTCAGGCCATCATTCGGGCCCTGCGTAGGTGCCGGCCGTTTCGGGGAACATCGCCTTGATGATCTTGAAACTCGAGACGTCGACCGTGGCGTCCATATGCAGGAATACCGAGGCGTCCCGGAAGTACTTCTCGATGCCTACCTCGAGCATCGACCCGTTGCCACCATGGAGCTCCATGGCCTGCTTGCAGACCTCCAAGATCTCTTCGGAAGCGAACACCTTGACCATGTTGCACAGTTTGTCGGCGTCCGCCGCCCCTTCGTCAACTGCCCTCGCCGCGTGACGCAGCAGCGCCCTCACCGCGTCCAGCTTGATCGCCATCTGTGCGAGGCGAACCGCCACCGCCTGGTGCTTGATGAGCACACGGCCGCCTTGGACGTGCTGCTGGACGAAGGCGGCGGTGTCCTCGAAAGCGGCGATGCCGGTGCCCAGGTTCTTGGCCGCTTGAAGAATCTTCCCCGGGCGGAAATAGACGGCGGCCTTGCCGAGGGCGTCGTCCCTGGCGAGGAGATGGTCCTCTGGTACCCGGCAGTCCTCGAAGACGATCTCACCGTTGTTCATGTAACGCCCACCGATGGTCTCGTTACAGCGGGTCACCACGAGGCCCGGTGTGTGGCGCGGCACGAGGAAGCTGCTCGTTCCCTCGAGCATGCCGACCTGTCGGTTGGTGTTGGCATAGACGACAAAGAGGGAGGCGTCGTATCCATTGCTGATGAACTGCTTGCGCCCGTTGATCGTCCAGTGGCCATCGTCGAGTACGGCCCTCGTGTCCATATTGGCCTCCGGCACGTTGTAGGGCAGCCAGCGGTCCGATGCCCCTTTCGGCTCGGTGAGGCAGTGAGCCATGAGAAATGAGGGATCCCCCATGTAGCGGGGGAACCATTCGTCCTGGAGATGCTCGGGTGCCAACGTCCGTAGGAGGACGGCGATCTTCCAGTTCTGGGCGAGCTTGTCGGCCAGGCCCGCATCCCCTCGCCCGATTTCTGTAGCGATGATCGCAAACGTCTGCGCCTCGGTCTTCGGGTCGAATTGGACGCCGCCGTAGCGCTCCGGCACTCCCAGGGACCGCAGCCCGGCCGCGTCGGCGCCTTCGAGGATCTCGGGAGGGAGGCGATCCTCCGGCTCGAAAATCCACTCGCGCTGCCGATTGGCGCGGATGAAAGGGATCACGACCCGATCCACGTAGTCGCGGCAGGTCTGCCTCATGAGCCGCTGCTCAACCGAAAGTTCCATCTCTTCCATTGTCGTGGTCACCCTTGGGCCTCCTTCGCGCCATCTCTGTACGAATGCAACCACGCCCCATGCGAACTTCGGCTCTTTCGACCGGCGTCTACGCCGAGGATCCGGGTCTCTTCGCCGCCCTGGTGCTCGACAGTCGGCCGTGAGAACCGGCTCGAGACGTGCTCGGGTCAGTCCTTCGTTCTGCCCTCGAGCACATCCAGTAAACGGGCGCTCTGTTCCTTCAAGAAGTCGAGATCGGCCATCATGCGATTTGGGGGAAACGACTCGGGCATACGAGAGAGCATCCGTTCGCACGCCTCCGAGGTTTTCTCCCTCATTTCCGGGCCTCCCATTTGGAGCATCCGCCGCATTGCGAGAATCACGCCCGCGGCGAGCAGCGCCATAATCGTCAGTCGCTTCATCTCCTCCGTCCCTCCAGCTCGTGCCGTAGCTCCACGCCGAGGGCCACGGTGCCGTCCGGCCGTGGCTACGAAGTCGTAGCCAACGCTACAGAGCCGGGCAGTAGGGCACAACGTCACCGACCCGACGAGCAACGCCAGCCCCAGAGGATCGATGCGCTCGCCGACGACGATCCCGTCGACTTCGCAGTCCGTCACCGGCTCTAGTGAACTGGTAGCCTCCGCTTCGGACGAGCGGTCGGGAGGTTCTCGTGTCGGAGCGCTCCAGGATTCCGTTGCTGCTGACCGTCATCGTCCTCTTCGCCACCGCATGTGGCGGAGGTGGCACCACCGCTACGACGACTCCACCGAGCACCTCGCCGGCAGTGCCTTCCACGTCCGTCACCTTGCCGGCGGCGACTTCCACGTCCGTGACAACCGACGTGGCAACGAGCGTCACAAGCGCTGCGGTCGGGTCTTCTGAGACGCTGGCGGGCATCCTGGACCGCAACGTGGTCCGGGTCGGTGTTGGTCGGGATCTTTCCCCGTTCAGGGTGGGCATCGCATCCGCCACCCCGGCCGGCTTCGAGCCGACACTGGCATCGGCGGTCGCTGCAGTCCTGGCGCCCGGCGCCGCAGTCGAGTTCGTTGAGGTCTCGGCGGCCACCCGCTTCGAGTCGCTGGCTGCGGGCGAGGTCGACATGGTGTTGAGGCTGACCGTCCATACCCTGTCCCGGGAGGATTCAGCACAGTTCTCGGTCCCCTACCTCCTTAGTGGACTCGTCGTTCTCGTCGAAGCCGGGTCGGGGATATCGAGTATCGAGGACCTGGAGGGCAAGACCATCGGCGTTTTGGCAGGTAGCAGCGATGAACTGGTGCTGGAAGAGGCCTTGTCAGCCGCAAGCGTCAACGCCGCGACCGACCCGATGGAGGGTTTCGCGCAGCTCGTCGAAGCTATCCCCACCGGATACCCACATGCCGCTGCCATGTCCTATCCCAGCGCCGCAGTCTTCCAGAGCCAACCAGGTGCATCCTTCGGTGTTGTGGCGATCGACCTGCTGCGCGATCCAATGGCGATCATGACCGTCCGCGGTGACCTGGCGTTTCAACAAGAGGTGAGCGAGGCTTTGCAGGCGGTTATCGACGATGGGACCTGGCTTGAGCTCTTCGAGGAATGGATCGGCACGCCACCCCCATGGACCGTGGAGGAAATGGCGGGAGTGCAACCCTCTTAGCCGTTCGAAGACCGCTCGTGGCTTCCAACGTTTCTGTTGACGCGTGGTGGGTTCTTGCCGTATCATGTTACCGACCGGTCAGTCGGTCGGTAACATGATACGAACCACAGACCTCCCCACCAGATCCGAGGCCACCGCGGCCAGGATCATCGCCGCGGCCAGAAGGCTGTTCGTGGCGAGCAACTACGCCGACGTCACCACCGACATGATCGCCAGGGAGGCGGAAGTGACCAAGGGCGGCCTATACCACCACTTCGCCAGCAAGGAGCAGCTCTACATCTCGATGATGCTCGGCGACCTGGAGGCGACCCGCCGCTTGTTCGAATCCGCAGTGGACGCTCCCGGCAGCAGCCGCCACCGCCTTGCCCGGCTTACCAGGGCGTTCCTCGAGCTTCCAGACGAGGAGCGCGAACTGACCCGCCTCGTCCGGCGTGACATCAATATCTTCAGCGGCGAGCAGCGGGACCGTCTCGTCCGTGCCTATCAGCGGACGCTGCCCGAGCAGATCGAGGCGATCATCAACGATGGCATCAATGACGGTGAGCTGGCACCGGGAAACGCCAGGATCCTGTCCTGGTCGTACGTTGCCCTGGTCGAGGTCGTGATCGGACCGTATGCCAACCGGGTGTTCGGCAGCGTCGAGGCCCGCCTCGATCACGTCCTGGATCTGTTCTTCGACGGGGCCGGCGCCGAGCCGACGGGAGGGACGGTATGACACTGACGGCCACCAGGGTCTTCGACGAATGGCGTGGCAACTCGCTCGACGATGCGCTCTACGAGTGCCGGGAGCTGGTCGAATCCCCCGACTTCGACACGGTGCGGCGCTGGCGCGACAGCGGAGGCAAGGTCGCCGGTCACTTCCAGGTGTACTTCCCCGAGGAGATCGTCCACGCCGCCGGCATGCTCCCGTTCAAGGTACGCGGCGCCCCGGTGGAGCCGAACCTGGCCGATTCGCACTTCGGCTCCTACCTGTGTTCGATCCTCAAGACCTCACTCGAGCTTGCATTGAGCGATCGGGTCGAGCTCGACCTGTTCATCTCCCACCCGATTTGCGACGCGGCTCGGAACCTGGCGGCGATCTGGGGGCGCAACGTCGACTATCCGTGCCAGATCCTGTACCTGCCCCAGAACCCGAACTCGGCGGGAAGCCGCGACTACCTGGCCCACGAATACGACAGAATGCGAAAGGTCGTCCAGGAAGTCGCCGGCCGCGACATCACCGATGACGACCTCCGCAGCTCGATTGTCGTGTTCAACGAGAACCGCAGCCTGCTGCGCCAGTTATACGACATCAAGCGGCAAACCCCATGGTTGCTCGCCGCCGAGGACGCATACGCCTTGCTTGCCCTTGCCGGGATGATCCCCCGTGAGGAGCACAATGAGCTGCTGGCCGCGCTGCTGCCCAAAATACGAGAGGGAACCGCCAAACCGGAGGACCGCATCCGGGTGGTTTTCGAGGGGGGTTTCTGCGAGCAGCCTCCATTCGACCTCATCCGCATGCTGGGCCGTACCTGCTACGTCGTCGACGACGACTTTCACATCGGGATGCGCTGGATCACCGAAGACGTCGAAGTCGACGGCGACCCGCTGGAGAACCTGGCCGAGGCGTACCTCGAGCGCTCCGGGTACAGCCCGGTGCAGCACGATCTGCGCAAACCGAAAGAGACCATGCTCATCGATCGGATCCGGGGCGCAGAGGCCGATGCCGCCATCCTCGCCGCCGCCAAGATGTGCGAGCCCGGCCTCGAGGAGCAGGTGACCTACACCCACGCCCTCGACGCCGAAGGCATCGCCTACTTCGTCAGCGAGTTCGAGGAGAACATGACCTCCTTCGATCAGCTCGAGCTGCAGGTCGAGACCTTCGTCGAGAACCTGCTCTTCGCATGAAGGTCAAGGAGGCGACATGACCACTGCCGAAGCCACCAAGGACCTGGTCGGGCGGGGCAATCGGGAAGGCGCCGCCCTGTTCCGGGACTGGTTCGTCGAGCTGGACAACACGGCAAAGACCGGCGGCCTGTCGGCATACGTCTTCGTCATGGGGAGCCTCAACGAGATCTTGAAGACATTCGATCTTCCCGTGGTCTTTCCCGAAATCAATTCTCTCCAGACCGCAGTGCGCCGCGTCGCCCACGAATACCTCGAAGAAGCCGAGGACTACGGGTACTCGCCGGACATCTGCGGATACGTCAAGGCCGATGTCGGCAGCAAGCTGCGGGGTGGAGAGCACCCGATGGGCCAGATACCGGCACCGAGCCTGTCCGTGCTCACCAATGCATGCAACACCTATATCAAGTGGGCCGAGATCTGGGACCGCATGTACGGCGCGCCCACCTTCACCATCGACATCCCCGGCACGCGCCAGGCCGGTGGCCAGACGTGGCGTGGAGATCCCGACTTCGAGGCCGACCGCAAGTACGTCGAGGTTCAGCTCACCGAGCTGATCACGGTGTGCGAGCAGGTCACCGGCAAGAAGTTCGATATCGACAAGTTCCGTGAGGTGCTCACCCACGCCAATACGATGAGCCGCTGCTGGAACCGGATCCTCGAGCTCAACCGTGCCCGGCCCTCCCTGTTCAACGCACTCACCGACGGCACCATCTTTCTCGGCGTCGCCAACGGCTTCAGGGGCACCGAGGCCGGTGCCCGCTACTTCGAGCGCCTCGTCGAGGAGATGGAGTACAAGGCGGCGCACGGCATCGGCCAAACCATCGAGGAGCAGTACCGGCTGCTGTTCGTGGGAGTTCCGTGTTATCCCATCTTCCGCAGGTTCAACGAGCTGTTCACCGACTGGGGCGGCACCTTCGTCAACTCGACGTATCTCTGGTTCGCCTCAGGAGGCACCAACGGCGGCTTCCAGTACGACCTCGCCGATCCACTGGCCTCCCTCGCCGAGGGGGTGCTGGTCAGCACCCGCGACGCCATGGACGCCATGTTCCACCAGAACGAGGTCCTGGCGGACATGACAGAAGACTTCGATATCGACGGCGTCATCTACCACCCCATCAAGAGCTGCCGCACCGTGTCGACGGGTCTCGCCGACAGTCGCAAGCACCTCACCGAGCAGCTCGGCATCCCCAGCCTGTTCATCGAGTCGGACATGATGGACCGCAGGGTCGTTTCCGAAGCTCAGATGAAGAACCGCATCGACGCCTTCTTCGAGGGCCTGGCATCTCGCCGGCAAGCCCTGGCCGGCGCAGAAGGATGAGGTGATCGCCGTGGCATACGCAGCCGGAGTCGACGTCGGTTCGACCCAGACCAAAGCCGTCATCATCGACGAGGACCGCAAGATCGTCGGTCGATCCCTCATCGACACCGGCGCCAACGTCATCAAGGCGGCCGAGTCGTCCTACGTCGCCGCTCTCAAACAGGCACACATCGACGAGGAGGAGGTGGAGTACGTCGTCGGCACCGGATACGGCCGCTACCGGGTGACCTTCGGCAACAGCCAGGTCACCGAGATCAGTTGCCACGGGCGGGGTGCGGTGCACCTGTTCCCCGACACGAAAACGGTCCTGGACATGGGTGGCCAGGACACCAAGGCGATTGCCGTCAACCCCGAAGGCGAGATCGTCGACTTCTGCATGAACGACAAGTGCGCTGCGGGCACGGGACGTTTCCTCCAGGCCGCCGCCGCCGCTCTCGACATCCCGCTCGACGACCTTGGCCCGCTCTCGCTGCGGGGCGACAAGCCGGTCAAGATCAGCACCACCTGCACCGTCTTTGCCGAATCCGAGGTGCTGGCCTGGATCGGCAAGGGCAAGAAGATCGAGGACGTGCTGTGGGGCGTCCACCAGTCGATCGCCACTCGTTCGGTTGGACTGCTCCGCAGGGTCGGTATCAACGACGAGATCACCTTCACCGGTGGTGTGTCATTGAACGAGGGCATGGTCAAAGCGCTCGAAGACCGCCTCGAGAGGAAGTTGAACCTCAGCGATGACTCCCACTACATGGGAGCCCTTGGCGCCGCCATGTTTGCCCTCGACCACGTGATGACTGGTCGCGCTCCGGTCGGCAGCGTGACATCGTGACCGTCACCGCTGGACTGGACGTCGGGTCAACCTACACCAAGGCCGTCATCCTCGGCGAAGACGGCGAGATCCTGGGCAGGGCGATGACCCCGACCGGTTTCCGTCTCCGCGAAGTGTCACGGAGTACCTACGAACAGGCGCTCGAGGATGCAGGCACTGGCGAAGAGGACGTTTCCTATGTGATCGCCACCGGCGCCGGTCGCCATCAGGTCGACTTCAAGGACCTGCACGTGACCGACCTCACCGCAAGCGCCCGCGGGGTCTACGCTCTCTTCCCCGGCACTCGCACCATCCTCGACATCGGCGGTCAGACGATGAAGGCAACCCGGGTGGACGAATCGGCCAACGTCCTGTCCTTCCGGCTCAACGACAAATGTGCCGCCGGCACCGGCGCCTTCCTGGAAAAGACCGCCCGCTACATGGGTTACACCACCGAAGAGATCAGCGCGCTGATGTCGACGTCCAAAGAGCCCGTTGCGATCTCCGGGGTGTGCGCGGTCTTCGCCGAGTCCGAGGTGATCAACCACCTCTCTCTGGGCACGGCGCCGGCGGACATCATGCAGGGCGCCATCGAGTCACTCACCGCCCGTTCGGTGCAACTGATCAAGCGGGTGCGGGCCGAGCCCGAGTTCACCCTCATCGGGGGCATCCTCCGCTTCGAGACGATGGGCAGGTCGATCAGCAAGTCGCTCGAAGCCGAGGTGAACATCCCAGAGGGTGACATGGTGCAGTACGTCTCGGCGCTCGGCTGTGCCATTCTCGCCGGGCGACGGTTGGAGAAGCTGAGGGCTGCGGACGGGGTCGGCGCCGCGGCAGCAACGTGAGCCAGACGGACCACGCCGTCTACTGCTCGGCGGGCGTTCAGATCCTGAAAGCCGCCGATCTGGCTTCAGATGGCTGGGAGCGGCGCACCGTCACCGACCCGGCCCGCATCGGCGAGCTTGAGGAGCTCTATGCCAGCCTCGGGTTCGAAACGATGACCACCGGGCTCGATCCGGAGAGCTTCGGTGAGGCGTGCACCACCTGCGCCGTCAGCGCATGCTCCATCTACGTCGCCCTGTTCACCCGTAAGCAAGAGGCTTAGCGCCGCGGCAGGCTCGCGTCATGGCGGTAGGCCGCTGGTGGTGTAGCGGTGACCGAGTCGGGTGGTCCACAGGTAGTCCGAATCGCCGATGGCGCTGTAGCTCCACCCGGCGTCGTGTTTGATGCGGTGGTGGTGACGACAGAGCGGGGCGAGATTGCAGTTGGTGGTGGGCCCGCCGTCGGCCCAGGCGACGCTGTGGTCGATGTCGCAGTCGACCGACGGCATACGACAGCCGGGGAAGACGCAGGTCGGTCTGCGGGTCTCGATATGGCGGCGTTGACCGGCGGTCGGGCGACGCTTGGTGACACCTGTGGCCAACGGCCGGCCGGTGGCGGTATCGGTTACGAGGTAGCGCCACTCGGCGTCGTCGAGTTCCTCTGCGACCTGTCTGGCGATGTCGGAAACGACCGGACCGTAGCCGTTGAGCTCGCCCGGGTGTTCGGCGAGGGCGGTCAAGGTGTCGAGATCCGCACTGAGGTGCA
>BTQG01000013.1:0-37089 GCA_036985755.1 Acidimicrobiia bacterium | reverse complement strand
GTCGTCCAGGAGACCGAGGCCCGCTGCCCGGTCTTCAACCTCCTCAGTGACGCCGGAGTCAACATGCAGGTTCGCTGGGTCAGACAGCCGATCACCGCCTGATCGGCGGAAGGCGGAGTGCCCTAGCGGATCGGGCAGCTCGCGAATTCCCTACCAATCGACGGCGATGTACTTGGTCTCCAGGTACTCGTGCATGCCCACCTGGCCGCCCTCGCGGCCCAGGCCGCTCTCCTTGACGCCTCCGAACGGCGCCGCCGGGTCCGAGATCAATCCCCGGTTGACCCCGACCATGCCGGTCTCGATGGCCTCGGCGACGCGAAGCCCTCGTTCCAGATCACCCGTATACAGGTAGGCGGCGAGCCCGTGGAGGGAGTCGTTGGCCAGGGTGATCGCCTCCTCCTCGCCGGCGAAGGAGACCACCGGCGCCACCGGGCCGAAGATCTCGTGGTCGAGGATCGGGTTGTCGGGACTCACGTCGGCCAGCACCGTCGGCTCCCAGAAATACCCGGCGCGGTCGGGAGCTTGGCCTCCAACGGCCACCGATCCGCCGGCATCAACGCAACTGCCGACGAGGAATCCCATGTCCTGCTGCGCTTGGGAGTTGATCAACGGACCGAGTTCGACACCCTCGTCGAGCCCGGGTCCGACGGTCACCGCCCCCATTGCCGCGGCAAGACGGCTGGAGAAATCGTCGGCGACCGACTCGTGAACATAGAACCGGTTGGCGGCGATGCAGGACTGCCCGCCGTTGCGCATCTTGGCAATCATGGCTCCAGCGACGGCTGCCTCGATGTCGGCGTCTTCGAAGACGAGGAAGGGGGCGTTACCACCGAGCTCCATCGAGCTGTCGACGATGTGGCGGGCGGCGACTCCGAGCAGCTCGCTGCCTACCGCGGTCGATCCGGTAAACGACAACTTGCGAACACGGGGATCCTCGAGCATCGCGGGCACGACCTCGCTGGAGCGTCGAGACGGAAGCACGTTGACCACCCCCGCCGGCACCCCCGCCCGCTCGAGCAGGTCCGCCAGCGCAAGCGCGGTCAGCGGCGTGTCGGACGCCGGCTTCAACACGACGGTACAGCCCGCGGCGAGGGCCGGACCGATCTTTCGTGTCGCCATCGCCGCAGGAAAATTCCACGGGGTGATGAGCAGCGAGACGCCAATGGGTTGGTGCACGACCATGATCCGCTTGTCACCGCCGGGGGCAATCTGCACCGAGCCGATGTTGCGCACCGCCTCTTCGGAGAACCAGCGGAAGAACTCGGCGGCATAACGAACCTCGGCGGCGGACTCGCTATATGTTTTGCCCATCTCGAGCACGATGAGTGTGGCCAGTCGATCCTCCTGGTCGATCATGAGCTCATATGCCCTGCGGAGAACCTCTGCCCTGGCTCGCGGGGCGGTACCGGCCCATGCCGGCAACGCATCGTGAGCTGCGGTGACCGCGGCGAGGGCGTCTGCGACCGATGCGTTGGGCACACTGGCCATGACCTCAGCGGTGGATGGGTCGTAGACGTCGAACTCGGCGCCATCCGACGCCGCCTTCTCCCAGGCACCACCGATGTAGAGGCCGGTCGGGAGCGATTCAACGAGTTGGTTCATCCGGAGACCTCTCTTTCGATCCTGAACGCCGGCACCGCTCAAGAAAGTCCGTCGGATACTTCGACGTCTTCGGGCTCGAGCTCCATTCCTGCACCGGCAGCGGCGAGTTCGAGCAATGCGGCGAAGTCCCGGTCGCCGAGGCCTCTCCCGATGCCATCCACCACCATCTGATGAACCAATGCCGAGACCGGCAGCGGGACGTCGAGCTCGCGCCCCACCCCGAGGCCCAGCTCGAAGTCCTTGCGCAGCAGGTGCCAGGTGAACGTCGGCTCGAAGTCCAGGTTGACGAACGCCGGGGTCTTGTAGCGGGTGAAAGTGGAGCCCATCACGCTGTCGTTGATGAAGGCCAGGAAGTCCCGGCGCGAGACTCCGGCCTTCTCGGCGAGAACCGTGATCTCGGCAAGGGATTGGGTCACCACGCCGAGCAGCAGGTTGTGGCAGATCTTGACCAGGCGGGCCTCGTCCGCCTCACCGACATAGGTCACCCTGCTGCCGTACATCTCCAGGTAGGGGCGGGCTTCTTCGAAGGCGTCCGGAGGGCCGGAGACCACCGAGGTCAGCTTGCCAGAGCTGACTACCTTGGGGTTCCCGCTCACCGGTGCCGCCAATAGCGCGGTGCCGCGCTCCCCCGCACCTCGGCGAAGCGTCTCCGAGGTGTCGGGGTCGATAGTCGTCGAGTCGATGATGACCTGGGGAGCGACGTCCTCCCTCGAGAGCACGCCGTTCTCCCCGAGGGTTACCTCGAGGACGTCCGCCGGTCCGGCCACCATGGTGAACACCATGTCCCGGTCGGCCAGCTCGGCAGGGCTATCCACGATCTTGGCCCCGAGGGCGGCCAGAGGCTCGGCCTTGGCCCGGGTCCGGTTGTAGACAGAGACATCGCAGTCGTTCTCCAGCAGGCGCTCCACCAGGGCGTAGCCCATGCGTCCGGTGCCGATCCAGCCGATGGTGTGGGAGGTGGTCATATTCACCCTTCTCGAGATCCGCAATCGATTGTACGGCGTCGCCGACGGCTCGGTCACCGGATTTCCGAAAGCAGACGCTCCACGTTGCCTGACACGATGGCGTGGCGCTCCGCCGCACTGAGCCCAGGAACAGCGCCGATGGTGCCGATCGGATCGAGATCGCCCATCTCGAACGGGTAGTCGGTGCCGAGCAGCACATGGTCGGCACCGACCAGATCGACCAGAGATCGGATCGCTGCCGGCTCGTGCAGCACGGTGTCGAAATACAGCGTGCGGAGGACCTCGATCGGCGGTGTGCTCAGGTCGGTGGCGACAATCTCGGGCCGTACCTCCCAGCCCCGGTTCATGCGCCCGATCTGATAGGGCAGGAACCCGCCGCCATGCACGATGCACAGCACGAGCTCGGGGTGGCGGTCCAACAGTCCGTCGAGGATCAGTCCGGCAATGGCGATGGTCGACTCGGCGGGCCTCCCCACGATGTTGTGCAGGAAGTGGGAGCTGAGGTCGATCCCTGGCAGCGGGTCCAGTGGATGCAGCACCACCAGGCAGCGCAGCCGGGCAGCCTCTGCCCAGAAGGGATCGAGGTCGGCGTTCGCCAGATAGACGTCGCCGACCCTGGTCCCGATCTCGACTCCGGCCATTCCCAGCTCCTCCACCGCATGGCGGAGCTCGACCACCGCCGACTCGGGTGTCTGTAGCGGAACGGTGCCGACGGCGAGAAAGCGATCGGGATGGGAGGCAGCCTCGGCAGCGAGGGTCTCGTTCAAACGCCGTGACCAGCGGGCTCCCCGATCGGGATCGAGCCGGTACGCTGTGAAGTCGATCCACGGCGACAGCACCTGCCGCTCGACACCGCTGCGGTCCATGGCGGCGAGCCGGGCGTCGCGGTCGGACAGGGCCGGGCGTAACGTCATCGGCAGCGGTCTCCCGGCGACCGTCGCCTTGCCGTCATCGTCGACCTCGATACCGAGGCTGGTGCCATCGCGACGCAGCAGATCGACGGCCTCGGCGGGTACGCAGTGGGCGTGGATGTCGATGCTCACCTGATGTTGATACCACAGTCGGCCCCGGGAGGCGGTCGGCACCCGGAGTTACACTCGGCTGCGGCCATCATGATCTCACTACCACCCGGTGCTCGACCGCGGCCAGAGGGCCAGGACGAGATCGAGCGGCTGGTCACCGGCAACGGTCGCTACGTCGCCGACCTCGTCCCCGACGATGCCCTGCATTGCTGGTTCGTACGCAGCCCGTTCGCCCACGGTCACCTCCGCGGCGTCGAGGTTGCCGAGGCGAGACGAGCCCCCGGTGTCGTCGCCGTGTACACCGCCGCCGACCTCGATGTTCCCGACCTGAGTTTCGTCCTTGGAGCCGGGCCCGATGCCAAGGGAATGGATCGACCGGTGCTGGCTCGGGACCGGGTCCGGTTCGTCGGTGAAGCCATGGCGATGGTTATCGCCGACAGCCGCCCACGCGCCGAGGACGGGGCGGGGATGGTGTGGGCCGACATCGACCCGCTCCCGGCGGTGACGACGTTTGTAGACGCCATGGCCGACGAAGTCGTCCTGTTTCCCGACGCGGGAAGCAACGTCGTGACCGTGACCGAGTTGGCCGAAGGCCCGGAGCCGAGCGCCGACGATCTCATCGAGGTGTCCGTCGAGGTCGATCACCCGCGGCTGGCACCGTCACCGTTGGAAACCCTACAGATCCTGGCGATGCCCGACGACGGCCGGCTGCTCGTCTGGTGCGGCCACCAGGCGCCTCACCAACTGCGAGCCCAGCTCAGCACCTTCCTCGGCCTCCCGGAGGAGGCGATCAGGGTCACGGTGCCCGATGTCGGCGGCGCCTTTGGCATGAAGCGCATCTACCCCGAGTACGTAGCCGTTGCCAGGGCGGCGCTGCTCCTCGATCGACCGGTTATGTGGAGTGCGACCAGGACCGAGCTCTTCCTCGCCGGGACCCACGGCCGTGCCCAACACCACCGGGTCACCCTCACCGCCGACCCGACCGGCCGCATCCATCAGGCCCGATTCGAGCTCGCCACCGACACCGGCGCCTACCCACACACCGGCGGGATGATCGGCGACATCACCCGCCTCGTGGCCAGCGGCCTGTACGCCATACCCCGCATCGAATACGAGACCACCATCTTCGTTACCAACAAGGCCCCAACTGCCCCCTACCGGGGGGCAGGGCGCCCAGAGGCGGCCCTCGCCATCGAGCGCGCCGTCGATGCGCTGGCCCGAGCGCTCGACCTCGATCCCGCCGACGTCAGGAGGACCAACTTCGTGGATGCCTGGCCGTACCAGACCCCCACCGGGGCGGTTTACGACTCCGGCGACTACAGGGCCGCCCTCGATCGTGCCCTCGATCTGGTCGACTACCCGTCGATCCGCGCCGAGCAGCAGCGCCGGCGAGATGCGGATGAGGATCCGATCGGCATCGGGATCGGCGCCTTCGTGGAGCGAGCAGGAGGCGGTGCCGACTCTGGTGAATACGGCTCGGTCGAGATCGCAGGTGACGGGAGGGTCATCGTTCGAACCGGGTCTACCGCCGCAGGCCAGGGCCACGAGGCGGTGTGGCGTGGCCTCGTCGCTTCGATGTTCACCATCGAGACCGACGCCGTGACATTCGTTGCCGGCGACACCGATGCCGTGCCTCGCGGGGTGGGCAGCTTCGCCAGCCGCTCGGCGCAGATCGGCGCCTCCGCGGTGTGGAGGGTCGCCGGACAGGCCAGAGATCGGGCCAGGGATGTCGCCGCAGAACTCATGGAGGCGTCCCCGGGCGATCTCGTTCTCGACCATGGCATGTTCTCGGTCGTCGGAAGCACCCATGGAGGTGTGACCCTGGCCGAGGCGGCGGCTCGCGCAGAAGCGTCCGGCGAGCCGATCTTCTTCGAGGAGTTCTATGTGCCCGGTTCCCAAACCTTCCCCTACGGCGTGCACGTAGCCGTCGTCGAGGTGTCGAGGGAAACGGGGGCGGTCTCCCTGGAGCGGATGGTCACCGTGGACGACGTCGGCACCGTGCTCGACGAGGAATTGGTGGAGGCTCAGCTGCACGGCTCGCTGATGCAGGGCGTCGGAGCGGCACTGCTCGAGGAGATGTACTACGACGAGCACGGGCAGCCCCTGACCGCCTCGTTTACCAACTACGTCCTACCCGGCTCCGGCAGCAGGCTCAACCTCACCGCGGAGCGGCTCGAGCATCCGGCGCCGTCGAACCCGCTGGGTGTGAAAGGGGCCGGCGAAGGGGGCTGCATCGGTGCTCCGCCTGCCATCCTCAATGCCACCATCGATGCCCTTGCGCCCTACGGCGTGACCGACCTCCAGCTGCCGCTGCTCCCGCACCGAATTTGGGAGGCGCTCCATGAGGCCGGCCAAACGGTCGGCACTCACAGTCCTCCTGGGAAGTAGGTAAAGTCTCAAGAGGCGCGCCAAGCTGGGACTTGGCACTATTCCCGGCCTCGATCATCGGGGCGGATCCGGAACGCGGCCGACTCCGGAGGCCGAGTACCCCAGCCGCCGAGGCCACAGCGGGAACCGGCACAGAAAGGACATCAGCATGGCCGAGTTTCCAGTAGCAACAAGCCCGGCTCCCGGCATCATGGGTGTCGACTGGGAGCAGCGAGTCGACTTCAACCGGCTGCGTGACTGGCGGGTGGCCAGAGTCCGTGAGCAGCTCGATCAGTCCGAGCTCGGTGCGCTGTTGCTTTTCGAGACCAGCAACATCCGTTACCTCACCAGCACCCATATCGGGTATTGGGCGTTCAACAAGGGTGAACGCTATGCCCTGATCACACGGACCGGTGAGCCCAGGATTTGGGACTTCGGCTCCGCGGCAAGGGCGCACCGACTCCAGCAGCCGTGGATGAGCCCCGAGAACTCGATCGGTGGCAACACCGGCCTCCAGGGCGCCATCGCGCCGACCTCGGGATTACAGGAGCGGGCGGCCCAGGAAATCGCCTCCGTGCTCGCCGAAGAGGGCGTCGCCAACATGCCCCTTGGCGTCGATACGGCGGAGACGTCGGTGTTCCTCGCCTTGCAGGGAGCGGGGATCACCGTGAACGATGGCCAGCAGCTGATGATGCTGGCCCGCGAGATCAAGAACCAGGACGAGATCATGCTGCTGACCCAGGCGTGTGCCATGGTCGACGGCGTCTATCAGGACATCTACGAATTCCTGAAGCCGGGGGTCCGCGAGAGCGATGTGGTCGCCCTCGCCCACAAGCGGCTCTTCGAGATGGGATCGGAGTTCGTCGAAGCGGTCAACTCGATCGCCGGCGAACGGTGCAGTCCGCACCCCCACGTGTTCTCCGACCGATTGATTCGACCCGGCGACCAGGCGTATTTCGATATCATCCACGTCTTCAACGGCTATCGCACTTGCTATTACCGGACGTTCGTCGTGGGTCGGGCCACCCAGTCCCAACGCGACGCCTATGCCCAGGCCAGGGAGTGGATGGATGCCGCCATCCAGTTGGTCAAGCCGGGCACCTCGACCGACGAGATCGCCAGGGTGTGGCCAAAGGCGGAGGAGTTCGGGTTCCCCAGCGAGATGGAGGCTTTCGGGCTCCAGTTCGGCCACGGAGTGGGTGTCGGGCTGCACGAGCGACCGATCATCAGCCGCCTCAACTCCCTCGACGATCCCGTCGAGATCAAAGAGGGCATGCTCTTCGCCCTCGAGACCTTCGCCCCTGCATCAGACGGTAGGTCCGCCGCCCGGATCGAAGAAGAGATCGTGGTAACACCCGAAGGCCCCAAGATCATCACGCTGTTCCCCGCCGAGGAGCTGATGGTCGCCAATGAGTACTGAGCAAGCCGACCGGGGACTCTACGACTACTCGCAGCGGCCTCCCCGACCGCCGGAGCCTGTCGATCACGCCAACGAGGACCTGCCGATCCCGCTCGACACCAGGGTCGACATGTACCGGGTGCAGCAGGAGATCCGGCAGTTCGAAAAACGCGCCTACAACCTGTTCATGGAGAACCTGGTGAAGGGGACGAGCCATCTGTCGCTCGGCCAGGAGGCGGTCGCTGCAGGCGTGGCGGCCGCGATGCGATCCGACGACTACACCTACGCCACCTATCGCGGCCACGCCCACACTCTGGCCCGTGGCGCACCAATGGGCCCAACCATGGCCGAGCTGCTGGGGAGGGGGGACGGAATTCTCGGGGGCAAGGGCGGGTCGATGCACCTCACATCGGTGGAGCACGGGATGATGGGGAGCTACGCCATCGTCGGGGCCCACCTGTGTGTCGCCAACGGGGCTGCCTGGTCGGCGCGGATCAGGGGAACGGACCAGGTGGCGGTCGCCTTCTTCGGTGACGGCACGACCAATATCGGGGCCTTCCACGAGGCGCTGAATTTCGCCACGATCTGGGATCTCCCCGTGGTGTTCATCTGCGAGAACAACCTGTACATGGAGTACACGCCGATTGACTTCGTCACCGCGGTGCCTCATCCGGCAGCGGACCGTGCCTCGGCATACGGGTTGACACCGGTGATCGTGGACGGAAACGACGCCGACGATGTGTACTCGGCGGCCCGACTCGCCGTGGCTCGAGCCAGGGCCGGGGACGGGCCGGCACTGATCGAGGCCGTCACCTATCGACACGGTGGGCACAGCCGGGCCGATCCCGGCAAGTACCGCCCCGAGGAAGAAGTCGAGGCTTGGGTGGAACGCGACCCGATCCCGATGTATCACCAGCGGCTGTTGCGGCTCGGCGTCGCCGAGGGTGAGCTGGTCGACATCGAGCAGGAGGTCGCCCGGCGAATCGACGACGCCACCGAGTTCGCCAAGGCATCGGCGCCGCCTGCCGAGGACGTTTTGCTCACTGAGGTGTGGGCGGACGGAGGGTCGGCGTGGCGGAACTGAGCTACCGGGAGGCCGTGGCCCGCGGCATCGCCCAGGAAATGCGTCGCGATCCCAACCTGGTCATGCTCGGTGAGGACATTGCCGGTGCCGGTGGCGTGTTCAAGACGACGGTCGGCCTCCTCGAGGAGTTCGGGCCAGAGCGGGTACGCGATACCCCGATCTCAGAGCAAGCCATCATCGGTGCCGCCGCAGGGGCGGCGATGACGGGCGTCCCCACCATCGCCGAGCTCATGTTCTCCGATTTCATCGCGGTGTGCTTCGACATGATCGCCAACGAGGTCGCCAAGGCCCGGTACATGACCAACGGCCAGATATCGGTGCCGATGGTGATCCGGACCGCTAATGGAGGAGGGTCACGGTTCGGCGCCCAACACAGCCAAAGCGTGGAGAACTGGTGCATGATGATTCCCGGCCTCAAGGTGGTCGCCCCTTCGACTCCTCGGGACGTGGTCGGCCTGATGGCGGCTTCGGTCCGTGATCCCGATCCTGTTGTCTTCTTCGAGCACAAGTCGTTGTTTGCCACCAAGGGAGAGGTTCCCGAAGGTGAGATCGTCGACACCCTCGGCACCGCCCGCATCGTCAAGGAGGGCACGGATTGCACCATCGCCGCACTGGCGCTGATGGTCCCTCGCGCCCTCGAGGCGGCAGACCGTTTGGCGACCCAGGGCATCTCCGCCGAGGTCGTCGACCTGCGCACGCTGGTGCCGCTCGACACCCAGACCCTGCTCGGATCGGTGGCCAAGACCGGTCGGCTATACACGGTCGAAGAGAACCCTCGCCTCTGCGGGTGGGGAGCAGAGATCGCCTCGATCGTCGCCGAGGAGGCGTTCTGGGACCTCGATGGCCCGGTGATCCGCATCACCACCCCGCACATCCCGCTCCCTGCCGCTGCAGCGCTCGAAGACTTGGCGATCCCGTCAGTGAACCGGGTCTACGACACCATCGCCAAAACGATGGATTGATGCCTCAGCCGACGACGGGAGGCCCGTCACTGGGATAAGGCAGGGCCCTCCTCGGGTAGACGCGGCACCCGTGGCGCCTGTCCGACGACCGAGCCTACCTGTTCAGTAGCACTTGAAAGAGGGCACCCTGACCGGTACGTTCCGTCCGCTGGGCCCCGAACAGATACTGTGTCTCCTAGTTGTGGAGGATGAGGTAGGCGTGACTCAGCAAGCCAAGGACAGCACGGGCGCCGACATGCTCGGTGACCGCCTCCGTGCGGCACGGAAACAGCAAGGGATCAGCCTGCGCGAGCTTGCTCGACGTGTTGGAGTGTCGGCGAGCCTCATCTCGCAGATCGAGACCAACAAGGTCCACCCGTCGGTCAGCACGCTCTATTCCCTGGCCTCCGAGCTCGACGCCTCGGTAGATCAACTGCTCTTTGCAGATGCTGCACGCATCGGTCGGGCGTCGGGTGATGGTTGGGGTTTCCTCGCCGGGCATCCGCATATGGAGCCGGTGCAGCGAGCCGACGATCGCCAGATCATCGAGCTCGGCTCCGGGGTCCGCTGGGAACGGCTGACCACCGACTCGGCTCCCGGGATCGACTTTCTCTATCTGGTATATGAACCGGGAGGCGAGAGCTCGCCGCAGAACGCCATGCAACGACATTCGGGCCGCGAGTGGGGTTACGTGGTCGAAGGTACGCTCCACGTCGCCATCGGGTTCGAAGAGCACGTGCTCGAGAGGGGAGACTCGATCACATTCGACTCGACCATGCCCCACCGGTTCCACAACGAGGGTGACACCGACGCCATCGCCATCTGGTACGTGCTCGGGTGGCAGAACGGTCATTCGACCACAGCCGGCCGATCGAATGAACGGTGATTGACCTTCGAAGCGCCCTTCCCGACAGCGCCGATTTCATCATCATCGGTGGTGGCATCATCGGGCTCGCCGTAGCCCGCCAGCTCTTGCTCGACGACCAACGCCGCTCCGTCGTGGTGCTGGAGAAGGAGTCGGCGATCGCCACCCACCAGACCGGGCGCAGCAGCGGAGTCGTGCACGCCGGCATCTACTACCGGCCGGGATCCAAAAAGGCCGAACTGACCAGGCGCTCCGTTGCTCTACTCCGCGAGTACACAGAGACACACGGCGTTCCCTACATCGAGTGCGGGAAGCTGGTGATCGCGAGGTCGGAGTCCGAGGTACCGCTGCTCCGCGAACTCGAGCACCGCGCTACAGCCAACGGCGTGCCCGGCCTCGAGGTACTCGACGGCGCCGGCATCGAGAACCGAGAGCCCGCTGCCGTCGGGCACCTGGCGATCTGGTCGCCAACGACCGCCATTACCGATTTCGCCGCGATCGCCGAGCAGTTCGCATTGGACATCACGACTGCGAGTGGGCTGGTCATCAGCGATGCCGAGGTGGTGGACATCACCCAGTCGGCGAATGAGGTGGAGGTCGTCGTCGGCACAGAGCAGGCCCGGGTCGGCGCAGGTGTTGTCGTTGTGTGCGCGGGCGTCCAGTCAGATCGCCTCGCCGTGCTGGCCGGAGACGCAGCAGAGCCGGCAGTGATCCCGTTTCGCGGTGAGTACTTCCGGCTCACCGCGGCAAAGACGGACCTGGTTCGCGGTCTGATCTACCCGGTTCCGGATCCGGGCTACCCATTCCTCGGCGTTCACCTGACCCGAACCGTGCACGGCGACGTGCTGGTGGGACCGAACGCGGTGCTCGCCTTCGCCCGCGACGGGTACCGGTGGTCCGACGTCGAGATTTCCCATCTCAGGGACCTGGCGGGCTCCCCAGGCTTTCGGCGCCTTGCCGCAGAGCACTGGCGTCGCGGTGTTGCCGAAAGCTGGCACTCGGTCAACAAGAGGCTTTACACCCGCATCGTGCAACGCTACGTGCCCGGGGTCGCTGTATCCGACCTGGTCAGGGCGCGGGCCGGGGTGCGGGCACAGGCGGTCGATCGCAGCGGCAAGCTCATCGACGACTTCCTCGTCGGCCGACAGGGCCGCGTCGTGACGGTGCGCAATGCACCGTCACCGGGGGCCACCGCCGCCCTCGCCCTCGCCGAAGAGATCGCTGCCGAAGCGGCCTCGGCTAGCTGACAACTAGCGCCACCGGCCGTCTCCGCGAGCTAGATTGAGCTTCCGACCCGCCAAAAAGGTGACATATGGCAGAGATCCGGATGGACGGCCTGACCAAGGTCTACGCTGGTGACACCCTCGCCGTAGGCGACCTGGATCTCACCATCGAGGACGGAGAGTTCCTGGTGCTGGTTGGACCCTCGGGATGCGGCAAGTCGACCATCCTGCGCATGATCGCCGGCCTGGAGAGCATCACCGCCGGCACCATGCGCATCGGCGACAACCTGGTCAACGACGTTCCGCCGAAGGACCGCGACATCGCCATGGTGTTTCAGAACTATGCCTTGTACCCCCACATGTCGGTACGCGACAACATGGCGTTCGGGCTCAAGCTGAGGAAGTTCCCCAAAGACGAGATCAAGCGTCGGGTCGCCCATGCCGCCGAGATCCTCGAGATCACCGAATTCCTCGACCGCAAACCGGCCGCGCTCTCCGGGGGCCAGCGGCAGCGGGTTGCGATGGGTCGTGCCATCGTCCGTGAACCGGCGGCGTTCCTGATGGATGAGCCGCTGTCGAACCTGGACGCCAAGCTGCGGGTACAGATGCGGGCGGAGCTGGAACGGTTGCAGGACCGCCTTGGCACGACGACGGTGTATGTCACCCACGACCAGGTGGAGGCGATGACGCTGGGCGATCGGGTGGCGGTGCTGAGGCCGGTCTCACCCGGCCGGCCCTACAACCTGCAACAGGTCGGCCCACCCACCGAGCTCTTCAACAGGCCGGCCAACCTGTTCGTCGCCGGTTTCATCGGGAGCCCGGCGATGAATCTCATCTACACCACCCTGGAGGCGGTCGGCGACGATGTGTGGGCGGTGTTCGGCGACCGTCGGATCAAGGTCGACTCGGTGTCGCAGGACGCCCATCCCGGCCTATCCGATCGGTTGGGCGAACAGTTGGTCATGGGTCTCCGCCCCACCGCCATGTGGGCCGCAGACGCACAGGCTCCCGACCCCGATCGAACGATGCGAATCGTCATCGAGGTCGATGAGAACCTGGGTGCAGAGACCTACCTGCACGCCACGCTGAACATCCCTCCCGTGATCACCCCCGATATCGAGGAACTGCTTGCCGACAGCGGTCGAACCACCGAGTCGCTGGGAGACACGACGCAGTTCGTGGCACGGGTCAGTTCCGACGTTCCGATCGCCAAGGGTGAATCAATCGATCTGGCGGTCGATACCACCAAGCTCCACTTCTTCGATCCAGCCGACGGGGAAAGAATTGGGCTGAAATCGGAGGCGACGGCGGCGGCCTGAGCCTGAGTTACCTCGATGCCTGGAAGGCGCCAAACACGGCACCCTGCGGATCGTGGATGATCGACATGCGGCCTTGCATCACGTCGACGATGTCACCGGCCATGGCGCCGAGCACCTTCGCCTTTTCGACGGTGGCCTCGATGTCATCGACGGCGAAGTACGCCAGCCAATGAGGCGGGACCTCATCCGGGAGCACGCCTGTCTTGTCATATCCACCGGCAACCTGGTCCTCTCCGAGCGTGAACAGGGTGTATTCACCGCTCTCGCCCATTGGCGCCGTCTGGGCTCCCCACCCGAAGACGTCCTTGTAGAACTTGGTCGCGGTGGCGATATCCCCGGTGCCGAGCTCTACCCAGGTCAATGATCCCGGTGCGTCCTTCAACTCGGCGCCGGTGTGATTGCCGTCCTCCCAGACCGCGATCGCGGCCCCGGTCGGATCGGAGAAGATCGCCATCTTTCCGGCGTCCATCACCTCCATGGGCGGCATCAGCGTTGAGCCACCCGACCCGACCACCCTGGCGGCGGTGTTTTCGACATCATCGACGGTGATGTACGGCATCCACGCCGGCGGCATCGGTTGCTCGGGCGGTGCCTCTCCCCCGCCGGCGACCAGCTTGCCGTCCTTGGAGAAGAGCGTGTAGATCTGGGACTCACCTGCAGGTTGATCGTCACCGGTCCACCCGAACAAGCCGGCGTAGAACTCTTTGGCCGCTTTCGGGTCGCTGGTGGTGAGATCGGCCCAATTGAACTTGCCAACGGTGCCCATGATGGATCCTTTCGGTGGAGGGTTGCCGCATATTGGCACAGGCGCGAACGCTAGGGAGCGGCCGCGGCCGCGCCCTAATCCGCTTCCTTGATGCTGCGCATCGACCACAGCAGCGTCCTCATCGACGGCGGTTGTTGCAGCACGGTCACCACCGCCGCCGCCACGTCTTCGGCGTCCATCATGTCGGCAAGACCCGGCATGTCCGGGGTCCGCCCGGCACCCATGGCGAACTCGGTGGCGGTTCCCCCGGGGGCGATGGTGCTTACCCGGATGTTCTTGTCTGCGAGCTCGCGATCCAAGCCACCGGCGAGGCCCACCTGGGCGTGTTTGGTCGCGGCGTAGACGGCTTCGTCCCCACCACCCCGCAACCCGGCAACGGAGGCGACAATGACGATGTCTCCGCCGCCACTCTCGAGGAACCGAGGTACCGCAGCCCGGATCGGCCAGATCGTGCCCGACACGTTGGTATCGATCATGGAGCGAATCTCGTCATCCGTCTGATCCATGATCCCGCCATACATGCCGACCCCTGCATTGACCACGATGGTGTCGAGTCGGCCGAAACGCTCATAGGCCTGGTCGACGAACCGTACCGCGTCCGTTGGCTCTCGAACATCCATCTCGACGATCGCCACCTGCGATCCCAGCTCCCCGGCCAGCTCGGTGAGGCGGTCCATGCGCCGGGCTCCCAGCACCACCGAGGCACCCTCGCCGGCGAGCGCCCTGGCCGTCGCCGCTCCGATGCCGGAACTGGCGCCGGTGATCCCAACCACGATGCCGCTCAAGTCTCTCATCGGTCCTCCATCTCGGTTTGTTGGTACCACTATCGCAAGCGGGGCGTTCCCTCCGTCGCCAGGATGCCATCGATCACTCTCATGTTGGCAATCGCATCATCGATCGGCACCGGCACTTCCGTGTCGTCGAGGATGGCCTTGGCAAACAGGCTGGCCTGGATCGTGTACTGGTCTGTGGCAGCAAAGACCAGCTTCTCGGTTGTGGTGGCGAACGGCGTGTCGCCGCGCCGGGTCACGAAAATGCTGGTCTCGCGATCCGGTGGGGTGTTGAACGGGATCTCGATGTCGATGCGCCCATGGGTGCCACCGATGTGAACGCGTTGGTGAGCCTCGGCCCTGATGGAGCAAGTGAATGTCGCCTGTCCTCCTCCCGGGAACTCGAGCACGGCCGAGCTCACGATGTCGATCTCCATCGTCGGATCCTGCCGGACCACCGCCCCGACCCTGGTCGGCTCTGCCTCGAAGAGCATTCGCGACAGATTGATGCAGTAACAACCGACGTCCATGATGGCTCCGCCGCCCTGCTCTGGATGATTGCGGATGTTGTCGGGATCGTCGTTGAAGAAGCTGAACCAGCTGTGCACTGCCTGCAGCTCGCCGATCGCCCCGGAACGGAGCAGGCGAACAGCCTCCACCCATGTCGGATGGTGCCGGTACATGAACGCCTCCTGCACCTTGACCCCTGCCTCATGGCCGGCGGCCGCCATCTCCTCAGCCTGACTCGCGGTCATGGCGATCGGCTTCTCACAGAGCACGTGTTTGCCCGCGGCCACAGCCTTGATCGTCCATTCGTGGTGGAGGTTGTTGGGAAGCGGCACGTAGACGGCATCAATGTCAGCTTCCTCGAGCAATGCCTCATAACTTCCATAGGCGCCGGGGATGCCAAGCGCCGCCGCCGCCGCCGCCGCCGCATCGGATGATCGCGAGGCAATGGCGACCACCTCGCAGTTCTCGGCTTGCTGGATGGCAGGAGTCACCTTGGCCATGCCGATGTCGGCTGTGCTCAGAACTCCCCAGCGAACTCTGGTCATGCAAGTCCCTCTTTCTCTTCGCGCAGGGCGCCTCACAGGAAGCAGTCCTCTCCGCGTGGACCAGCCCTTCAGCGGCGGATCAGTCGCAGCAACTGTCCGAGGTGCTCTGCATCCAGGCGCTTCAATCGTGGATAGATCACCTTGTTGCCACGACTGGTCTCTGTGGTGAACGTCGGGTGACCCCACTCGGAGGCGGCGGTGAGTGCGTGCTTCAACAGGGCAGCCGCGATCGGTATGTCGCGGTATTGACGGATCACCCCGACCAGCCCGAAGCGTGGGCCGGTCGGGTTGCGCCAGATCCTCACCAATCCGACGTACTCTCCGTTACGGTTGTCAACGGCCACCAGGTAGGCGGAAGCGTCGAAGGGCGGAGACTCGGTCAGCTCGTCGCGGAACCACTCACGGTCACCTCGCCATCCGTCGGTTCCGGGAATATCGTGGCGGATAGTGTTGTCGAGCGTGAACAAACGTCGCTGGTCGACCGAGTCGGCAGTGTGGATGCTCAACCCGGATGGAACCCACGCCCGGCTCAATCGTGCGAGCGCAGTGTCGAATCGGATGCGGAACCGCTCGGCGACGAACTCTCTGGCGAACCCGGCAGCGGTCAGGGCGATCACTTTGGGCCGGTCGTCCTCGTCGACGGTGGTATAGAGGGTTCGACCGGCGGCTGCGGCGGCGGTTTCGGTCAGCGGGCCGTATGCGGACAGCTCCCTGACAACGAACGTGACGAACATCCGATTGTCGGGTCTGAGTCGGGCGGTGACCGCCCCGACTGCATTGCCGTTACGGATGGCAAGCCAGCGTCGCACAGAGTTATTGCCTTGGTCTCGGCGACGCATCTCCTCCGCACCGATGCCGTACAACCCCGCCGCCAGCTCGTATTGGTCAACGAACGCTGCAATCTCCATCGTCGACGACGCTACACCGCTCGGTAGGATGTGTCGTGGTCGACTCCGCTTCCGGCCTTTCCATGGTTAAGACCATCAGCGTTGAAGAGCTTTCCTCGATCCAGAGTGATCCCGGGGTAACCGTCATCGACGCCCGTCCCACCGCTGCGTACAACGGGTGGCGGCTGCGTGGCGAAACCAGAGGAGGGCACGTTCCCGGCGCCGTGGCCTTTCCCCGTTCGTGGATGGCCGGCATGTCCGACGGTGACCTGGAGGAGCTGCTGTCGTCCAAGGAGATCGCCGCCGACGATCCGATCGTGGTCTACGGATATGACGACGATGACGCCACCGTCATCGCCGGGCGCCTGGCGGAGCTCGGACACGGCGACGTCGCCATCCTCGATAGCGGCTTCCTCGGCTGGGCGGCGAACGACAATCACGAGGTGATCCAGCTGCCCCGGTTTCGGCAGCTGGTGTACCCCGAGTGGCTGCATCGCCTGCTCCAGGGCGAGCTCGTGGACGAGGCCCCGAAGGGCGGCTTCGCCCTCTTCCACGTCAACTCCGACACCCCGGCAGCGTATGAGCGCGGTCACATCCCCGGCGCCTTCTATCTCGACACCAACGTGCTGGAGTCTCCGGCAGACTGGAATCGTCGGTCTGTCGAAGAGCTCGAAGCGGCCCTGCTCGAGCTCGGAATCACCAGCGACACCAGCGTGCTCCTGTACGGGAGGGACGGCGCCTACAACGAGGCCGACGACGGTCCGGGCGAGGCCGGTCTGATCGCCGCCGCCCGCGCCGCAGGCATCCTTCTCTATGCGGGTGTTGAGGATGTCAGGCTGCTCGACGGCGGCATCGGTGCCTGGCTTGCCGCCGGATATCCGGTCGAGACCGTTGCCCGCACCCCCGTCCCTGCCGCAGCTTTCGGGGCCAGCATCCCGGCGCATGCGGACTACTTCATCGATTTCGAAGAGGCCAATGACGTTCTGGTGAATCCAGACGGCGTCCTGGTGAGCGTCCGAAGCCGGCCCGAGCACTTCGGCGAAACCAGCGGCTATGACTACATCCAGGAGGCGGGCGACATCCCGGGTGCCGTTTGGGGAAACAGCGGAACCGACGCTAACCACATGGAGCACTATCGCAACGTGGACGACACCATGCGGGCGTTTGACGAGATCTCCGCCAACTGGGAAGCGATCGGCATCACACCCGAGCGCGAGGTCACCTTCTACTGCGGGACCGGTTCGCGGGCAAGCGAGGCGTTCTTCTACGCCTACCTCATGGGTTGGTCGAACATCTCCATCTACGACGGCGGCTGGTTCGAGTGGAGCCGGCGCTCGGAAAAGCGCTCGGAAAAGCGCTCGGAACAGCCCTCGTAGCCCCAACCCAGAACCCGGCTAAGGTGCCCGCATGGGAACCCTTGGATGGCCTGAGCTGCTCATCGTCCTTGTGGTCGTGCTCATCCTCTTCGGCGCCAGCAGGCTTCCCAAGCTGGGGCGCTCTCTCGGCGACTCAATGAAGGAACTCCGAAAGGGGCTCGAGGAGGGCGAGGCTGAGAGCTCCGAGCAGGCGGCTGAGGAAACGCCAGACGCCTGAGGGCGAGCTACACCTGCAACTCATCGAGGAACGCGATCCGCCACTGCTCGGTGGTCTTGACCTGGTTGAACGTGTAGAAGTGGAAGCCGGCCACGCCGGCGTTCGACCCGGCGCAGAGCGGCGACAATGCCGTGAGCAACTCGTCGGGGGCGTAGCCGCCAGGTCGCACGAGCCGACCCATCAGCCCGCTGTGTGAAGCCAGGAAGCGCACCGAGTCGCCGACGCCGATCCTGGTGGCGACGGTGAGCAGTTTGCGCACCTCGGCCACGCCGGGGATGCCGATGACGACGGGCAGCACGATGCCCTTTCGGCGCAGATCGTGTACCCAGGCGGTCACGGCGTGGTCTGAGAAGCACATCTGTGTGGTGACCCATGCCGCGTACGGAGCCTTGTCCACCAACGCCTGGTGCAGCGTGTCGTCCCGGATATGGGGGTGGCCGTCCGGGTATCCGGGAAGGCCGATCCTGGTGAACGGATGACCGAGGTCGGCCAGCGCTTCCAGCAATGACAACCCATCCGGAAACGGTCCGGCGACCGGGAAATCGCCGCCGACCACGAACGCTTCGGTGATCCCGGCCTTGCTGGATACATCGATGACCGTTTGCAGTTCGGCGAGGTTTTCGGTCAACCGTGCCGAGAGGTGGGGGATGACGTGAAAGCCCTCTCCGGCGAGCTCGGCGGCGAGTTCCATCGTGGCTGCCATCCCAGAGGATGAGGCGGTGACCGAGATGGTGGCACCGTCGGGGAGGTGCGACGCGGCGGCCACGGCGCTCTTGAGCGGTATCAGCTCGTAGGACGGGTCTTGAAGCAGCGAACCCAAAGAGGCCCGCTGTTGGACGGTGAGGTGGTTGGTGCCCATCGTCACGACGCGCTCATCCACTCGGCCGAGCGTTTCGGCGCCTGCCCCGCGGGGCTCGAGCCGCCTTCCTCGCGACGGGGAGGTCAACCGATCGCCCGAGCCGCTCATATGGGTCGGTGCTGTGCGGGATCGACATGGCGGCGACGAAATAATCCTGAAAGGCCGGCTCGACCGCGGTCTCTACCTTCTCGACGGTGCGGCACAGCTCCTCGATGGTGCGGCGGGCGGCGACGTTGAGCAGGGCGATCAGAGCGCCGGAGGCGGCCGCGTTTCCTGCGGCCGTCACCTCATCGAGGTCGCAATCGGGCACGAGCCCGAGCACCAGGGCATGCATCGGATCGATGAGGCTGCCGAAGGCGCCGGCGAGTCGTATGCGGTCGACCGAGGTGATTGCTAAATGGTCCATGAGCAGCTTGCACCCGGCGTGCAGCGCAGCCTTGGCGAGCTGGATGGCGCGCACGTCGTCCTGGGTGACCATGATGTCGGGCGGGCCGGGTATCAGTACGTACGAGTAGGTGCGCCCGTCGGGGATGATCCGGTCGGAACGCGAGGCGAGCTCGCCGTCGATGACTCCATCCGAGGTGAGGATCCCCGCCAAGTACATCTCGGCGACGGCCTCGATGATGCCGGAGCCACAGATGCCGGTGATTGCGGTGTCCCCGAACTCCACGTCGTCGGACCAGGCGTCATGACCGATCACCTTGACCCTGGCGTCGAGTGTCTCGGGGTAGATCCGGACCCGTTCGATGGCACCCGGAGCCGCCCGCTGGCCGGCGCTGATCTGGGCTCCCTCGAAGGCGGGTCCGGTTGGGCTGGACGCCGCCAGCAGGCGTTGCTCGTTGCCGAGGATGATCTCGGCGTTGGTCCCGACGTCGACGACCAGGCTGATCTTGTCCGAGCGGTGGGGCTCTTCGGAGAGGATGACGGCGGCGGCGTCGGCCCCGACGTGCCCGGCAATGCTTGGGAGTACGTAGAGCCGAGCGCCGGCGTTGGCGGGGATGCCGAGCTCTATGGCGCGCATACGAATCGCCTGGTCGGTGGCGAGAGCAAAGGGGGCAGTGCCCAGCGGTGTCGGGTCGAGTCCGAGAAACAGGTGGTGCATGATCGGGTTGCCGACCACCACAAGCTCCAAAATGTCATCAGTGTGACAGCCAGCGGAGTCGGCAAGCTGTCGGATCAGGTCGCTCACCGCGTCCTTGACCGCCGCCGTCATCGCCTCGGCACCGCCCTCGTTCAGCATCGCATAGGAGACACGGCTCATCAGGTCCTCACCGAAGCGGATCTGCGGGTTCATCACTCCCTCGCTCGAGAGGGTGGCACCGCTCTCCAGGTTCATCAGATGTCCGGCGATGGTGGTCGACCCGATGTCGATGGCGATCCCGAGCGGCAGATCACGGAAGCCGGGCCACACCGCGGAAATGGTTTCCCCGTCGTGGACGGCGACGGTCACCTCCCAGCCGCCGGTACGCAGTGCTGTTTGAAGATCGGCCAGGACGTGGTGGTCCACCTGTGTCGGGTCGATCCCCCAATCATGGTGAAGCGCCCGACGCAGCCTGGTGAGGTCGCCGCTCGGCTTGCTCAGGTCCGGCGGCTCCACGGCGACGAAGTGGAGGGTGACCGCGGGGTCGATTTCGAAGTCGCGGACCTCGACCCGTTTGCGAACCACCTGGCGGTGCACCCGGCTCGACGGCGGCACGTCTACCACCACCGGACCGGCCACCAGCGCCTTGCACCCCAGCCTCCGCCCCGGCTCCAAACCGTCTCGCTCCGCATACTCGGTCTCGCCCTCGGTCCACGCGGTGACACCGGCCTCGTTGTCGCGGACACCGTGTTTGGCATACTCGCCGGGCGGGATGTCGACCTGACAGCGGCCGCACAGGCCTCGTCCCCCGCACACCGACGCCAGATCCACGCCGAGCACCCGGGCGGCGTCGAGAAGGGAAGTCCCCAAGGCGATCTCGGCTTGACGACCCGATGGGGTGAAAAAGACGCGGACGGTCTTGTCCGTCATCGGCCTGCTTCGCTGGGTCGAGCGCCTCTTCGCCGGCGCTGCCTCCTGGTTTCGTCCGGTGACCGGTGGGCCTGGAGCCAACGGGCACAGTCCTGGTCGCAGCCCATCAGCATATCGGCGGCTTTGATGGCTGTAGTGATCTCGGCCTCGAGCGGGTTCGTGATCGCCGAAGTGAGACCGCTGGCGATAGCCATCGTCAGGAACGCCGAGTTGACCGCGGCGCGGTTGGGGAGGCCGAAGCTGATGTTGGAGGCCCCGCACGTCGTGTTCACCGCCAGCTCGTCACGGAGTCTGCGGAGGAGGTGGAACACCTGCCGTCCTGCGGTGGGCATGGCGCCGATGGGCATGACGAGGGGATCGACCACTACGTCCTCGCGGGGAATGCCGTGGTCGGCGGCGCGGCGCACGATCTTCTCGGCCACCGTAAATCGGACATCGGGATCCTCGGAGATTCCGGTCTCGTCGTTGCTGATCGCCACCACCGCCGCACCGTGCTTCGCTACGAGTGGAAGCACCCGTTCCATCTGCGCTTCCTCTCCGGTCACCGAGTTCACGAGAGCCTTGCCCTCGTAGGCGGCGAGGCCGGCCTCGAGCGCATCGACCACGGAGCTGTCGATGGACAGCGGGACATCGGTGAGCGACTGCACCACTTGGATCGCCTTGGCGAGGAGCGCGGGCTCGTCGGCGAGCGGAATCCCGGCGTTGACATCGAGCAGGTGGGCGCCCGCAGCCACCTGGGCGAGGGCATCGGCTCCCACTCGGGAGAAGTCGCCCGCCTGCATCTCCTCAGCGAGCCGCTTCCTCCCGGTGGGGTTGATCCGTTCGCCGATGATGACGAAGGGATGCTCGGAGCCGATGACGACGTCGCGAGTGGCGGAGGACAGCACAGTGTCGGTCACGGTGCTCTCCCCATGTTGCGGACGTATCCCTCCAACACCTCGTCGCAGAACGCCGCTTCGAGCCGGCTCGCTTCCTCGGTTGCGGCCGCCTCCGGGTCTTCATTTCCTGTGGTTCGCTCTTTGTGCCATTCGGCGAGGTACCCGTCATCATCGGTCTTGCCGGCGCGGCTGGCCGCCTGGTCGATGGCGACCTGGAAGCGGGGAGACAGCTCGACCCGGTGCACTGTCCGACCTTGCCGCGCCATGACCTGGGCCGGGATGTCGCGCCAGTAGATCACCTCGAGTGTGCTGCTCATGCGGCCGGCTCCCGGACTCCGCCGAGTCGAAGCAGGACGGGTTCGACATCGCCGTAGCCGACCAGGCGGTGAGCAAAGCCGAGCCCGAGACGGGCGGCGTGTGCTCTGGCCCGCTCCACCAGCGAGGGGTCATCGACTTGTGCCAGATAGAGCACTCGCTCGTAGCTGCCGAAGTAGTCGGCGAGCAACTGCGGATGACGGTCGATGCCGAGACCGGACCAGACCAGACGATCGAAATTACGCACGAGATAGTCGGTCAGGTAGAACGTGGCGGGGTGGCGCTGGTGCTCCTCCAAAAACGTGGCCCCACCCATGAAGAACTGGTAGCAGTGGTCCCCGGACAGCCGGTCGACTCCGTGGGCCTCCAGCACCGTGTCGAGTAGGCCCCCGGTCCCGCAATCTCCGTAGGCAACGTACACCTCGCTGCCACGAGCCCGGGCCGCCACGATGCGCTGTTCCACGGCGTCAGGGATCAGCCACGGCGTGTTGTGTAGCCGCGCCGGGAGGCACTCGACGGAGAGGTGCTCGAGACCGGGCTGGCGTGCGATGGCGAGCAGCTCGCGAGCAATGGCCCCGCAGCCGATGACGGCGACCGAGGGCAGGTCAGGCGCCACCTTTTGCTCCTACCAGCGTGGTGGCCGTTTCTGCGGCAACCGCGGCATCCCGGCAGTAGGCGTCCGCGCCGATGGCCTTGCCGAACTCCTCGTTCAGCGGCGCTCCGCCGACCAGGACGATGTAGTCGTCGCGGATGCCCCGCTGCTCCATCTCCTCGATGACGACCTGCATGTACGGCATGGTGGTGGTGAGCAGCGCCGACATGCCGAGTATGTCGGGCCTGTGCTCGTCGAGGGCGGCGAGGTACTCCTCGACATCGGTGTTGATCCCGAGGTCGAACACTTCGAAGCCGGCGCCCTCCAGCATCATCGCCACCAGGTTCTTGCCGATGTCGTGGATGTCCCCCTTGACCGTGCCGATCACCACCTTGCCGACGGCGGAGGCTCCGGTCTCGGCAAGAAGCGGGCGCAGCAGGGCCATGCCGCCCTTCATTGCGTTGGCGGCCAACAGCACCTCGGGAACGAACAGGATGCCGTCGCGAAAGTCGATGCCGACGATCCGCATTCCCGCGACGAGCGCTTCGTCGAGCACACGCGACGCGCTCCAATCGCGGCCGAGCAGGATGTTGGTCCCCTCGACTACTTCATCGGCCATGCCGTCGTATAGGTCGTCGTGCATCTGCTCGACGAGCTCGTCGTCGGGCAGGGAGGTGAGGTCGAACTCTTCATCCGTCATGGCTTGCCTCCACGAATGTCACGATGGTGGAGCGGTTCCACGATACGGCACTGGCTTCGATCGTTCCATTGTCGACCATTCTCCCATGAAATGCGTAGGAATATCCCTGGAGCCGACTCAATCGCGTGCCACGATGCGGGATCGATGAAGATCCGCGGGCCAGGGACCGATAGTCGTGATATCCTGCCACAAAGCGCCGATTTGATCGACAGCTTGCGGGCGCTCCAGAAATCCAGCTAAAGCGGCGGTTCGAGGACCGCTCCGCATCCCGCTGGGCGGTCTTTCTCCGGGGCACCCGCACTCATGGATCGACGCACGAGCGTGAGGGACGCCATGGGCATGAGTGTAAGTCCGAATCCACTCTCTGAGCTACTTGATCAGAAGGGAGTGCTGGTCGCCGACGGTGGGATGGGCACCTCGCTGTTCGCCGCCGGTCTGCGTCCAGGTGAGACGCCCGAGCTGTGGAACGTGGAGCGACCCGAAGCGGTGATCGCCGTTCACCAGGGGTTCATTGGCGCCGGAGCAGACATCATCCTCACCAACACCTTTGGTGGTACGAGGACCCGCCTCGATTTGGACGGCCATGCCGACCGGGTTGCCGAACTCAACGCCGCCGGCGTGGCGGCGGCGCGGGAGGCGTCGGCCGGATCGTCGGTCATTGTGGCAGGCTCGGTCGGCCCCACCGGTGCGCTGTTCGAGCCGCTTGGGCCAATGACCCACGGCGAAGCCGTCGAGATCTTTGCTGAGCAAATGGAGGCTTTGGCCGCCGCCGGTACCGATGTGCTCTGGATCGAAACGCTGTCGTCGGTCGAGGAGCTTGCAGCCGCGGTCGCTGCTGCGGAACAGACCGGGCTGCCCTTCGTCACCACGATGAGCTTCGACACCAACGGGAGCACGATGATGGGCGTGGCGCCCACTGCTCTCTCCGAGTGGTGGAAGGCGAGGCAGTACGCCGAACCGGAGCCCGGAGTGGCCGATGTCGAAGAGCGGGAAGGAATTCCTGCACAACGCCAACGAAGCACTCAACGACAAGAGATCAGCTACCCAATCGCCATCGGGGCCAACTGTGGCGTCGGGCCGGCGGACGCGGTGCTCGCCGCTCATCAGATCAACGCGGCCGGTGCTGAGATCGCGGTTGTCGCCAAGGGCAACTGCGGCATTCCCGAGGTCATCGACGGCCAACTGTGGTACCCGGCCTCGAGCGACGACATGACCGCGTATGCCGAGCTTGCCCTCGACGCCGGCGTGAGCATCATCGGTGCCTGCTGCGGGTCCACGCCAGAGCACATCGCCCAAATCCGGCGGGTGGTCGACACCTATCAGCCTGCTGAATCGCTCGACGCTGACGAAGTCGAGCATCGCCTCGGCAAGGTCGACCGCCCCGCGGATCGCACCAAGCGGCGCTCGCGACGCAGGTCGGCTCGGGCCGTCACTTCGGTCGACTGACGTTGACGATGCGGTCCCAGACTGCTCTGGCGAAGGACCGCGAAATCAACAGCAGGTAGGACGGCCGGTCTCCGACGTCATCCCTCACCAGCTCCGTGGCGACCCCTGCGACCAGGGTTCGGGCCGCCGCCCCATTCGGGGTGAACTGGTCACTGAGGTCGATGGCACAGAGGTGTCCGAGGAGATCCCTGGCACCCGATCCGCTGAGCCGGAACATGGCTCGCACGTGAGTCAGGTCGACGCCGTCGGGTGGGACGGTGCCCCCGATGACGAGCCACTCGCCGGGCGAGATGGAGAACACCAAAAGGTCCTCGACCGAACGCGCCCGGCCCAGCGGCACCGACCACCGATCGTCCCAGGCCCGCCACTTGGTTGCCGTGGACTCGTCGGTCAGCCGGGCGGTGCCGAGATCCTCCTCGGCACCGTTGACCGGGCTGGCGAAGTGCTCAACCACGGAGCCGCTCTCCCTCCGGGTCGAAGTGGGCGGTCTGCTCCATCACCGTCGCTGCTGCGCTCGTGCCGTCGGGGAGACGGATGGTCACCGTTGCTCCCGGTTCCGCGAAGTCGGCGTCGATCATGGCGAGGCACACCCCACGACCAAGCGTCGGGGACATCCGGCTCGAGGTGACCCGACCCACAATCCGATCACCGGCCACGATCTGGCTGGCCTCGGCAGGCACCAGGCTCGGTTCATCGGGCTGGACGGCAACGAGCATCCGCTGCGGCCCTGCCTCGCTCTCCCATTGCAGCTCCGGCTTGCCCGCACAGTCGGCCTTGTCGGCTCTCACCGCCCACCCGAGCGCAGCTTCGTGGGCCTTGGTGAGCCCGTCGGTGTCCTGGCCCACGATGAGATGGCCCTTCTCGAGCCGCATGATCCGTTGCGCCTCGATGCCGAAGGGCTCAATCCCTAAATCTGCGCCTGCCTCCAACAAGGATGTCCAAACGTGCAATCCAAAGCCCGCCGGAACGTGCAACTCGAAGCTCAGCTCGCCGGTAAACCCGATGCGGAGCACGATGCAATCTGGGATGCCCGCTACCGTTGCCGTTCTGGCTTGCATGTAGGCGAACGCATCCGCCGAGAGGTCGACGTCTTCGGCGACGCGCTCTAGTAGCCGGCGTGAATTCGGGCCGGCAACGTTCATCGCCGCGTAGCCGTCACTGACCGCGGTCATACGGACGTCCCACCACGGGGCGGTGGTCTGCATCCAGTCGTCTAGCCAATGCCACACCCTCCCCGCACCTGAAGACGTCGTGGTCATGTAATAGCGGTCTTCGCCGAGACGGGCGGTGACGCCGTCATCGATTACGACGCCGTCCTCGCCGACCATGGCGCCATAGCGGACTCGACCGATGCCGAGCTTCGACCACCGGTTGATGTAGACGAAGTCGAGCAGCTTGGGGACGTCCGGGCCGCGCAGGTCGATCTTGCCAAGCGGGCTCACGTCGATGATCCCGACGTGCTCCCTGGTGTTGCCAACCTCGGCGGCGGGGTCTCCGTAGTGGTCGGGACGGATCCATTGCCCGGCGACGAGCGGGACGGCGCGGTGTTCCACATGCCAGTCGTGCATGGGGGACCGCCGCACCGGATCCTCGTCCGCTCCCGCGAGCACCCCGAGGGTGATAGGGGCGTATGGCGGTCGCCAGGTGGTGGTACCCGTCTCGGCGATGGTGGCACCGATGGCCTCGGCGTGGACCGCCACCGCGTTCACGAGTTCCAGCTTGCCCTGGATTGGCCCCATCGTTGCCGTCGTGTATCGCTTGGATAGCTCGATCGAGTCGTATCCCTCGGCGGCCGCCAGCGCCAGGTCCTTGCCCCTGACGTCCTCGGAGAAGTCGACGAATCCATCGCTTGGCGCGGTGAACAACTCAGGATGGTCGGCCGCTGCGAGCGGCGGGATCGTGGTGGGCTCGTCGGCAGGGGGCGTCACGGGCTGGGCTCTTGGAGTGGACTTTGCCCAGTCGAAGGCACGCCGCAGCGCCCTGCGTCCGGCCTCGGCGCCGACGGCGCTGCCGTGAGCGATGAGTTCATCCAACGAGCCGTCACCGACGATCTCTCCGGTGGCCATCACGTCGTCCGGGAGGTCGCCGGAAAGGAAGCGCGCCGTTCGCGGCTCGTAGACCGGCCGAGCACCGGCCATGTTCAGCAGCGATGTCGCAGTCGTCCACCCCACCGCGGTCACCAGCAGATCGGCCTCGATGACCCGTCCATCGCTCAGCTCGACGGCAGCGAGGCGACCGCGGCCACGAGCCCTCACCAGCTGCTGTTTCGCCTGCCGGAGGTCCACGACTTCGGCCACGTCGACACCGGCCCCACCGAGCTGCTCGACCACGGCGTCACCACGATCGTTTGCCGTGACGACGACGGCGCGGGCCCCCGGCGACACCGCCCACAGATTCATCAGCCGCATCGCCGCACCAGACAACATCACCCCTGGCAGGTCGTTTCCCTCGAACACATAGGGCCGCTCGATCTTGCCTGCGGCAACAACGAGACACTTGGCTCGAGCCTTGATCAGCCGCTCCGCTGCCGCCGTGGCCTGCACGATCCCCACCCAGTTGTGGTCGTAGCGGCCGGTCACCGCGGCGTCGGTCAGCACCTCGATTCCGTCTGCGGCCCAGACGGCATCGCGTAGGTCACTCAGGGGGCCCAGTGCAGCGGCCCCGGCGTAGCGGAGGTGGCCGCCGAGGGTGCGGTTCTCCTCGACGAGCATGACCTGTGCGCCCGCGGCCGCGGCCGCAACCGCTGCTGCCATCCCGGCCGGCCCGCCGCCGGCCACCACGACATCGGGATGGGCGAAGTGCTTCTCCGAGAATGTGCGCTGCGTAGCGGTACCGACGGTCCCGCCGGCGCTGAACCGCCGCAGTACGCGTTGGTACGTCGGCTTGAGGGGGCCGGGCGCCATGAACGTCTTGTAGTAGAAACCAGGGGTGAGGAAGCGGCCCACGAGGCGGTTGGCCGAGCGCAGGTCGTAGCGGAGCGAGGGCCACACATTCTGGGAGCGAACTGCCATGCTGTCCTCGACTAGCCGGTGCCCGCCACGCACGTTGGGCTCGTCATCGACCTGGAGGAACAGGTTCGGGTCGTGCTGATCGGCGGTCAGGATCCCGCGGGGGCGGTGGTATTTGAAGCTCCGCGAGAACACGGAGACACCGGCGGCGGCGAGCGCCGAGGCGATGGTGTCACCCTCGAGACCGAAGGCCACCCTGCCGTTCCATGTGAACTCGATCGGCCGAACTCGATCGATGACCTCGCCAGGCCGCCCCGGCAGTCGACGAGTCGTCATTTCGGCTCCCGGGCGACGTCACGCACCGATCTGATCTCGTTGCTGATCGTGTGGCGCTCGACGTCGAGGAAGCGTCGACACCCGGCCACGTGGAACCACCGCTCCTCCTGCCAACCCGCAACGTTGTGCCGCTCGTACAGGTAGGCCCGCCACGCCTCCTCACTGCAGCCCATCAGCGGCCGGTCGACGACCTCGCCCTCGAAGGAAAACTCGTCACCGTTACGCGGCCCGCAGTGCGGACACGTGATCAGCAGCATGAGAGGCGAAGCGGATCGATTGCTTGGATGATTAGCAGTACAGAGGTATCCCGCTGAGCCGGGGCCCGAGCGGCCCGCCGCGCAGCGGCAAGAGCGGGAAACACTGCTCCACCGTGGTCAAGATCATTGCGGGTGGTCCGATGCATCGCCATCTCAGTGTCCAACGGCGGCCGCTCCCTTCTCGGCGGTGAGGTCGCCCCTTTGGAAGCGATCCAGACCGAAGGGCGCGATCAGGTCCGGCACCACGCCGGTGGCGACCATTGCTGCGGTCTGTTCCCCGGCCACGGGGCCCGCCTTGAATCCGTAGGTGCCCCAACCCACATCAACGAAGAAACCGTCTACCGGGGTTGGCCCGATGATCGGTGCGAAGTCCGGGGTCAGGTCGCACAACCCTGCCCACTGACGGAGGAGCCGCATCTTGGAGAGGGACGGCATCAGCTCGAGAACGTGGCCGGCCAGGCCCTCGGCAAAGTCGAGCGAGCCTCGGGTCGAGTACGAGGCGAATGGGTCGACGCTGGCGCCAAAGACAAGCTCGCCGCGGGCGGTCTGGCTGACGTATACATGGAGCGACCCGGAAACCACGACGGGGTCGAGGATCGGCTGCACCGGCTCGGTGACGGCCGCCTGTAGCGGCCGGGTGGTGATGGGGAGCCGCACACCCGCCATGTCGGCAATGATCGAGCTCCAGCCTGCGGTGCAGTTGATCACGACGGGTGCCGACACCGATCCGCGCGAGGTCTGCACCCCACGAACCTGTTTGTCCGACACGTCGATGCCGGTGACCTCGGTCTCCTGGTGAATGTGCACGCCAAGGCTGTCGGCAGCCCTTGCGTAGCCCCAGACCACGGCGTCGTGGCGGACGATGCCTCCCGGCGGGTGCCAGAGCGCGCCCAGGATCGGATACCGGGGGTGGTCGCTGACGTCGATGATCGGTGCCAGCTGCTTGATCTCTTGGGGACCGATGACCTCCGAGTCGATGCCCTGGTGCTTGTTGACCTCGGCTCGCCAGCGCATGGTTCGCAACGACCCGTCGTTGTGGGCAAGGGTCATGTGGCCGCGCTGCTCGAACATGATGTTGAAGTTGAGATCGGCGGCGAGGCCTTCGTAGAGCTTGACCGAGCGGTCGTAGAAGGCCGAGCCTTCGGGGGTCAGGTAGTTGGAGCGGACGATCGCGGTGTTGCGGCCGGAACCGCCGCTCCCGATGTATGCCTTCTCCATGACGGCGACGTTGCTGATGCCATGGTTGCGGGCCAGGTAGTAGGCCGTGGCGAGCCCGTGGACACCGCCGCCGATGATGGCCACGTCGTAGCCTGGCCGGAGGTCATGGCGACGCCACGCCCGCGCCCAAGGCTGTCCGCTCAGTCCTCGCCGGAACAGCGAGAACGCTGAATACTTGGACAGTCCGCGATCGGTCACCGGGCAACCCTAGGAGGGTGCTTCTCGCGCCGTGGCATAGGAGCTGCTGAGCCGGTCGGCGGCGGCGGCGAGGTCGCGTCCAATCGCCTCTTCGGTACCGGCCTCGGGGAAGCGGAACGCCGGCCCGTGGAGGTGGACGGCGGCGACGACGGTCCCGTTGTGGTCCCTGACCGGAGCTGCCACCGAATTGATCCCCTCGTGAAACTCTTCTTTGCCCCAGGCGTATCCCTGGGCCCGGATGCCGTCGAGCCGGGTCCTGATCCGGTCGGCATCGACCAGCGTCTTCGCCGTGCTTGGCTGGAGGGGCCGATCGAGGTAGGCGGCGAGCCGGTCCTCGGGCCACTCCGCCATCATGATCAGCCCGGATGGGACGCTGTGGATCGATGCGAGCTCTCCGGTCCAGTCCCTGGCCTGCACGGGGCGATCAACGTCCACCTGGGCGATGGCGTGGACTCGGTCGCCGTCGGCGATACTCACCCCGGCTACCTCACCGTTGTCGGCGGCGAGCTCTTCGAGATAGGGACGGGCGAGCGCGATCAGCCTCGTGTTGTCTGCGCCGGAGCGTCGGGTGACCGCAGGGCCGGGGTGGTACCGCGCTCCCACCCGTTCTAGCGCTCCCACCGTCTCCAGGGTCGCCATCAGTCGCGCCACCGTGCTCTTGGGGAGCCCGACGCGGCGGGCGGCCTCGGAAAGACCGCAGGGCTCAGTGGCGATGACGTCGATGATGGCAAAGGCTCGCTCCAACGACTGGACCGAATTCATGGGACGACCATACCCCGGTCGTGCCACATTGCGGAACGAGGGTTCGGTCGACGGGTTGCCACGCTCCCATAGGCTGGGGCCGGGTCGCTCGAAGAGTCGGTGTGCCGCTCACCCCAAGAGAGAGAGTTCTGACGGCCATACCTTCCCGGAAACCTGCCGATCTGCTAGGCTGTGTCGCAGAGAGTGAGCGCATCGTGCAGCCTATGCAACACAGCCCTACATCCACCCACCGGTCACTGCAGCGAGCCATTGCCATCCTGCGGGAGTTCTCTGAGACGCAGCCTGCACTCACCGTCAGTGACATCAGCCGGAGTCTCGGTCTCCACAAGAGCACGGTGTCGCGCATCCTGGGCACCCTCCTCGAGGAGGGCATGGTCTGGCACAACCCGGACTCGGGGCGTTACTCGCTCGGGATGGCCCTGGTCGGGATGGCTGGTGTGGCGCTTGGGCAGATCGATGTGCGCACCGCCGCCATCCCGCACATGGAGCAGCTGGCCGCCGTCACCAACGAGACGATCGCACTCGCCGTTCGCCGCGACCGCGAGAGCGTGACGGTCGCCCATCTCCCGAGCACTCATTCGATCCGCCACGTCCTGTGGATCGGGCGCAGGCTGCCCCTCGGCACCACCGCCACCGGGAAGGCCTTGCTGGCTCCAATGCACGCCCGTGGCGAAGACTGGCGGAAGCTCGTCGAGCCAGCCAAGGAAGACCGATCCACCGAATGGGAGACGACCCTGAGATCCGATCTGGCCTCGATCGCCCGGCGGGGGTACGCCGAGGAGGCGGACGAGTTTGAGATCGGGACGGCTGCGATCGCTGCTCCGATTCTCAATCAGACCGGTGCGGCCGTCGCCGCGCTCTCGGTAAGCGGACCGAGTGCGCGGTTCGACACCGAGATTCGGACCGCCACCGCCTCGGTGCTGATTGAGACTGCCGACGCTGTTGCATCCGACCTCGGCCTGCGTTGGCCGGCGACCTCGCAGGTCGGGGCCCATGGTCCGTCGCCGGCTGCAAAGGAGACCGTCAGTTGATCAAGACACTTGACATCGGAGCGCTTGTCTCGGTCTATCAGAGCCCCGGGGTCAAGGTCGTTGATGCTCGCCCCACTGCC
The DNA here is from genome assembly GCA_036985755.1 of Acidimicrobiia bacterium. Lineage (GTDB taxonomy): Bacteria > Actinomycetota > Acidimicrobiia > Spongiisociales > UBA5794 > JACZST01. The sequence goes on along the minus strand of BTQG01000013.1, from coordinate 5,600 downwards.
GCCTACAACGGATGGTGTCTTGGCGACGAATCGAGGGGCGGGCACATCCCGGGGGCCGTGGCCTTCCCGCAGTCGTGGGCTGCCGGCATGTACGACGCAGACCTGGCCGCCAGGCTGGCAGCCAAGGGTGTCACTCCGGACCAATCGATCGCGGTCTACGGGTATGGCGATGGGGACGCCACCGCCCTCGCCGGCCGCCTCCTGGCCCTTGGATACGATGACGTTGCCGTGCTCGCCGGCGGTCTACCCGACTGGGCGGCCCAACCGGACCTCGACGTGACCCGGCTCCCGCGATACCACCAGCTGGTTCACCCGCAGTGGGTACGCGGACTGCTCGATGGCGGCCAGATCGACGAGGCCCCTGTCGGAGACTCTGCCGTGTTTCATGTCAACTACGGCGTACCGGAAGAATACGAGCGCGGTCATATCCCCGGCGCCATCCACCTCGACACCAACACATTGGAGTCCGCCACAGACTGGAACCGGCGCTCGCCCGAGGATTTGGAGGCAGCCATCATCCAGCTCGGCATCAGCCGAGACACCACCGTGATCGTGTACGGGAGAGATACCGCCGCCGACCCCACGGAGCAAAAACCCGGCCGTAGAGCGGGCCAGATCGCTGCCACCAGGGCAGCAGCCATTCTCCTCTACGCCGGGGTTGACGACGTACGGCTGCTCGACGGTGGCCTCAACGTCTGGCTTGCGGCCGGGTATCCGGTAGAGACCGAGATCCGCATTCCAGCCCCCGCCCCTGAATTCGGGACCACGATTCCTGCCCGTTCCTGCTTCTTCATCGATTTCGAGGAGGCGGTGGACCTGATCGCCGATCCCGACGGTGTGCTGGTGAGCATCAGGAGCTCGCCTGAGAATCGCGGTGAGACCAGTGGATACAACTACATCGAAGAACTGGGGGATATCCCGGGTGCCGTGTGGACGGACTGCGGGAGCGATGCCTACCACATGCAGCACTACCGCAACATCGACAACACCATGAGGGATTTCAACGAGATCGCCTCCGCCTGGGGGGAAGCTGGCATCACCCCGGACAAGAAGGTCGCGTTTTACTGTGGCACCGGCTGGAGGGCGAGCGAGACGTTCTTCTACGCCTACCTCATGGATTGGCCAGACGTTTCCGTATACGACGGCGGCTGGTTCGAGTGGAGCCGGCGAGTCGGCGAGGTCGCCTGACCTGCGTCGAGAATCCCTTGCTCACCCCAACACGGTGAACGACGAATCCTGGTTGATCTCCCGGTTGCGGCTGAAGGCGCTCATGTCGAGCTCGAGCCCGCTGTACGGCTGGGTGACCTTGACCGGGTCGGCATCGTGGTCGCTGCCGGCTTCTACCCGCTCGATGAGCCTGGTCATGGCGAACGCCGCGCTCGGTGCGTTCTTGAACTGGTTGCCGCTGGTGCCGATGGCAACGTAGAAGCCATCGAGATCGGTCCGGTCGTAGATGGGGATCCAGTCGTCGCTGATGTCGTAGAGGTCTACGACCCCCTTCTTGGTGGTCGGGATGCCGAGCTCGGGCAGCCGTTTCGCCAGCCGGTACACCTGGGTCTCCCATTGGTCATCGGTGAGCTGTCGGTTGAAGTCATCGGGGTCGGCTATCCACTCCTTCGGGTCGCATTCGGGGTCCTGGCTGCCCAACAGCAGGTTGTTGCCTACCTCGGGGCGGAAGTAGGTGCCGAGGTCGTCGTCACCAACGAGGTATCCGTTGTTCTCGAAGTCGAGACCCTCGGGCGGCGCCAGGTGCTGGACTTCGTGGCGGAGCGCCCTGGTCTTGATCTTCATCCCGTCGGCGACGCCGGCCATCTCGTTGATGACGAACGAATGCGGTCCTGCGACGTTCACCACGATCGGCGCCTCGATTGAAGAGCCGTCGGCGAGCTCGACACCGGTGACTCTCCCGGCTCGTGATGGTATCGCGGTCACCTCGGCGTTGAACCAGAACTCACCACCCTTGGCTTCGGCAGCTCGCTGCAGGTTGTGAGTGGCCAGTTGCGGGTCGGTGATGTAGCCGGCGACGGGAGAGAAGATCGCCCCGTTCAGGTTCCCGGATGGCTCCTCCCAGAAGCGCTCATCGTCGGCCCGGGTGGCGGGGGCGAACCTCCCGGGGTTGATGCCGGGGATGCGCTCGGCCAGGGTTTCGTTGTCCCAGATCTCATAGGGGATACCGATCTCGTCGAAGATCGGCAGCACCTTTTCGGCGTATCGTTCGTCGTTGCCCAGGTAGACGCCACCGCATTCGATGTACTCGATCAGGCCTCGCTCGTCCTCGACCTCGAGGTAGTCCGCCCAGTTCCTCCAGTAGAAGACCCCTTCGTAGGCCAAGGCCACCCCCGGCCAGGTCGAATAGTGGGTGCGGATGATGGCGCACGAGTTCGCCGTCGATCCGTATCCGGAGGCGGGCAGCTTGTCGATGTTGAGGGTGTGATAGCCGGCCTTGGACAACTCGAAACCGATGTTGGCGCCGATGATCCCGGCGCCGATGATGACGGCATCGAAACGGTCGGTCATGTGGGGAGGATATAGGGCACGTCATCGGTATCCGGCTACGGCGGGAGCGCTCCCCCCTCGGCGGTGCGCCGCTCAACGAACTCGTCGAGCTCCTCGAGGACCGCTTCGTCGAGTGGCGGAGGCTCGAAGTCGGTGAGGACCTGCTTCCAGACGGCGTTGGCCCGCTCGGTTGCCGTCGGCGCGCCGGCCTCCTCCCATTGCTCGAAACTGTTCCGGGTGAACACGATCGGCTCGTAGAACGCGGTGTCGTAGCGCTCCAGGGTGTGCTCGGTCCCGAAGAAGTGCCCACCGGGGTCGACGCCGCTGATGGCATCGACGCCGAGGTCGGCTTCGGTGGTCGCCAGCGGCGAGAACGCCTCGGCGAGCATTTGGAGCATCTCGACGTCGAGGATGAACTTCTCGTAGGAGGCACTGAGCCCGGACTCGACCCAACCGGCAGCGTGGATGATCACGTTGGCGCCGCCCAGTACCGCCCCCATCATGTTCATCATGGTCTCGTAGCCGGATTGGGCGTCGGCGATGGGCGAGGTGCTCGACCCCGAGGACCGCCAGGGGAGCCCGAGGTGGCGGGCGAGCTGCCCGCTGGCCAGCGCCGACTGAAATGCCTCCGGCGTGCCGAATGACGGGGCGCCCGAGCGCATGTCGACGTTGGAGGTGAAGGCGCCGTAGACGACGGGGGCGCCCGGTCGGACGATCTGCGCCAGCGTGATCCCAAACAGCGCTTCGGCATGCTGCAGGGTCAAGGCTCCGGCGAGCGTCACCGGCGCCATCGCCCCGGCAAGGGTGAACGGCGTGATCACCGACACCTGCTTCATCTCGGCGAACTGGATGATGCCGAGGCACATCGGCACGTCGAGCTGGCGTGGCGAGTTGGTGTTGATAACGGTGAAGCACCTGGGCTGCTCGGCGAACTCGTCCTCGCTGAGCCCGAGCACGATGCGCTGCATGTCGAAGGCGTCGCTCACCTGGCCCCGCCCCCGCGCATAGACGAACGGCACCTTGTCGCTCAGGGTGAGCATGGCTCGCACCGTCTCCAGGTGCCGCACTGCGATGGGGACGTCCTGGGGCTCGATGGTGCCGTCGTTGATGTGCACGACGTCGTAATGCTGGGTGAGGCGGACGAAGTTCTCGAAATCCTGCAACGTCCCCGCCCGTCTCCCTTGATCGAGATCGGTGGCATGAGGCGGGCCCCCGACCGGCGCGTTGACAACGTTTCGGCCACCGATCCTCACCTGCCGCTGTGGTGATCGCGAGGTGATGTCGAACTCGGCAGGGGCAGTGGCGAGGGAGGCCGCCACAAGCTCGGGATCGAGACGAACCAGCTGTTCGTCGACCGCGGCCCCGGCAGCGGTGAAGTGGGCGATCCCCTCCGGCTCCAGGACCCGCATGCCGTCGTTAGCCAGTACGTGGAGGGCGGCCTGGTGGATGGCGTCGATCTGGTCGTCGTCGAGGACACGCAGGAACTCGTACGGGTTGGTGAGCTGGCGGTAATGGTCGGTCGAGGGAGCCTGCGCGGTGCGGCGCCTACTCGCCCGCCGCCTGGGCTGTCCGACCGCCTCTTGTTGTGTCATCGACGGGCACGATACAGCCCGGTCCACACGCATACACTGGCGGGACGATGTCGATCTCGGTTGAAGAGTTATTGGAGCGAGTCCGCGCCGCCTTGGATCGCGTTCCCCCGGAGCAGCTGGAGGGCGAGGTCGAGGCCGGCGCTCTGCTCGTCGACATCCGACCGAGTGAGCAACGCGAGCGGGACGGCTATACCGGCTGGTACGCCTGGCGGGAGCGGCTGGAACCGAGGGAGCCCGAATGATCGCACCACCCGACTCGGCCCGTTATGTCGTCATCGGTGGAGGGGTTCACGGACTGAGCACCGCCTGGCATCTGGCGATGGAGCTTGAGTCGCGAGGAGAGGGATCGGGCAGGGACGTGGTGCTGCTCGACAAGACCGCACCGGGGGCCGGCGCCACCGGGATCGCCTGTGGCTGTGTGCGCAACTTCTACATGACCGAGCCGTTGCACGCCATCGTGCGCGAGTCTGTCGACGTGTGGAACTACGACCCGGTGCTGTTCGGGTTCCAACAGGTCGGCTACATCTCCTGTGGCGAGGAGAACCAGATCGCCGATTACGAACGCATCCACCGCAGCCAGAACAGCATCGGCTACACCTCGGACCTCTACGTCGGCCGGGAGGCGCGTGAATTCCTCACCGGGGTCTGGCCCGACTTCAAGCACCACACCATCGACGTGGTCATCCACGAAAAGCTGAGCGGCTACGCAGGCACCGCACAGACCGTCGAGGGGTTGACCGCCATGTGCGAGCGGTATGGGGTGCAGATCTACTCCGGCGTCGAGGTGATGGGCTACGACATCATCGACGATGAGGTCAGGGCGGTCAGGACCAACCAGGGAAGCATCGAGGCCGAGGTGTTCTTCCTCTGTGTCGGGGCGTGGGTCCCGTTCCACTGGGACATGCTGGGCCTGCCGCTGACGCTCGACGTCGGCTATGCCGATGGATCCACGGTCGCGAAGAAGGACATGTGGACGTTCTGGCGGCTGGAGGAGGGAGAGATCTACTTCGACGGCCCCTATTACACCGCCGACAACCGCAACCCTCCCGTACTCCACATCGAGCTGATGAACACCCCGGTGTACGACCCGGGCACCGGGAAGGAACTCGACGACAACGTCTACGCCTACTGGAAGAACGGCACCGAGCGCATGCAGCGACCCGGGATCCAGGGCGGCGCCATGCCGGTCAAGCTGGGTTCCGACGCCATGGTCGATCCCTACGGGCACGCCAACGACGAGTACCAGGCGGGTCCCCAGTTCGCCGACTACATGACGGCGGTCATGGGCATGTTCATGAAGCGATTCGAAGGGATCCGACCCAACTTCAAGGAGCGTCGCAACGGGGGGATCGGCGCCTTCACCCCGGACAACGTTCCCATCCTGGACTGGATCATGCCCAACGTGTATCTGATCGCCGATTCCAACCATGGCTTCAAGATGACCGGTATCGGCAAGCTGGTGGCCAGACAGGTGCTCGGCTCCCAACCCGTTCCCGAGCTCCAGCCGTTCAC